>CALWHB010000008.1 GCA_944380275.1 uncultured Christensenellaceae bacterium | reverse complement strand
TCAAAGGACGGAACTGTTATGTACCGTTATGCAAGCGGTAAAGAGGAAAAATCGTTTACCGTACCGGAGGGCGTAAAAACTCTTGACTGGCATTGCTTTGAGGGAAGTGTTCTCGAAGAAATCGTTCTCCCTGAAGGGCTTGAGAAAATCATATATTACGCATTTGCTGACTGTGCAAATCTGAAGTCTGTAACGATTCCTTCTTCGGTTGTGAGCATATCAGGTTCCGCTTTTGAAGATTGCGGTGTGGAAAGCGTGATTTTTGCAGACGTCAACGGTTGGAGCGTATACGATTTTGACAGCGACGCAGCGGAGATAAGCGCAGATGCGATTTCTGACCCTGCGACTGCGGCGGACTATCTTACAGACCGGTACCTGTTTGAGGACTGGAAGAAATCAGCCTGAAAAACGACATTTAACTCAAAAAGACAGCTCCTTAGCGGGGCTGTCTTTTTGTCTTCAAAATAATAATTTCACTGTTTTTGAGATAATCGTCATATAAAAAGCGATTGAGTTGATTTTTTCCTGCCCGTGAGCGTAAAACGCGGCTATATTTATCAAATGGACGTGCGACGGACGGTCTGCTTGCGTAATATGATTTTTTATAACACTTAAAAACATTTTGCCTCTTGTCAAAACAGGTATTGAAAATAATCTGTTATTATGTTAAAATAACTGTATGAGAGAAACGATTACAAGCGTTGCGAACGCAAAAATCAAATATTTCAAGTCGCTCAAGAACAAGGACGTGCGCTATAAAGAGGGCAAGTTGCTTGCCGAAGGAGCAAACATCGTCCGCGACCTTCCTGACGACGTCATAGTGGACGCGCTTATCGTTGCGCAGGATAAGGTAGAGCAGTTTACAGATATTGTCAGAAAGTACGAGGGGACGCGTACCAGGATTTACGAAGTGTCTGACAAATGTATGCAGCAGATAAGCGACACAACTTCTCCTGCCGGAATTGTCGCCGTTGTCGCCATGCCGCTTGCAAAACGCGTCATAAAAGAGGACGTCGCCGTTCTCGACGGGATTTCAGACCCGGGCAATTTCGGTACGATTGTAAGAACGTGCGTGGCTTGCGGCATAAGTCAGATTCTTGCGGTAAATTGCACCGACTGGACGTCGGGAAAGGTGGTCAGAGGTTCTATGGGCGGCGTGTTTGCGGTGAATATCGTCGAGGCGGACGGGGAGCAGGAACTGGACGGCTTACTGCACGGACACAACGTCTATGCGCTCGATATGGGCGGAGAGAATATTTATTCCGCTCAGATTGACAAGGACAGACCTTTTGCTCTGGTCGCCGGCAACGAGGCTCACGGCGTTTCTTCTTATTTCAGAAAAAAAGCCTGCAAGACTCTCGCTCTTCCTATGAAAGAGGGTATGGAGTCGCTTAATGCCGCAGTCGCAATGAGCATTGCTCTTTATACTTTCGTGTATCAGAAATAAACAAAACGGCGGTTTGATAACGGCTTTGAATTTTCAGCTGTTTTGAGAAACGCATTTTATTCTCGCGTATTTATATTAAATGCGCGCGTTGCCTTGCTTTTGCCGCTGTTTTGGTATAAAATAATAGCGTTGATTACAGTTACGGAGGAATTCTTCATGTCAGGACATAGCAAATGGGCTAACATCAAAAATAAAAAGGGCGCGGCAGACGCTAAGCGCGCAAACGTGTTTACCAAAATAGGCAGAGAAATTGCCGTTGCGGTAAAAGCGGGCGGACCCGACCCCAATATAAATTCTAAACTGCGCGACGTTATCGCAAAGGCGAAAGCCAACAATATGCCCAACGACAACATTGTCAGAGGTATCAAAAAGGCGAGCGGCGACCTGAACGCAGTCAATTATGAAGAAATCACTTATGAAGGTTATGCGGCAGGCGGTGTTGCAGTTATCGTTAGAACTCTTACAGACAACAAAAACCGTACCGCAAGCGACGTCAGACACCATTTTGACAAGTGCGGCGGAAATCTGGGTACGACCGGCTGCGTAAGCTATATGTTTGACAAGAAAGGCGTCATCGTTGTGGAGAAAGGCAACGTCGACGAGGATTCTATGATGGAAATCGCCCTCGAGGCAGGCGCAGACGACGTCGTTACGGACGAGGACGTATACGAAATATACGCTCAGGTCGCAGACTTTGAAACGGTCAAACAGGCTATTGAGGCAAACAAGTCGCTTACCGTTCTTTCTGCGGAACTTACCATGATTCCTTCAAATACGGTTAAAGTAGACGAGGAAACAGAAGTAAAAGTCAGAAGACTTCTGGATATGCTTGAAGAAAACGACGACGTTCAGGACGTTTACCACAACGCCGAGCTTTCAGAAGAAGAGGAAGAAGAGTAATTTACCGCATTTGTCGGTTCTATGAGGTGCATTATGGCCGATATCGAAAAGATTTGTTCGCTTGCAAAGCTGGCAAGTTATGACCTGGCTACGCTGGGCAGCGAAGACAAAAACAGAATATTGAACGCAATCGCGGACGAAATAGAGGCAAGTAAAGCCGCTATTCTCAAAGAAAACGCCAAAGACATAGAGGCGGCAAGCGCGCTCAGCGAGGCTATGAAAGACAGACTGCGCCTTGACGACAAGCGTATCGCTGCAATCTGCGAAGGCGTGCGCGACGTTGCGAAACTCGACGACCCCGTCGGTGAAATTACAGAAACGTTTATACGCCCCAACGGGCTGGAAATAAGCAAAGTACGCGTGCCTCTTGGCGTTATAGGCGTGATTTACGAGTCGCGCCCCAACGTAACGGCTGACGTTGCCGCGCTCTGTATAAAGTCAGGCAACTGCGTTATTTTGAGAGGCGGAAAAGAGGCGATAAACAGCAATCGTATTCTGGCGGCAATCATTGGCGATGCTATCGAAAAAAGCGGAGTAATCAGCCGCAATATCGTTGCTTTTGTCGACGA
The DNA here is from genome assembly GCA_944380275.1 of uncultured Christensenellaceae bacterium. Classification (GTDB taxonomy): domain Bacteria; phylum Bacillota; class Clostridia; order Christensenellales; family UBA3700; genus Ornithoclostridium. The sequence goes on along the minus strand of CALWHB010000008.1, from coordinate 45,782 downwards.
CGTTACGAGAGAAGGCTCTCTCGCTATGCTGCGCCAAAGCAAATATATCGACGTTATAATCCCCCGCGGCGGCGACGGACTTAAGAAATTCGTGCTTGAAAACGCGCTTATGCCCGTAATCGCGAGCGCGGGCGGAAACTGTCATCTTTACGTTGAAAAAACCGCTGATTTGGACATGGCTGCGGCGGTTGTCGCAAACGCTAAACTCAGCCGTCCTTCTACGTGCAACGCGCTTGAACAGCTCCTTGTCGACAGGAGCGTCGCAAAACAGTTTTTACCTCTCGTATGCGGTATTCTTAAGCAAAACGGCTGCGTCGTAAACGGCAGCGAAGAGGCGCGCTCTTATTGCGATTATATTGTTCCTTGCGACGAGCAGGAATATTTCAAAGAACACGGCGATAAAGTTCTTACGGCATATATCGTGGACGGCGTGGCAGAGGCAACCGAAAGAGTAAATGCTCACGGCACGGGACACAGCGACGGTATCCTGACAAACGATAAGAAGGCTGCAGACTACTTTGTCGCAAAGGTGGACAGCGCGTGCGTTTACGTCAATGCAAGCACGAGATTTACTGACGGCTTTGAATTCGGTTTCGGGGCGGAGATAGGTATTTCCACTCAAAAGCTGCACGCAAGAGGTCCTCTGGGACTTAAACAGCTTACGAGCGAGAAATATATAGTACGCGGAAACGGTCAGGTGCGTAAATGATAATCATGGGCATCGACCCGGGGCTGGCAATCGTCGGTTACGGAATCGTCAACAGCGAAAAAGGCAACGTAACCGCGATAGATTACGGCGTTATCGAAACGCCTAAAAACGAAAGCGTCCCCGCGCGACTGCATATGATATACGACGGCGTGAACGCGCTTTTTGACAAGTTCAAGCCGGACTGCGTGGCGATAGAAGAATTGTTTTTTACAAAAAACATTACGACAGGTATAAACGTCGCCCAGGCAAGAGGCGTGATTTTGCTGGCTTGTTCTGACAGGTGCGGCAGACTTTACGAGTATACGCCTATGCAGATTAAACAGGCGATTACCGGATACGGAAAGGCGGATAAAAAGCAGATGCAGTATATGGTAACGCGTATGCTCAGGCTGAAATCCATACCTAAACCCGACGACGCTGCAGACGCTCTTGCGGTCGCCCTCACGCACTCGCAATCGTACAGACTGGGAGGATTGTTTTCAATCTGAACAGGCAGTTTAAATAAATATCGTACCCGACGCTGTCGGGTATTTTTATGCATTATATTGTCGTGCAAGCGAAAACGCTAAAGGGGCAAATCGACGATAATATTCGTGATAATAAAGAAGTAAAGGGAGATTGTGAATTAAAACCGACACTATACTAAAATCGAAATTATATTAAAAAATCCGCAACATTATCTGCTGCGGATTTTTTGTCGTATTAAACGGGTCAACGGTTGCTTTGATATTCAATCGTCAGCAAAGTTTCTTTTTGAGTTCGAGATACTCGTTCATTTCATCTTCGGTAAAACTCTCTTCGCCGCTTTCATTACGCTTGCTTACAAAATATCTTATGCGTTCAAGCCTCTTGTTGGTTACTTTGTATTTGAGCGACGCGATAAATCCTATCGTAAGAAGTACGGTTACCGAAATCGCTATCAGAAGTCTTATGGCAAGAAGTACGCTGTCAGGTTGTTGCTGGAGTATGCTTTTGCCTGTTTCGGAATCGTATACGGGTTTTACGTAATGCGCCGCGCTGAGTACCCAGCCGACCATGCCTGTGCCGAGTGCTGTCGCAATCTTTCTCGTGAAAGTCATTACGCCTGACATGTTTGCGGTGGGACGATAGCCGAGTTTTAATTCTGCTACGTCGACGGTGTCTGCAAATACGAGCCAGGGCATGGACTGCGCGCCGGCAAAGCCAAGACCCATTATTGCCGCAAATATGGGTATCAGAATCGGATTCCAGTCAGGCTGATAGCACGCAAGCAGTATCGCGCCTATTATATAAAGAGGAAGTCCGGCGCGGAAAGCTGCCTGCTTTGAATATTTTGCTTTTATCACATAAGCGATTACTATGCCAATCGCCGCGCATACCATCATGGGCGCGATAATCATTATAGAACCCATGTTCATCTTCATAAAGCCGAGGTCGACCTGTACGCCGTTTATCGTGCCGCCGATATAGTCGGTATAATATATTGCGACCGCGCTTACGAGGTCCATGGTGAGGAACGCCGTTACATACATCAGGATATGCCAGATATACGACTTTACGGTAAGACCTTTGAAGTATTCTTTTATGCTGAATTTTGCCTTCTTTTCTTCTTCGTACGGGGTGCGTTCTTTTACCGTAAGACCAGCAACAATCAGCGGTATTGCAAACAGCAGACCGAATCCGAATACGATTATATAATAGAAAGTCGTGTACGGAATCGTAGCGTTTTCGCCGACGACCTTGCTCCACAGCAGGCTGGGAATAAGATATAAAAGTCCTGCAGCGATTATGTCGAATATGAGTTTCCACGTGTTGGCTTTGTTGCGCTGGCGGTAATCCATAGAGATGTCTGAACTCATCGACATATAGGGTACCTGAGAAATGGTGGAAATCGTGCAGTATATGATATATGCAAATACCATCCAGGTAATCTGAGAAGGCTCTTCCATATTCTGAATAGGAGCGAAAAGGAAGGCGAGTCCGAAAGGAATCAAAATGCCGCCGATAATCATAAACGGCTTTCTTCTTCCCAGTTTAAAGCGAGAGTTTTCTGAAATCAGACCCATTGCGGGGTCTGAAATCGCGTCCCAGATTTTTGAAACCATTATAATGGTGCTTGCGATAGCTGCCTCTATACCTATGATGTTGGTAAAAAAAGCAAGCAGAATAACGGAGAGGAACGCTGCCTGTCCGCCGCCGAAGAGGTCTGCCGCACCGTAAAGAATCTGTTCTTTAAGAGGAACGTAATCTTTGGGGTCGCATCCTTCTTTTGCGGCACGTTCTTCAAGTGTCAGTTTTTGAGCCTTTGCCATAAAATCCCCTTATGCCGTCCTGACGCAATCTGAGCGGACGGCGTCAAATTGATTTTTGCGCCATAAACAGTATATCACAGCGTGCCGTACAACGCAAACGCGCAGACGTCTTAATGACAAATCGGATAAAAATTTGCACAAAACATACGTTTGTAAGGTCGCGCATAGTAAAATTTATAAAATTGACTGCTCAGTCGGATGTCGGTTGAAACGCAGGTTATTTGAAAAATAATAAAAATAAAATATATTGTGTGCGCGTTTTCAGGCAGATATGATGCAAGCAACGAGCTGTAACGTTTAAGCGGTTTTTTCTGTTACGGCAACGCGAGTGTGAAAAAATCATAGCTGTTTTTATCGGGGTGATTTGTTGGCAACATTATTAATCATTTCAACGAAGATAAACGGAGATGCGCACGGTGGCACGTATAAGGGCAGACCAATAAATTATTGCAAACGCGAGCGTCGCGAGTATAACACCGTATATTGCAGATTGTCATTGCGTACATTGATGGTGTTTTGCGGTTTGGATAAAATATGTTTGAGAGGCTCTATTGTTTTGATAATGCGTTTAGGAAGGATATTGTATAAAACAAAACAATCAATCGTAATTTATTATATTATTATCAATTAGTATCAATTATTATTCATTATGATTAAGTAACAAAACCCTAATAAAATAACAAAATCCTAATAAAATAACGAAACGTTAACGAAAGACGTATTGAATTTACCTGAATTGCCTGAAACAAAAAATTATACAAGCTGAAAATTCGCTCAATACAAAGGTGAAATGTTTTGAAAAAACTGTAAACGTATACGATTTCAAATACAGCCACAAATGATAAATCGAAATAAAATTTATGTAAGAAAATACCGGGGTATTGTTTGTTATTGTAAATTGCAATTATAATGAAGAGCCTGTTTATAATTGAGAAAATATACAGATTTTATGCGTGTAAACGACGGATTTAAACAGAGAAAATATTTGTTTGAGAGAAAGGTGTTTTAAGTCGCAAGTATGAAGGAATTTTAAGATTTATAATCAAAGCGGTTTTATGTGCGTAAATGCCGGAAGGTTACATCCCTGATAGGAATAACACGAACCGGTTTAAAGAGATAAGGGTGCGTAACTACTGCGTAAATGTATTGATAATATATTCAATATTCATGAGGCATTTGCCTTGTACCCGTACTGGTTGCTTTGACATATTTATCGTTATATAATTCCGTACAAGTAAATGCTGCTCAAAACTGCTTGCACCCTCATACGATGACTTTAACGTGTGTTTCAGTGGGGTGAGTGCAGATGAGATTGTAATATTTTACTGAGCGTTAATGAAAAACGCATAAAAGGCGGGTATAGGTGCTTGTTTATATTATTATGGTCTGATGAAGTAAAAATTGTAATTTTAAAGCGGAAACGATTGAGGCTGAAGGTACGATAAATGTGCAGCTGACCGTTAATGACGGCGAATACTTATTTTTAAGTGAGGAGATATAATAATTTGTGATTATGAGCGGACTGATTCAAGTTGTAGAAAATAATCGTTTTGTCGTGAAAACAACTTTAATAAAAGAGCATAAAATCATTGCCCAAAGTCTGACGGCATGGTGTCAAATAATAAAACGTGAATATTTTGCAATCGGTTGCATAAGGCAGACAAATATTTTATAATAATTAAGATATGGAAAATACTGTATTAAAAGTCAAAGACCTTTCTCTCACTTATTACGGGGGCTACGACGCTGTGGGCGACGTGGACTTTGAATTGCTTGAGGGAGAAAAACTTTGTGTGTTCGGTGGTCAGAACCAGGGCAAAACTTCGCTGTTGCGTGCGCTTGCAGGACTTGAAGAGTACGGCGGAAGTATTCAGCTTTGCGGCAGAGAGCTGAGAGATGTTCCGGATGAAGAAAGGGAAATTACTTACAGCTTTGACGAAGGAAGTCTTATGCCTCGTCAGAGCGTACTGAAAAATATAGTCAGACCGCTTGTCCTGAGGAATTGCGACGACGCATACATCGCGTCAAGACTCAGTTATGTGTCAGAACTTTTCAGAGTTGACGATTTGCTTAACGTCAAGGTCAAGGAGCTTACCGAAGTTCAGAAATGCAGAGTTTTGCTTGCGCGCATCTTTGTCAGAGAGAGCAAACTTTATCTTCTTGACAATGTGTTTGGAAAAATAGATTATTCTGTACGCAGAAACCTCTTCGGCTTGCTTTATCAGGCGGTTGCAGACAGTGATGCCGTTGTAATTTATGCAACTGACAGAATTATTGAGGCGAGTACTCTCGGCGACAGAATAGCTGTTATTCAGGGCGGCAAAATAGAGCAGATAGACGACTACTATCACCTTTATAAAAATCCTATGAGTCTTGCCGTAATAAGAGGACTGGATGAAAACGTGGGGCTGATTTCAGGCTATCTCAAGAAAAGAGAGAACGGCTATACCGTCAAAATGTATGACGGTGAAGAAGTCAAAGTGATTTATCCGCCTATTGCCGACAACTATGTCAACAAGCTGGTATGCGCATGCGTTTATCCCGAAGACGTCAATGCCGTCAAAGACAAAGACGGACAATGGCAAGTTATTGCGCTTATCAGCACAAAGGACGGCAATATGGCAATGTTCAGACGGGACGATAACTTCCTGTGCGGAAAGGCGGAAGAGTTGAAACGCGGTGACGCGGTTACGGTCGAAGTAAAGAAAGCAGGCAACTGCTTTGACAAGATAAGCGAAAGAAAAATCAACCGCGATTGCTGAGTCTGTTGCGGTTTTATTGTTGAAAATAATTGAAACTACTAAAAAATACTAAAAATTATATTGGAGATATACTATGAGCGAAGCATTAGACATGCATAAGAAGTGGCACGGAAAACTTGAAGTAATCAGCAAAGCACCCGTAACAAACGCGCACGACCTTTCTGTCGCGTATACGCCCGGAGTAGCGGAGCCTTGCCTTGAAATAGCTAAGGACCCGTCGCTTGCATATACCTATACGGGCAAGCATAATCTGGTTGCCGTTATAACGGACGGCAGCGCGGTTCTGGGACTGGGCAACATAGGCGGACTTGCGGGTATGCCCGTAATGGAAGGCAAGTGCTGTCTGTTTAAAAAATTCGGCGGTGTGGACGCTTTCCCGATTTGTCTTTCCACCCAGAATACGCAGGAGATTATCGACGCCTGCGTGGCTATTGCTCCGACATTTGGCGGAATCAACCTTGAGGATATATCCGCACCCAGATGTTTTGAGATTGAAGAGGCTCTGAAGAGTAAACTGGATATTCCCGTTTTCCACGACGACCAGCACGGCACGGCAATAGTCGTTCTCGCCGCGCTTAAGAACGCACTCAAAATCGTGGGTAAAAAACTTGAAAACGTTACGGCTGCGATACTCGGCACGGGCGCGGCAGGCGGCGCAATCGCAAGACTTCTGCTTGCTGCCGGAGTTAAAGATTTGGTACTTGTGGACAGAAAAGGGATTCTTTATAAAGGCAGAGAGAATATGGACTGGTCCAAGACCCAGCTTGCCGAACTTACTAATAAAGAGGGCAAAAAGGGCGGCGCGAAAGAGGCTCTCGAAGGCGCAGACGTGCTTATCGGCGTTTCAGGTCCCAACACCGTTACCGCAGATATGGTCAAAGGCATGGCGGATAAGCCTATTGTCTTTGCAATGTCCAACCCCGTCCCCGAAATATATCCCGACGAGGCGAAAAAAGGCGGCGCGGCGGTTGTCGGTACGGGTCGCTCAGATTATGCAAACCAGATTAACAACGTGCTTGCTTTCCCCGGTATTTTCAGAGGCGCGCTGGACGCAAGAGCAAGTGCGATTACCGAAAATATGAAACTTGCGGCAGTCGACGCGCTTGCGGGACTCGTTTCCGACGAAGAACTTTGCGCGGACTATATACTTCCCAAGGCTTTTGACGAAAGAGTGGGGGCAACGGTCGCAAAAGCCGTTTACGACCGGGCAATAGCGGACAAAGTCAACAGAATATGATTTTTAATTTCCTTTTAACTCAAAAAGGGAATAATAATTAAAGGCGGATAACGTAAAGCGGAAAACGTGTTTGGTTTTTCCGCTTTACGCGCCAATATCCAAGGCATCGCGCCGAAGGAGATATTATGGATATGTTTGAAGAAAAGGATATTTACAACGAGTATCCTCAGCAGAGTAAACCTTCAAAAAAGAAAATTGCGGTAATCGCGCTCGTCTGCGTTCTCGTGCTTGCGATAGTCGCCGGTGCGGCGTTCTTCGGCGGCACTATGTATGCGGCAGGTAATTCAGTCGAATCCGAAATGCCTATGGTGAAAACCGTGCTGGACGCCCTCAACAGATACTATATCGACGAAATCGACTGGGAGCAGTTTCAGTATATCGTTGCTGCGGCGGTTGCAAACAGCGTCGACCCTTATACGGGTATGGTTGAGGCGACTCCCACTGGTATGCAGAGCCTTTCTGCCGGGCTGACTTTTACGTATAACGAATACTGCAATTATTATATAACTTCAGTTGCGCCCGGTTCTCCTGCGGCAAGCGCGTATAACGTACTTGAAAACGGTACGGGCAACGTGCAGCTCAAAGTGGGCGACGAGGTCATCGCGATTAACGGAAAAACTGTTCAGCATCTCAACAGTCAGGCGTTTAATCAGGTGCTTTCAAGTGTGGGAGATACTTTGTCGCTTACGGTGAAAAGACCGGCGGTTTCCGGCGATATGCCGTACTATTATTACAATTTCGTAATAGAAAAAAAGCTTTTCCACTCACCGGTCGCTTATTATCTGGATTCTGACGTTACGGGACTTCCTTCCAACGTCGGATATATCAGACTTACGGAGTTCGGAGATACCGCTCCCGACGATTTCTATGCCGCTGTCAATGCGTTTATTGCCGATGAAGACAAACCCAACAAACTCGTTCTCGATTTGCGCGGCAACGGAGGGGGTTCTACCATGATGTGCGGATTTATTGCGTCTTACTTTGTAAAGAGCAACGGAAAGACGACGGACGTACCTATGGCGAAATACGTCTACAACGAAGGCGGCGGTGATATGGCTGAAACCTATTTCTATACTCAGGACACTTATACGAGCGACCTCGACGGAACGGTATATAAGTCGTTTAATCTTTATGACAAAATCGACGGTTTTGACTGCGTCGTTCTCGTAAACGGTTCTTCTGCGTCTTCTTCAGAACTTCTGACGGCAACGCTTTCTCATTATTGCGGTATAAAGTCTATAGGAGAGCAGACTTACGGTAAAGGCGTCGCGCAGATTGTATTGACTTACGAAAATGCGAAGTACGAACTGTATATCACCAACGGAAAGTATTATATCCCGACGGGAGATAACGGTACGACCGTATTTGAAAAGAATATACACGGCGTGGGACTTACCCCCGATATTGCTGCAGACGCGTCAGGCACATATTATATGTCGGGCGACCCCTGCCTGAAAGAGGCGGTGGATTTCTTCGCTCTTTCGTCGGCAGATGCGGCTTGAAAACGATGCTTTTGCACCCGACTTGTTCGGGTGCTTTTTTGTTTTTACCGGCTGAACCGATTTTACGCAACGCTGCCGTATAACGCGGCTTGCACTGACTTATATATTTGTCTTAACATTTGCAATACGGTTGACATATGTACAGATATATAATAAAATACAAACGACCCGAGTTGCCGATTTATCGGCGCGAGGCTCGCAAAACTGTTGAAATATCTTTGTTCCCAATCGAAGATTCGTTCCGAGAGTAAGAGAAAGAGTTGTTGTTCGCTATGGCATAACTCCGTCTTCGGGAACGAAGGCGGAATTTTTTCTGTACTTTTTGCGTGCGGCGTCCGTTTGGGCTTTGAGAGTAAACGCAAGGAAAAGGGAAAGAATATTTTATAAGACAAAAGGAGTATGTTATGAAAAAGACGGGTGTAATAGGCATTGTGCTTAAAGTGGGAAGAGAAAGAGTGGAAAAGGTGCAGAGCCTTCTTTCAGATTACGGCGACATAATCGTGGGAAGGATGGGTATTCCTGACAAAACTACAGGAATCAATACGATAAGTCTGATAGTGAACGGGGATACCGAAAAGATTTCTGCCCTTTGCGGCAAGCTGGGCAGAATTGAGGAAGTCAACGTAAAATCAGCTCTCATTTCTGTTGAAACCGACTGAAAATCATTGGTTGCTCAGCAGAGGGAGTAATACTGACTATCAACGTAAAAACAGCTCTGATTTGTGCGGATTTTCTCAAATATTTGCGAAATAAAAATTCAGGAGAATATATTATGAAAAAGACACTAAGATTTGCGGCAATATCGCTTTGCCTCGTGCTTGCGGTATCTCTTGCGGCGGCTTTTACCGCTTGCAACGACAACACTCAGGAAGAAGGATTCTCTATGGTCGTGCCGGACGGCGCGCCCGCTCTTGCTACGGTAAACCTTTTGGACGAAATAGACAAAAACGGCTCTTTCGGCAAACTTAAGGGAGTTGAGATAGTTCAGTCGTCGTCAATCGGCACACGTGCGGTACAGGCTGATTTTGCCGTCGTGCCTGCAAACCTCGCTGCTAATCTCTATAATAAAGGACAGGGTGTAAAACTGCTTGCCACCGTTACGCAGGGCAATCTGTACGTTCTGGGTGCAAACAGCGAGGTAAAGACTCTGGGCGACCTCGTCGGAAAACGCGTGTTTTCTATAGGACAGGGCAGTGTGCCAGATTATATCTTTCAGACTCTTCTTTCAGACGCCGGCATCGTTTACGAACAGGGCGATTCTGCTGTCGAAGGCAAAGTCGTCATTACCTATGTCGCCGACGGCAGCGGCGTTATGAGTCAGCTTGTCGCTGCTAATAAGAACGGCGAGGAGGCTATAGGCGTAATCGCAGAACCTGCGGCAAGCAAAGGACTCGCGCAGAGCGGAATTACAGAACTTTTCGACTTGCAGAAACTGTGGCAGGAATATACCGGCAGCGAAACAGAGGGGTACCCTCAGGCGGTGCTTATAGCCAAAGCGTCGGTATGCGAGAGCGACCCCGAATTTGTGGCTCAGCTTATAGAGAAGATGTCATTAAATGCAGAGTTTATAGCGGAAAACAGCGACAGCGTCAGTTCTGTATTGGTAAAGGCTTATCCGCAGACGTCGCTCAACACTCAGATGTCTGCAACAACGCTTGCGCGCTGCAACTGCAAGCTGGTGCGTATTGCGGACGCAAAAGAGGATTATGTCGCTATGCTTAACGCGATAAACGCCATCAATCCTGCCGCTATCGGAGGAAAACTTCCGGACGACGGCTTGTATTACGTTGCAAAATAAGGACGGTTATATTTACAAATGAAGGTAAAAAAATTCCTGTCTGCGCACGGGAAACAGATTTTTTCTTTGATTTATCCGCTGTTTTCGCTCGCGATTATCGTCGCGCTGTGGGCGATAACGGCGGCATATACGGGAAATGACCTGCTCGTGCCTTCGATAGGCTCTACAATGGACGGTCTTGGGGATTTGCTGGGAAAGAGCGGTACCTATATAGATATCGCCGCAACGCTGCTGCGCGCTCTCAGAGGGTTTGCCCTCAGCTTTGCCGTTGCGCTGTTGCTTTCTGTAGCGGCTGCTTTCGTCAGTCTGCTCGCGAAATTGCTTGCGCCCGTAATCGCCGTAATGCGTTCTACTCCCACGATGAGCGTGATACTTCTGTGTCTGCTGTGGATGAACAACGATACGCAGGCGGCACCCGTTTTCGTAACCGTACTGATTATTTTTCCGCTGCTTTACAGCGCGTTTTATACCGCGATTGCCGGCGTCGATAAAAAGCTCGTCGAGATGGCGAAAGTGTACGGCGTACCTTTCTTTACGAGAATTACAAAACTGTACGTTCCGTCCGTTCTTCCTGCGGCGTTTTCGGCTGTGCGTTCTACGCTTTCGCTTACCGTAAAACTGACAATCGCAGCCGAAGTCCTCGCTCAGACTAAAAACAGTATGGGTGTTAATATGCAGCTTGCAAATCTGTACCTGGACACCCCGGTACTGATAGCGTGGACGTTGATTGCAATCGTTCTCGGCGCGTTGCTTGAAATTCTCGTGTTTGTACTTGAAAAGATTTGTACGAGGTGGAAAAATGCTTGAAATCAGAAATCTTTGCGTAAAGTACGGGGATAAAACCGTGTTTGAAAATTTCAATCTAACGGTGGGCGACAGAGAAATTCTGTGCGTTATGGGAAAGTCCGGCTGCGGGAAGACGACTTTGCTCAATTCAATCGCCGGGCTGGTTGCGCATACAGGTGAAATACGCGGAGCGGACAGCGTTTCTTATATGTTCCAGGAAGACAGACTGATTCCTTCGCTTACCGCGCTCGAAAACGTTATGTTTGCGATAGCGCACAGATTCAAAGACAAAAAAGAGGCTGAAAAACTCGCTGTTGACGCTCTGGAGGCAGCAGGACTTGAGGGCTTTGAGAACAGATATCCGCATACATTAAGCGGTGGTCAGGCTGCAAGAGTTTCGCTTGCGCGCGCTTTCTGTTATCCTTCTGAACTTCTGATAACGGACGAACCGTTCAAAGGACTGGACATCGCTACTGCAGACATATTGGAAAAATACTTCGCCGGTTTGTTTGCGCGCAGTCAAAAGTGCGCCGTGATAGTTTCTCACAGCGTCGAAGAGGCTGTCGCGCTTGCAGACAGAGTGATTGTTCTGGGCGGTTCTCCGTGTGAAATCAAAGCTGAAATCATGATTGAAAAACCGCGTGGAGAAAGAGAAAAAGATATTGCCTGTCTTGCAGGCAAAGCCGCGGAAATTAAAAAATCTATTATCGAATCTTAAATTGAAATCCTAATTATAAAAAGGATTTTTATCCTTGCTTGTTTTCGCCGTTGAGCTTAAGCAAAGCGGCGTTCAGTTCGTCTTCTGAAGGCAGACTGACGTCGCTTATTTCTTCAGAACGCGATACGTCGGCGTTCTGCTTTTGCATCGCTTTCATTATTACGGGAAGTATCGCGCCCATATCGCCGCCGCCTGCGGAGAGAGATGAGAGCATGGTCGTCATGTCAGGGTTTGCTTTGCCGTTGGAAAAAATTTTCATTATATCAGAGTAGTCCATATTTTAAATTATGCGCAACAAGACAAAAAAATTACGCTGTCTTCACACTTCTGAGAAAAAAATCATACAGTGATTAGAGGTGGTGTTATGAAGAAGTTTAAAAGCGGTTTTTACGGTGCGGGTCAGCAGAATTCCGGTTTTGCAGACATAGAAGAAACTACGGCAAAAACAGTTGAAAAATATTCCTCAATGAGCAGGGAAGAACTTGTCGACGAACTGTTTGCACAGGCTGCCGCGGCAAGACGAAGAGGTGAATTGAGCGACGAAAAATTGGCCGCGTTTTACAACGCGGTCAAAGGTATGCTCACAGATTCTCAGCGCGAAAAACTGGATATTCTGATGCGCGCTCTTAAAGAATAAATTCATATTTAACAATCACGGGCGCGATAATTTGCAGTATTTTTCAATTACGTCGAGAAGTCGCGTTATGTGGTAAGCGTTGTTGTTGTAATCAATTGAAATTCTTACCGTGCCGCGCTCTGACGTGCCGAGAAATCTGTGCGCGAGAGGTGCGCAATGCAGTCCGTTTCTGACGGCTATTTCATTGTCGTTGAGAAAATCTGCTACGTCTGAAGAATCTGCGCCGCTTATGTTGAAGGATATAACGTTGGACAGCGTTTTCGTATATACCTCTACGCCTTTTATTCCGCTGAGTCCGTACAGCGTCTGAGAGGAAAGATATGCCACGTGGCGGTTTATTCTCTCAAAGTTTTCGTACGTCCATTTTGCCGCCTCGCCAAGTCCTATTATCCCGGCAGTATTCATAGTGCCGCTTTCAAGTCCTTCGGGCGCGTCTTCAGGCTGAATAAGACTTTCGCCGAAAGTTCCCGTGCCTCCGAAACGTATTGGATGTATTTTTACGTCTTTTGAAAAGATTAAAAAACCGGTACCCTGGCTGCCGTGCAATCCTTTATGCCCTGCGCAGGCAAGCATTGATACGTTGCACTTTTTAACGTCGATTTTTTTATGCCCTGCGGATTGTGCGCAGTCTGTGAGAAAGGGTATGTTTCTTGATTTCGCAAACGCGCCGATTGCCTCAATGTCTGCAGTCGCGCCCGTTACGTTTGACACGTGATTTACGACGATAAGCCGTGTATTTGCGTCAGTCAGCTTTTCTATGTCGTTTGCGGTCGTACTCATCGCAGAGTCGCACGGGGCGGCATAACGAATTTCGTCTATCGTGCGTTTATCCAACAGTCTGTTGAGCGGACGAAGTACAGAATTATGTTCGAATACGGTTGTTACCACGTTGCCTCCCGTTCCTTCTGACAGGTAGCCGAACAAGGCAAGATTGAGAGCCTCCGTACAGCCGCTCGTAAATACGAGATTATAGTTTTCGTCCGCTCCGAATATGCCTTTCAGACACGCCCTGGTATCGTCTATCTTTATTGCGCAGTCTATGCTGTCGTTGTGTCCGCCTCGACCCGGATTTGCGCTGTCGCCAAGCTGGCAGAACATCGCGTCGAACATGCATTTCGGCTTGAATTTTGAAGTTGCAGCATTGTCAAGATATATCATAAAACACCTCACGTTTAGTCGGATAAGACAATATATTGTATTAGGAGCGGAGTACATTTTATTACACAGGAGAAGGCTTATGAACGATATTATAGTCGTTTTCCGCTCCCGCGGCGACGCCCTCAGATTCAATTCTGTGCTTTCTGCGCGTGGCGTTCAGGGAAGAATAGTAAACACCCCCAGAGCATTGTCAGCCAGCTGCGGATTGAGCGTGAGGGTGGGCGGCTTTGCGAAGAGCGTTGCGCTGGCATTGAGCCCGGCGAACGCGACGATATACGAAATCCGTCCCGACGGATACACAAAAACAGGATGAGGGAAACCTCGTCCTTTCTTTTACGATGTTTCGTAAGGAAGGTATAAGTTTAAAACGTAAGGCATAATATACTGATAAGATATTTATGTATTTCTCTTTACAATGCGCGCAAATTTATGTATAATATAATAAAATTTATTAAGGAGACCCTCTGAGAGGGTGTATATGGAAGTACCTTTACTAATTTTAGCAATCGTTATCCTTATAATGCTGTCTGCGTTCTTTTCTGCAACGGAAACGGCATTTTCTTCTCTTAACAAGATTAAGATGAAAAACGCCGCGGCGGACGGTGATAAGCGCGCGTCGAAAGTAATGAAACTCGAAAGCAACTTCGACCGCTTTATTTCTACGATACTTATCGGAAACAACATCGTTAATATCACCGCTACCACGCTTGCAACGATTCTGTTTGCAAAACTTATCGCGAACCCTAACGTTTCCAATACCGTTTCTACCGTGGTTATGACGGTGGGCGTTCTCATCTTCGGAGAGATATCGCCAAAAACAATAGCAAAGAAGAACCCTGAATATTTTGCTCTCGTTACCGTATCCGCTGTTCAGATTGTCTGCTATATACTGTTCCCCCTGACGTGGCTGTTCGGATTGTGGCAGAAACTGATAAACAAAATATTCAAAAAGAAAAGCGACGACAACTTTACCGACGACGAACTCATCACGATTGTCGACGAGGCTCAGACGGGCGGTAATATCGACGAATACGAAGGCGACCTTATCCGTTCCGCTATCGAGTTCGACGACCTGACAGTGGTGGATATTCTTACTCCCAGAGTGGACGTCAAAGCAGTAAAGCAGGGAACGGATATGCATACGGTAATCCGCATTTTTAAAGAAACCGGATTCAGCCGTCTGCCTGTTTATAAAGACACCATTGACAATATCGTGGGCGTGCTTAACGAAAAGGATTTTTACAACGCATACCTGAGCGGCGCAAAGAGTATAAACGGAGTGGTTTCAGACAATCTGATTTACGCGACCCCGTTTGAAAAGATTTCAAGCCTGCTCAGAAAGCTGCAAAAGGCTAAAACTCATATAGCTATCGTCGTGGACGAGTTTGGAGGTACGCTGGGTATCGTAACTCTCGAAGACATACTCGAAGAGCTTGTCGGCGATATCTGGGACGAACACGACAGAGTGGTCGAGTCGTTCAGAAAGGTGGACGAAAACAGATATATCGTCGCAGGCGACGTGAAGCTGATAGACTTCTTCGATTACTTTGAGATAAAAGACGACGCAGAAGAGTACGACGCTACCGGTCTTTCGGGATTCGTCGTCCTCAAACTGGGACAGGTCCCTCAGGTGGGCGATTCTATTGAGTTTAAAAATCTGACGATTACCGTGAAAAAGACGGAACATATGAAAATTTCAGAGTGCGAAGTGGTTGTTTCACCGCGCGAAGAAAAAGAAGACGAGGAATAAATTTTTCCGAAAACGGAGGATAAAATGTATAAACAAGTTAGCTCGAGCCTCGATTTTTGCTCAAGAGAAAAAGAGGTTCTCGAATTCTGGAAGGAAAATTCAATTTTTGAAAAAAGTCTGAAACAGAGCGAAGGCAAACCTTCGTTCTCGTTCTACGACGGTCCCCCGACCGCAAACGGCAAACCGCACATCGGTCATATCCTGACGCGCGTAATGAAAGACATTATTCCGCGTTACAAGACGATGAAAGGTTATTACGTTATCCGCAAAGCTGGCTGGGATACTCACGGTCTGCCTGTGGAACTTGAGGTCGAAAAGACACTCAATATGGACGGAAAACAGGATATCGAAAAGTACGGCATCGAACCCTTTATTCAGAAATGCAAAGAAAGCGTATGGAAATACAAGGGAGAGTGGGAAAGGATGTCCGAACGCGTCGGATACTGGGTGGATATGGAACATCCTTATATCACTTACGACGACAACTACATTGAGTCCGAGTGGTGGGCTCTCAAGAAAATAGCCGACGCCGGTCTGCTTTATAAAGGTCATAAAATAGTGCCTTATTGCCCGCGCTGCGGAACTGCGCTTTCTTCTCACGAAGTGGCTCAGGGCTACAAGACCGTAAAAGAGAAGTCTATTTTCGTCAAATTCAAGATTAAGAATCAGGACGGTTATTTCCTTGCGTGGACGACGACTCCGTGGACCCTTCCTTCCAACGTCGCGCTGTGTATGAACCCCGTCGAGGATTATGTGAAAATCAAAGCAGAAGACGGCGAACTCTATGTGCTTTCCGCGGCTCTCGCACCCTCGCTTTTCGAGAATTACGAAGTGCTTGAAACCAAAAAAGGTAAAGATTACGAGAGCGAAGAATATATTCCGCTTTTCGATTTCTACAAGGGAGATAAAAAGGCGTTTTACGTTACCTGCGACAATTACGTTACTCTTACCGACGGCAGCGGCGTAGTTCATATCGCTCCCGCTTTCGGTGAAGACGACGCCAACGTGGGCAGAAATTACAATCTGCCCTTCGTCCAGATGGTAGACGACAGAGGTAAATTTACCGCCGAAACCGGCGACCTTGCCGGTATATTCGTCAAAGACGGCGATAAACTGGTAATCGAAAAACTCAAAGAAAAGGGACTTCTGTTCAAAGAGCTTATGTTTGAACACAGCTATCCTTATTGCTGGCGTTGCGATACTCCGCTTTTGTATTATGCGAGAAGTTCGTGGTTTATAAAAATGACCGAAGTCAGGGACAGACTTCTCAAGAACAACGCTACCGTAAACTGGATGCCTCCTACTATCGGCACAGGACGTATGGGAAACTTCCTTGAAAACGTTATCGACTGGGGCGTTTCGAGAGAAAGATACTGGGGAACTCCGCTCCCGATATGGATTTGCCAGGACTGCGGCGAAATGCACGTCGTGGGCAGCAAGGCGGAACTCAAAGAGCTTGCCGGCATAGAAGAAGATATTGAACTGCACAAGCCTTACCTTGACCCTATAACTTTCAAGTGTCCGAAGTGCGGCGGAACTATGAAACGTACACCCGAAGTCATGGACTGCTGGTACGACAGCGGCAGCATGCCGTTTGCGCAGTGGCATTATCCGTTTGAAAACAAGGATATTTTTGACAGTCAGTTTCCTGCGGATTTCATATCCGAGGCGGTTGACCAGACGAGAGGCTGGTTCTATACGCTGCTTGCGGTTTCCACTCTTATTTTTGACCGTGCGCCGTTCAAGAACTGCATAGTCCTCGGACACGTCAACGATAAGAACGGTATCAAAATGTCTAAACATAAGGGCAACGTCGTCGACCCGTGGAGCGTGCTGGACAAGCAGGGTGCGGACGCTGTCAGATGGTACTTCTACAGCTCTTCTGCGCCGTGGCTCCCGTCCCGTTTCAGTGCGGAGAACGTATCCGAGGCTCAGCGTAAATTCATGGGTACGCTGTGGAATACCTATTCCTTCTTCGTTCTCTATGCAGAAATAGACAAGTACGACCCGCGTAAATACGACCTTAAGAAGTGCAAGCTGTCGCAAATCGACAGATGGGCTTTGTCAAATCTCAATACGCTTGTCGCTACTGTGGACGAGAATCTTGAAAAGTATAAGATTACAGAATCAGCAAGAGCAATTGAAGAATTTACCGACAATCTGTCAAACTGGTACGTCAGAAGAAGTCGCGAACGTTTCTGGGGTAGCGAAATGACAGAAGATAAGGCTGCGGCATATACAACGCTTTATCACATACTGGTTACGATGAGCAAATTGCTGGCTCCGTTCGTTCCGTTTATGAGCGAAAATATCTATCAGAACCTCGTGCGTACCTTCTATGAGGACGCGCCCGAAAGCGTGCATCTCTGCGCGTTCCCGGAGGCGGATAAGACTGCTGTCGACAAAGAGCTTGAATCCGATATGGATTATGTGCTCCACGCAGTCGCGCTGGGCAGAGCGTGCCGCAATAAAGTCAATATCAAAAACAGACAGCCGCTTTCAAAGTTGTTCGTTCTGACAGACAAAAAACTCAGCGACAAATCGGTAACATCGTATATCGCGGACGAAATAAACGTCAAAGAAGTCGCCCTCGAAAAGGACAGCAGCAAGTTTATCACTTACGAACTCAAGCCGCAGCTCAAGACGCTCGGTCCTAAGTACGGAAAACATCTGGGTGCGATTAAACAGTATCTTTCTTCTTGCAACAATGCTGCGGAAATCGTTGAACGCGTCAGAGCGGGCAAGATTTACTCCTTTGAGGCGGACGGAACCGTTATCGAACTTGCAGAAGAAGACCTTCTCATCAATCCCGTAAACAAGAGCGGTTACAGCGTCGAAAGCGAAAACGGCATGACCGTGGTAATCGATACGACGCTGACCCCTGCGCTTATCGACGAAGGTATCGCGAGAGAACTCGTATCCAAACTTCAGACTATGAGAAAAGAGGCGGGATTTGATGTCGTCGACCATATCGTTGTGGGTTATGTCGCAGACGGCGACAGCGCAAGAGTGCTTGAAAACGACAAGAGTATTATGAGCGACGTGCTTTGCGACAAACTCGTAAAAGGTGTGTTTGAGGGCTACAGCAAAGAGTGGGATATAAACGGCGAAAAGGTTACCCTCGTCGTAAAAAAGGCTTAACGTGATACGCGTAGCAGAGGGCTGGAAGGATTACCGCATACTTGCAACAGGCAACGGTATGAAACTGGAGCGTTGGGGCAAGCTGGTACTCCTGCGCCCTGACCCGCAGATTATATGGAAAGAGAAAAGCAAACTTTCTTCTTATCCAGGCATAAACGCGGTATATAAACGCTCTTCGAGCGGAGGCGGCAGCTGGCAGTATAAGGGAAACGTGCCTGAAAACTTTACGATTGGTAGAAACGGACTGAAGTTTTCTCTCAAACTTATGGGGTTCAAGCACACGGGGCTTTTCCCCGAACAAGCCGCCAACTGGGACGTTATGCAAAACCTCATTGCCGGCGAAAACAGGGAAATCAAAGTTCTCAATCTTTTCGCTTATACCGGCGGAGCTACCGTCGCATGCGCCAAAGCAGGGGCTTTCGTTACTCACGTCGACGCGGCTAAAGCTATGGTCGACAGGGCTAAAGAAAACGCGAGATTGTCTGAAATAGCCGCCGACAGAATCAGATATATCGTCGACGACTGCTCAAAATTCGTCGCGAGAGAACTGAGAAGAGGAAACAGTTACGACGCAATAATCATGGACCCGCCTTCTTACGGCAGAGGAGTGAACGGGGAAGTATGGAAACTGGAAGACAATCTGTACGACTTTGTCAAAGAGTGCGTAAAATTGCTTTCCGACAAGCCTCTTTTTGTGCTTATCAACTCTTATACCACGGGTCTTCAGCCTACGGTTACTGAAAATATACTGAGGCTGTGCCTCGAAGGAAAGGGCGGTGTTTTTGAGTCTTACGAACTGGGCTTGCCGACCGATGAGAATATTATTTTACCCTGCGGATGCAGCGGACTTTGGAGGACAAAATGACCGATTTCGGATATAAGGATTTGACGGTTTTATATGAGGATAATCATATCATTGTCGTGGTTAAACCGCAGAACGTCCCTTCCCAGGCGGACGAGTCAGGCGACCCCGACATGCTTTCTGTCGTCAAAGAATATATAAAAAACAAATACGACAAGCCGGGCAACGTCTATGTCGGACTCGTTCACAGACTGGACAGGCCTACCGGCGGACTTATGGTGTTTGCCCGTACGTCAAAAGCCGCGGAAAGGCTTTGCGACGCTATTAAAAACGGCGATTTTGAGAAAACTTATCTCTGCGTTACATGCGGAGAGCCTAAGCCTCTCAACGGACATCTTACGCATTATCTCAAGAAAAACGAAAAGACAAATACCGTCGCTATCGTTCCTATGATGACAGAGGGCGCGAAAAAAGCAGAACTGGAATACAGCGTATTGCAGACGTTGAACGATTTTTCGCTTGTCAAAGTATCTCTGATTACCGGCAGGTCGCATCAGATTCGCGCACAGATGGCTTTCAACGGTACGCCGCTTTTCGCAGACGCAAAATACGGTGCGGACAAGCGTACTCTTAAACACAAACTCGCCCTTTGGTCTACTGTACTGCGCTTTACACATCCTACAACGGGTGAAAGACTTGCGTATATCGCTTATCCTCCTGAGGACGTTTCTCCCTGGAAGGCTTTCGAATTGGGCAGATATCTCAACTTTGCCGCAATTACAGACCCTTACGGAAACAAGAAAAATTATATAGATTACGCAAAGACGGAAGAATAAGATGGATTTGTCTTTAGATTATAATGTCACTACGGGTTATCACAGCAATTCTCAGATTGCTCGCGTAATCTCCGAAAAATGGATTGAAGACAATATGTATTGTCCCAGATGCGGAAACAGGCAACTTGTGCATTTTCCGAACAATGCACCCGTTGCCGATTTTTATTGTCCGGTATGCAAAGCAGAATACGAGTTGAAAAGTAAAAGAGGCAGACTCTCAAATAAAATAAGCGACGGAGCTTACAGAACGATGCTTGACAGAATAAGCGGCAATAATAATCCCGATTTGCTGATAATGATATATTCTTCAGATAAAAAAAGAGTAAATGATTTGATTCTGATTCCTAAAAACTTCTTTACTCCTCAGATTATTGAAAAAAGAAAGCCTTTGCCTGCAACTGCGAGAAGAGCAGGTTGGGTGGGGTGCAATATTGTTATTAAGGATATACCAAAGCAGGGAAGAATCGCCGTTGTTAGCGACGGTGCTGAAGAAATAAAGTCAAACGTGCTGAACAGCACCGTGAACGGAGCCAGACTCGATATTAAAAACATCGCAGAAAGGGGCTGGATTATGGACGTGCTGAATTGCGTAAACGATATAGGAAAATATGATTTTACGTTGCAAGACGTCTATGCTTATGAAAACAGATTGCAATCAATGCATCCCGAAAACAAGAACGTTAAAGCAAAAATCAGACAACAACTGCAAATCCTAAGAGATAATGGATACGTGGCCTTTAAAGGAAAGGGTAATTACTCAAAGCTGATATAATTAAAACATTATTAATATATCAACCTCCCGATGCGGAGGTTTTTTATTTTACGTTATGTTCACATTTTTTCGATAATAATTGACAAAATATTCCATTTTTTGCTTTAAATATGACAGACATTGTTTGGTTTTATAATTTATGATTTAAAAAAATACGAACAAATGTTCATAAATGTTGGCACTAAAGATTGATTTGAAGTGCAAGCGGATTTATACTGGTTTCGGAGGCAAAGATATGGAAAATATTGTGTGTTGGGTGAGTGCGATACTTGCGTCTTACAGGCGACTGCCGAGGGCGGTTGCGGCGTGTAAACAGACATCGAGGTCGCTTGCCGAATCAGGATTTTATTGCGAGGATACCATGGCTCTCGTTCAGAAACTTATCGACTGCAATGCAAGGGCTGAAAGTTATCTCAACGTGAAAGTTATAGTTGACGATATGTTGCTCAGACTGCCGCTCAAGTATGCGCGTATATTGCAGGAGAGAGCTTGCAACGGACTTGCCATGTGTCAGATTGCAAAGAAGTTGGGGTATTCTGAAAGAAGTACTTTCCGCTGGTATGCAGAAGGGCTGAAAAAGGCGGCTTGTGCGATTAAAAAAATGGGATATGACGAAAAATGGTTTGAATCGCGTTATTCAAAGGACGTTTTGATAGGAGATTTATACTTTCTTGCAAAAAAAGGCTCTGACGTTTTTGCCAGAGCATGTAATTTGCCGGATAATAAAAAAATCAGGTTAAAACTTGAAGACGCGGTTGCGGCAGGTCTGCTGCTTTGCGACAACAAGGTAGCCGCTTTGGGGTGCAGGGATTAACGGCGCGGGTCGTCGTATCCTCTTTCTGCGTTTTCGCGGTTGTCGAGTTCGTAGCGGTTTTTTGCGTTCTTTGTCGGACGGAATATCAGGAATATTACAAGTACGCACATTATGCATATCACGGCAATCATGACGTTGCGGATTACGTTGTTCTTGGTTGCGTCGGTATTGCCTTCGCCCGGGGTGGAGATAACGCCTTCGTTTTCTGCGTTGTTGCGGTCAATCGTGTTCTGATGCAGAGGTATCTGCGCGAGTGTAAAAGACATTTTTGACGTGTCAGCCGCGTTTACGAGCATTACAGAAAAATTGCTGTTGTTTTCTACAACGGTAGCGAAATACACGCTGTTGCCGTACTGATATACTCCCAGAAAATCGCGCATTATAACAAATTCTCCCGTGGTCGGAGATGAATCCAGATTGCCGGGTTTGTAATATAATGCGGTTTTGTTTTCAACGGTAAAAGTCAGGTCAAAATATGCGGTTTCATCTGTTACGCTGTCAGTAGTAACGGCAGCTTTTGACGCAATATCGCTTGTCTTGAGATAAAGACTGACGGAATACGCCGAGTTTGTGTTGTTGTAAGCAATCGACGTATAATCTCCGTTGTTGGAAAGAGTGCGGAAATAGTACGTCTTGGGAATTATGAAAGCGGGCTTTGGTGCGCCGTCAGAATAGACGTACACGGTAATATCCTCTTTTGCTATGTAAAAAGTCTGTCCGTCGTTTGTCTGAGTGTCGGCAAATACCGTACCAGCGCAAAGAAGGCAGATTGTAAGAATCAGTATACAGACCGTTACGATTTTTTTCATTTTAAGCTCCTTGTCCTCAGAGGCATACCCTCAGGAAGGTCAATACTATTATACACTATAACGACGACAGCGCAACAATAAAAAAACGCATTTATTTTAAAAAATATGACGTATGCGGGGGGAATATGACAGAAAAAGACATACTTGCGAAGATTCTGACAATAGAGAGAGAACAAAAAAGGAGAGAAAACAACAACAGACTGGCGCGCTATAACACAGGAGAAAAGGTACACGAAAAGCAGATGGCTTTTCATAAATGTCTTAAGCGCAATCGCTGGGTCTTTGGCGGGAACAGGAGCGGAAAGACGGAGTGCGGCGCGGTTGAGGCGATATGGTGGGCGAGAGGAATACATCCTTACAGAAAGAACAGAGGCGCGACCGAGGGGTGGATTGTGTCGCTGTCCTACGAGGTGCAGAGGGACGTCGCTCAGGCAAAGTTTCTTTCTTATCTCAATCCCGACTGGATTGAAGACGTCGTTATGTCTTCAGGCAGAAAGGAGAGCGCGGAGTACGGCATAATCGACTATATATTGATAAAAAACGTTTCGGGCGGAATATCCAAAGTGAGTTTCAAAAGCTGCGACCAGGGCAGAGAGAAATTTCAGGGTACTTCGCTCGATTTCGTCTGGTTTGACGAAGAACCTCCTCTCGACGTCTATCAGGAGTGCAGGATGAGAGTGCTTGACCGCAAAGGCGAGATTTGGGGGACTATGACGCCACTGAAAGGTCTGACGTGGGTTTATGACCTTATTTATCTCAACAGCGGAGAAGACAAAGAGATTTGGTGTTCACAGATGGAGTGGGCGGACAATCCCTTTCTCGACTCTGAAGAAGTCGCTGCATTGACCGCAAGTATGGACGAAGAAACGCTCAATTCAAGGCGTTACGGAAAGTTCAGTGCGGCAGAAGGAATCGTTTACAGAGAATTTGACCCGTCAAGGCATGTGCTGGAAACGCCTTTTGAAGTACCTTTCGACTGGCAGGACAATATCAGTATCGACCCGGGACTGAACAATCCGCTTGCATGTTTGTTTTTCGCTACCGATTACGACGGCGTTATATACGTGGTAGGCGAGTGGTATGAGGCAGGCAAAGATATAGATTATCACGCAAAAAAGATATTTGAAACGGCTGACGCGCTGAACTGGCACCGCGACGGAAAAGGCAGACTTGAGGCACTCATAGACAGCGCGGCGACTCAGAAGACTCTTGCAAGCGCGAAGAGCATCGCGGATTTGTTTTTTGAAAGGGGAATAGCTGTCAATACGAGAGTAGATAAAGACCTTTTCAGCGGAATAGCGAGAGTGAAATCCTATTTTCTGACAGACAGAATCAGGATTTTTCCCTGTTGCGTCAATCTGATAAGAGAACTTAAATCGTACTGGTGGGGAAACGGCGACAGACCGATTAAGAAAGACGACCATGCGCTGGACGCGCTGAGATATTATATAATGACAAAACCCGAACCGGCTAAAATGCCGAAAGAAGAAAAAACGATGATACAGCGCGATAAGGATAAACTGATAAACAGACTCAGGCGGAAGAGATTATGACTAAAAAGAAAATTGACAGTATTTTGCTGAAAAAAGCTACGGGGTACTTTGTTGAAGAAAAAGTCGAAGAATATGACAGAGAAAACGAAGTAACAAAGAGAAAGATTTCAAAGAAATACATACCGCCGGATACCGCTGCGATAAAAGCAGTGCTTGAGAGGTCGGCAGAAAATCCTCTGGCAGGATATACCGACGAACAGCTTTGCGAACTCAAAAAACGATTGCTCGAAGAGCTTGAGAAGATAAATAAAAAGGAGGCAGAAAATGCAGGTAAAAAAACTGGGAGTAAAAACAAAATGCGAGATGCCGACGTGTAAAAACAATGCGTCGTATCAGTTTGTCGCACAAGGAGGCGACAGCAGGAATTCTCTCAATCTGTGCGAAGACTGCGTGAAAGAACTGTATAAACAAATCGGCAAACTGATTACGCCAAAGAGTCCCAAAAACGTACTCAATAAGAAGAGCGAAGAGAGGTGCGTATGAGAGAAGGTAAATTCTTTGCAGAAGACGTCGTTGCAGAAGTGAGAAAAGATTACGACAGAAGAAGAGAGGACAGAAAACCGCTGGAACTTCAATGGCAGCTGAATATGAATTTCGTCAACGGAAATCAGTATATGCAGATTATGCCTACGGGCGACGTACAGGAATTCGGAAAACAGTATTTCTGGCAGGAAAGAGAGGTATACAATCATATAGTTTCTGTCCTTGAAACCCGTATGTCAAAGCTTGTGAGAGTGAATACAGGCGTAACGGTAAGACCCTTTTCAAACGACGAAAGCGATATTCAGTCTGCAAAATTGTCCACATCGCTTATAAGTGCGGTCGCAGAGCAGAACGAACTGCCTTCTCTGATAAACGACGCCGTCGCGTGGAGCGAAGTTGCAGGCAGTTGCTTTTTTAAAGTAACGTGGGATAAGAACGCAGGCGACCTGCTGGGTACTGACAGCAAAAAAAATCCTGTCCGTGTAGGAGAGGCGAGGATTACCGTTGTACCCCCGTTTGAGATATTTCCTGACAACGTGTGTGCCGGTTCGCTTGAAGAGTGCTTGAGTGTCATACATGCAAAAGCGTATCCGGTCGAAGAAATAAAGGACAGGTGGGGAGTTGAAGTTGACGGCGAAGAAGTCAACGTATTTACCCTGGACAACGCCGCCGTTGCCGGTGGACTGGGATATAACGCCAGCGTAGGGAACGTAATATCTTCAAAGGTCGACGGATATGCGGTAGTCATAGAGAGATATACGCGACCTTCAAAAGAAAAGCCCGACGGAGAACTCGTGATAATAGCAGGAGATAAATTGCTGTATTGCGGAGGTCTGCCTTACGTAACAGACGTTGCCGGAAGAAAAGGGTTTCCTTTTGCACAGACAAACTGCATTAAAAAAGTCGGAAGTTTTTTCGGTACTTCTGTAGTGGAAAGGCTTATTCCTCTTCAGCGCAGTTACAATGCCGTGAAGAACAGAAAACACGAATATCTCAACCGCATTTCTATGGGTATTCTCGCTGTGGAAGACGGCAGCGTAGATATGGACAATCTGGAGGAAGAAGGACTTTCTCCGGGCAAAGTTCTGATATACCGTCAGGGGTCTAATATCCCGCGTTTTATAGAAACGGGCAGCGTTCCTGCAGATTTCAGCAACGAAGAAGAAAGACTTCTCAGCGAGTTTGTTACAGTCAGCGGAGTGAGCGAGCTGAGCAAATATTCTCAGACTTACGGTAATATGTCCGGTAAGGCAATATCACTTCTCGTCAATCAGGACGATACGCGCATGTCGCTTTCAACCACTTCTCTCAGGCTGTGTATAAAAAGAGTGTGCAGGATGCTGCTGTATCTCTATAAGCAGTTTGCGACAGAAAAGAGATTAAAGCGGATTTCAGGAGAAAACGGAGAACCGGAACTCACTTATTTTACGGGAAACGACCTGCAATGCGAGGATATAGTGTTTGATACCAGCGACGACGTTACCGAAACGGCAACCGAAAAGCGCAATATGGTACTCGAACTTATCCGCATGGGCGTACTTGCAGAAGAAAACGGAACTATGAGTCCCCGTACAAAAGTCAAAGTTCTCGAAATGCTGGGAATAGGAAACTGGGAAAGCGCGAAAGACGTGGACGAAACTCAGAGAAAGCGCGCTATGAGAGAAAATCTCGCGCTGGGAAAGGAAATGCTGTGCGCTTGTCCTTACGACGACCACGGACTGCATATAGAGGAACACGTGAAATGTCTTCTCGAAGACAGCGTGCTTAAAGACGAAAAACTATACAAAGAGATGGACGCACATATAAAAGAACATCAGATGTTCGCACTTATGGCGACTTCTCAGACTTCTGCTCAGTCGCAGGAGCAGCAACATAAATAAGACTTACAGGGAGAAATATATGGAAGATATGCAAAAACAAACGGAATCTCTCCCCCTCGGCGGCAACGATTGCGTTGAAGTCGCGGACAAGGGGAAACCCGCCTTTTGCAACAAGTTTGCTACGGCAGGCGAACTTGAGAAGGCATACGACAGCCTGCAGAAAGAGTTTACCAGAAAGTGCCAGCAGAACTCTGAACTGACAAAGGCTTTGCAGCACGCGCAGGACCTGAGCCAGGCAAAAGAGCAATCACAAGAGCAATCGTGCGGAGAGCCGTACGCGCCGCGGCCGGAGGGGCAGGAAAATGATTTGCCGACGGTAGACAACGGCGGAGCGGCGACAACTCCCGCGTACGAATTGCCTGACTGGGACGAAAAGGTAGAAAAGTTTATGAAGGATTATCCTTCCGCACAGAGATATATTCAGAACATCGCAAGAGTTCTTGCGTCCAATCCTGAAATATCTATAGGCGGTGATTGCCTTGAAAAGGCATATTTCAAAGTTCTTCTCGACGTGGACAGACCATATGAAGAACTCGCATCGGACGACGGATTTATCGAGAAGTACGTTATGAACAACGAAAAGGTAAAGGACAGGATAATCGCAGAATTTCTCCGAAAAAATATGGACGTACGTATTCCCGAAATCATTGCCGGCAGCGGAAGAACGTACGTTACGCCGCCTTCTCGCCCGAAGAGCATAAGCGAGGCAGGCGGTATTGTCAAAAATATGCTCGCAAACAGGAGGATTTAACAGATGGTAACAATGGAAACAGCCGAAAAGGCTCTTAAAACCGTATATCTCGGAGTCGTCGCCAATCAGCTCAACGTCGGAGTAAACCCGCTGCTTGCCAAAATCAAGCAGACGAGTTCTGACGTATGGGGAAAGGAAATAGTCAAACTCGTTCCTTACGGACTCAACGGCGGTATCGGAGCAGGAACGGAAACGGGCGACCTTCCCGCGGCGGCGGCAAATAATTACGACCGTTTCAGACTGGAACTTAAAAACCTGTACGGTACGATAGAGCTTTCGGACAAGGCGATAAGGGCGTCGCAGAACAGCGTGGGCGCGTTTGTCAATCTGCTTGACGCAGAAATGGAAGGACTGCTCAAGGCGTCCAAATTCAACCTTGGCAGGATGCTTTACGGCGACGGCAGCGGCAAGATAGCTACCGTTACCGCGCAGGGCGGCTCTAACAATAAAGTTATTGTGTCCAGCGTGAAAAACCTTATGGAAGGTATGGTCGTCGACGTATACGACGGCAGCGCGAATACCGTAAGAGAAGGACTCAGAGGAGTAAGAATAACGTCTATCGACAGAGCAACGAAGACGGTTACTTTCGGCGGAGTCAGCGGCGCGGCGGTTACAAGCGGCGACTATATGACCGTTCAGGGGTCCAAGGATAACGAGCTTACCGGACTGGGTGCAATCTTCTCCGATAAGGACTTGTACGGGCTTTCGAGAACGGGAAGAGAGTGGATGAAGAGCGGCGTCAAAAACGACGTGGGCGCGATTTCTTTTGTCGGTATGCAGAGCGCGATTGACGAGATTGAGGAAACCGCAGGCGGTACGGTAGATATGATTGTATGTGCTTACGATGTGAGAAGATTCTACCTCGACAACTGCATGAGCGCGCGTATGAACCTCGACTACATGAATCTCGACGGAGGTTATAAGGCGGTTACGTTCAACGGAATACCCGTCGTTGCGGATAAGTTTGTCGAGGACGGCACGATGTATATGCTCAACACCGGCGATTTCAAATTGCACCAGCTTTGCGACTGGAGATGGCTTGAAGGCGACGGCGGAAGAGTTATCAAACAAAAGGCGGGCAGCGCGACATATGCTGCTACTCTCGTCAAGTATGCCGACCTTATATGCGACAAGCCGATAGGTCAGTATAAGCTTTCGGGTATCACGGCATGAACGGGCGGCGTCTGATTGCCGTTGAAAGCGATTTGTTTTCGATTGCGGACAGAATAAAGAGCATAGACGACAAATACAAAATCTACTATAACGGGGAAAGTGGAAAATTTGAGGTCAGAAACTCGGCTGACGACAGCCTTCAGGTAATTATTCCTTTTGACTGTCTTGACAGCCGCGCGGTAGACTACGTCCGCAAAACGAGGATAGAGCGCATTGACGAAATTATAGAGGAAATAGAGCGTGAAAATGCGCTGGCAGAAAATAACGCAATCGCGGAATCGGTGGAAAAGACGCTGAATAAGCTGAAGATTTAAAGACGGAGGGCGGTGTATCCGCCCTTTGTCAAAGGAGGCAAAATGAAACTTGAAGAGGTAATCAATACCGCGTTGGCGTATCTGGGAGAAAACGGTTACGACGTCGGAAAAGACAAGGCGGAGGACGACAAAATCAGATTGCTTGTAAAATGCGCAAATATCATGCTTACTGAAATAGCGCAGGAATATCTGCCTCTTTCTGACGAGTGCAGGGTTGTCGCAAAAAATAACAGATTTTATTATGACGAAGTGCCGAGAAGAGTGCTGAGAATCACGTCTGTAAAAGACGAAAACGGTGCCGAAGTAAAATTCATGCAGAAATCCTTCTGGTGCAACGTAAGAAAAAACGGTGCGCTTGTCGTCGGATACCGGTATGTGCCGGCAACGGCAGAGATAGGGGACGACTGCGACGTAGACCCGCGCGTCAGTGAAAAAACGCTCGCTCTCGGTACATGCGCCGAATACTGTATGATTAGCGGTATGTACGAACAGAGCGAAGGCTTTGCTGAAAGATTCCGTCAGGATATGCGTTCCTGCACAAGACCCGTCGGCTCTGTAACGATAAAAGAGCGGGGGTGGTACTGATGTTTTACGAAAAAAGCTTTTCTGTGGACAAACCCGTGAGAAAACGCTATAGGTTTTCGTCGTTCAGAGGTTTTGATGCAGACTCGTCTGTAAACACTCTGCCGTGCGATTACTGTGAGGACGTCTATAATTTCGGTTTTGAGCATAACAGCCTGACGGGAGGTGCCGGATTGAGAAAGTTTGCATGCAAATGCGCGGACGGTTCTGAATACGAACTTCCGCCCGTACCGGACGGCTACAGCGATGCGCGTATTTTTTTTGGCAGACTCAGCGACGAAAACGGTCCTTTTGAGTGCCTTTTTCTCTCTGCACCGGATAAGTTTACTTATATAAAGCTATGCGACGGCGCAGAGTGGGAAAATGATATACCTATGGACAGACAGTTCACTTCGGCAATAGGTTACCTTCACGGCGAAGACGACCTTATGCTGCTCGGCGGCGGAGGCGACGGTTTGTACGTTTTGAGCGGCAAAGGAGGCGAGTTTGCCGCCAACGCTCTTGCGATAACCGATTTGTGTACTCATTACGAGCGCGTCTATGCCGTCGTGGACGGAACGAGAACAAGCGTATGGTTTTCTGACGCTTTCGACCCTTATAACTGGAACGTGTCGCTTGACGAGGGCGGTTATATTTCTCTCGACGGCTCTCTGGGAGAGGTGCTGAGGGTTCTTAGTTTTGAAGACTATATTTTTATATTCTGCGAATACGGCATTTACCGGCTTACGGCTTATGCGGACCAGCTGCAGTTCAGCATAAAAAGAGTGAATTGCGACTGCGGCAGAATATATAAGGATACGATAACCGTATGCGGTGCGGCGGTAATGTTCGTAACAAGCGACGGCGTCTACACCATGGACGGTTACGACGTCGCAAAACTTACAGACCGCCTGGACGAAATTGCCGACGGTGCGGAAGATATGCGCGCTTTCTATTGCTTTGGAAAATACTGGCTGAGCTTTAGAAAAGAACACGAAGAAGGCATATATTCTTTTACTGAAGACGACGGGAACCCCAACGTGCTTGCGGTAACGGATATTGAAAAAGGCACGACTGAAATATACCGCGGAGCGCAGCTTAGCGATATGTGCGTGCTTTCCGGCGCGAGGCAGAATTGCGTGGTCGCTCTGAGCGGACTGTCCGACTGCGTTGCGGAAGTTGACGACAGCGGAAGTTTTTTCACAAATCAGCCTTTCAGATACTGGGCAATACGCGACGTCGACTTTAACGAACACGTAAACAAAAAGTATATCGTAGGGGTGGATTATTGCACCGATACGCCTTTTATCCTCGGAGTCGTAGCGGACGGAAAGACTAAAGAATATTATCTTAAGCCGGAGGACAAGTATGTTCCTATAAGCGCGTGCGGACTATGTTTTGATTTCTACATAAAATGCACGGCGCGCGACGTACGCATAAAGCCCTTCGGCATCACGATTGACTTTTACAGGAGGAACAAATGAAACTTCCCAGAATCGAACGTACGGCAAGAGAGGCTCTTGAAACGGCAGAGTACGTATACAATAGCCGCGACGTCGAATTTGTCAGAATACTCGATACGCTCAATGCCGGAACTCCTTACAGATTAACGCTGTGGTGTACGGGAAGTATCGTGATAGAACTTGCGTTTTTCGGGGACTGCTGCGATGTGGACGTGTTGCTCGACGATGCTTATCTGGATACTTCGAGCGGCAGAATATGGAGAAAAGAAATAGAAGGACTGGGGAGAACCAGGCATATTCTTGCGTTTGACGCAAAATCTTCGGCTAATCAGATAAGATTGAGCGTTACGGCAAAAGGAGGACTGAGAATATGAAACTTTCAAAGGCTCAGCGCGCACTCAGAAAGATATTTGCGCGATATAATTATTACATCATAAAAAGGAGATATATATGAACGTAAACTTATTGTCGCCCATGCACGTGCGCAATGAGAGCGGCACCAGGGCAGGTTACGACAAAACAGGCGGCGTAAAAACAGAAGAGGAACTTATCGCAAAACTTAAACAGATGCACAGCGATTACAGACAAAAAGAACTTGCCGAGCGCAAGGAAAGCGCAGAAACAGCGTTGCCTGAAGAAATCGAGTATGAATACAAGACTTACGAAGGTGAAAGCGAAGACGAAATAAAAAACCGCGTAACGTCGGACTATAACGAAAAACTCGAAAGCGAAAAACAGCTTGTAAGCGCAGATACTAAGGCAAAGACTGACGAGCTGGCAAATAAAGCGGAGTCGGCTTATTACGATTACGGCAAAACGGAAAGCGAGATACTCGCGTCGCTTGAAAAAAATAAAAAGGCAAACGAGAACAAATTCATAGAAAGCGGACTGTCGCGTTCTTCGATAAAAAATCTGATTGGGGAAAGCGCGCAGCAACAGGCGGATATGATGATTGCAGAGGCAAAAGCCGATGCGGACAATGTGGCAAAAAAATATCAGATTCAGATTGACGGACTCAACGAAGAATTGCAGGCGGCGATTGACGACCTCAATGCGGAGTACGTCATAAAGATTTCTACTGAGATAGAAGACCTTATTTCAAAACGAGATAAAGAGATAAAATCTATCCAGGAATACAACAACAAGATTGACAAGCAGATTGCAGATTATAAACTCGAACGCGAAAAGGCGATACAGGAAGACGTAAAACGTCAGACTGAGGCGGATTTGCAACAGGCTGAAAACGAGAGAAAATACGGTTATACCGGTGAAAAAGCGGACAATTATGCAGAAAGACTGGATATTGCCGTAGCGTTTTACGATAGTTTCGACCCTGCGACCGCAAAGGATATGGTGCTTAATAATCACTATCTTCAGACCTATCTCGGATTTGAGTACAGCAAGTTGCTTGCAAGATACGTAAAACTTGCGAAAGACGCAAAGTAAACGGAGGTGAAAGAGATGTGGGACTCGGCTGTGGAGGCAATCGTCGCAAACGGCGCGTGGGCGATACTTTTCTGTCTGCTGCTTATATTCGAACTGAAGGACAGTCGCAAGAGGGAACAAAAGTATCAGGAAACGATAGCGTCGCTGGGGGATAGCCTTGGCTGTGTAAAAGAAGTCGCAAAAGACGTAAAAGAAATAAAATACGACGTAAGATGCGGCTTTGGACTTGCGGACAACGAACTTCAGCAGGAAGAAGGCGCAGCGTCTGCATAAAGGAGGATAACGTGAAAGACAAAATCAGAACATACGATTTCTGGATGGCTATAGCGAGCGCGCTCTTCGTGGTGTTGCAGGCGGTTGGATTTTCTACTGAAATCCCTTATCTTCAGGAGATAACCACCGCGTTTCTCGGCTTTCTCGCCGTAAGCGGATTTATAGTCAAACCGCCTGCGGGGCAGACTCAGGAAGTGCAGGACAAGACTGAAGAAACGGTTGCTGCAGATAACGCTGAACAAAGTCAAGGCGTTGCGGAAATTATTGATAAAATAATTGATAATACTAAAAAATAATATTATATAATAAAAAGCGGCGAATATTCGTCGCTTTTTATTTTTTATATTTAAATTTTTTGCGGTGAAAACTCAAAAGACTTCTCTTTGAGTTTTCAGAAATGTGCGCTTTCAGACAGGGTTTTAATGTGGCAGCGTTTAAGAAAGATGCGCTTTCAGAGTATTAACTACAAGACAGCAGGGGGTTGAGAAATGTCTGTTTCAAGAAAAACGCACTTTCAGACTTAAATCTTTATCTTTTCTTTGCCGCATTTAAGATGATTCCGGTTATTTTTTCGTTGACATTGCTTTCTTTATCCGGAGAGGGAGGTAGGCATGACATCAGATAGTCGAGAGCAGAAAGGAGTTTTGCTTTTGAAAGATTTTCCTGTTCGAGAACTGCTGCTCTGCCTCCCGACGCAGCCTCTCTCGCATTGAGTATCTGGTCGCCTCTGGATGCGCTTTTCGGCAATGGAACGTACAGAACTCTTTTGCCGAGTGCAGAAATTTCTTTTACCGCGTTCGCCCCGGCTCTTGAGAGTATTATGTCTGCCGCGGCATAAAGGTCGAATACGTCGTCTGCGTATTCTTTGTGAAAATAACCTTTTTTCTTTATATCCGCGTTGTCTTTGCCTGTAATGTGAATAATCTCAAAGCGTTCTAAAAGACTGTCCAAATATACGTATACGGTTTCGTTGAGAGCTTTTGAGCCGTTTGAACCGCCTA
Source organism: uncultured Christensenellaceae bacterium (assembly GCA_944380275.1). Classification (GTDB taxonomy): domain Bacteria; phylum Bacillota; class Clostridia; order Christensenellales; family UBA3700; genus Ornithoclostridium. Next base: position 12,362 of record CALWHB010000008.1, on the reverse strand, counting down.
TTACGAGCAGAAGAGGTTTTTTGCAGGGCAAATTGTATTTTTTTGCAACGCCCGTGCCGTCTGCATTGAAGAGTTCTTCTCGCAGCGGATTGCCTGCGTAAACCGCGTTTTTTGCTTTTGTTCCTCTGTGTGACGTGATAACGCATTTTGCAAACGAAGACGTTATTTTATTTGCAAGTCCTAAGGTTACGTCGGATTCGTGCGCGACTACCGGTATGCTCAAAGAGCGCGCTGCAAGACAGACGGGAAGAGCGACGTATCCGCCTTTTGAAAATACGACGTCAGGGGACAAGTCGGAAAGCAGTTTTTTTGCTTTTTTTACACAAGAAAAAAGCTTGAAAGGTATTTTTAGATTTGACGGAGAAAAATCGCGGCGTAACTTTACCGTGTCTGTGCCGTAATATTCTATGCCGTAATCGGCACATATCTTTTTTTCTATCCCGTTATTACTTCCTACGTAATAAATTGTTTCAAAATTTTTAGAAAGAGAGGGTAGCAGGGCTACGTTGGGCATCACGTGTCCTGCCGTTCCTCCTCCCGTAAGTACTATTTTCACGATAAAAACTCCTTTATTTGTTATCGGTTTAAATTAATATATGCCCGCACGCATAAAAAATATACGCTTGCGCCTTTTGAATATATCTGCGTGGGGTTATGAATACGTATGCGAAAAAGCGGAATAACTCTGCATGAGCAAGAATTTCCGGCCCCCTGTTTGCGACGCAGGTAAAAACATGAAAAGCTCAATAGAGGTTTTTGATATAAGCCGTATGTGTTTTAAACGAGTACGCCGCATATAGCGCAAAAGTGCGTTTCCTGTTTTCAGTCTAAATATGAGTCAGGGATTTGCGATATATAAAATATATAATTTTTTGTATGGTACAGACATTGTATTGCAATAACGATATATCTTAATATCTCAATCGTCGATTTTTATGTAATTTATTAATAATTAGTATTATCAATTATTAATTATTACAATTTAGATATATTGACAAATAACAACCGGCAGGTGAAAGGCGAGGGAGAGGGTGAGTTTTCTGCTTTCTGTATGAGCATTGAGGTAAAAAACGCAGAAACAGCAGCTTGCAATTACAAAATATTATAATATAAATAAAATTATGCTTGATAAAAACCGCAACATATAGTATAATGTGTAGTATAAAGGGGGGATTTTCCCCCAACATATAGTGGTGAGGATTTTATGAAGGAAATTATTTTCTACGGATATAAAGATTACAAACTCAATCTGGCGGTGTGGGACGACGTCGCAAACCCCAGGGCGGTGGTGCAGATTCTGCACGGTATGGCGGAACATATTGCAAGATACGACGCGTTTGCGCGTTATCTCAATTCTAAGGGCTACGTCGTTCTCGGCGACGACCATAGAGGACACGGCAAAACTGCCGGACAAGCCAATCTTGGCAAAGTCCCCGACGGGGATTGCTTTTTCGATACCGTTCAGGACGAAATTCTGATTACAAAGTACGCTGAAGACACATACAAACTGCCCGTTATCGTTTTCGGACACAGTTACGGTTCTTTTCTTACGCAGGCGTATATACAGCGCAACAGCGGCGTTATTGCAGGCGCGGTTCTGTGCGGCAGCGCGTGCCAGAACGGTATGGACGTAAAGGCAGGCAAGCTGATTTCCGCTTTGCAGTGCGCGATATACGGCAAGGATTCTGAGGCGGGTATGATACGCAAGATGTCTTTCGGTGCGTACGACGCACAGTTTATTACAGAAAACAAAGAATTTGCATGGGGCAACCGCGACGACAACGAGAGAGAGAAGTATCTGGCAGACCCGATGTGCAATTTCACGCTGTCGCTGGGATTTTATAAATCGTTTTTTAATGCTCTCTGCAAGATTTACCGTTCAAAAAATCTCAGCAATATACGCAAGGATTTGCCGCTTTTTATTATCAGCGGCGACCGCGACCCCGTGGGCGGCAACGGCAAACTGGTGAGCAGACTTTACGAAAAGTACATAGATGCGGGGCTTGCCTGCGTTTCTATGAAACTGTATCCTGAGGCAAGGCATGAGATTCTCAACGAACTCAATAAAGAAGAAGTTTACGGCGACGTCAACGACTTTATAGAGGCTTGCCTTGCGGTGAAAGACAACTGACGCAATAGCTTTATAAAAGCAGCGGTTTTCAAACCGTTGAAACATACCGCGTTTTTGCGTTTTGAGGGCGGTATCGTACGCGACGTTAATTAATTCTGTTGCGTCGCCGGATTTGAGAAATTACGACCGCGACGATTATTATTGGTGGCAATTCATTGCCGCATTACCGACGAGGAGAGGCGTTTTACGTCGCGTTACAGATAAGGAGATAAGATGAAAGGCAGTTACGATTCCAAAGACTTACAGGTACTCGAAGGACTGGAGGCTGTCCGCGTAAGGCCGGGTATGTATATAGGCACTACCGGCAGCAAGGGTATGCACCACATCCTTTGGGAAATCGTGGACAACGGTATCGACGAGGTCGCAAACGGTTACGGCGACCGCATAGATATCGTAATTTACCCCGACAACAGCGTCAGCGTGCGCGACAACGGCAGAGGTATCCCGGTCGACATACACCCCAAATACGGAATTTCGGGCGTCGAACTGGTATTTACAAAACTGCATGCCGGCGGCAAGTTCGATTCTGCAAACTACGGCTTTTCGGGCGGTCTGCACGGCGTCGGAGCGTCTGTTACAAACGCTCTGAGCGAGTGGCTGACAGTCAAGGTTTATAAGAACGGTACGGAGTATTGTCAGGAATTTCACTCTCCCGAAATCGACGGAAAGATTGTCAGCGGCGCACCCAAGACAAAGCTGACTGAAAAGCCTTGCGACAAAAAGGAAAAAGGAACTTTTGTACAATTTTTGCCCGACCATCGCGTATTCGGCGGAGAGCTTTTCTCCTATGAGGTAATTTCAAAGAGAATCAAAGAACTCGCGTTCCTCAACGGAGGCATGACTATTACGCTCACTGACCTGAGAGATACTGACGAAAACGGAAAGTACAAGTCTGTCTGTTATTGTTATGACGGAGGTCTGCGCGATTTTGCAAAATATATAAACAGCTCTAAAAACGTGCTTTATCCGGAACCCGTTTATGTCGAGAGAAGTGCAAAGAACTTTATGGTTATGCTGGCTATTCAGCATACAGACGGTTACAACGAAAGCATATTCAGTTTTGTAAACAATATCCCCACAACCGAAGGAGGAACGCACGAAACGGGATTCAAGTCTGCATATACGAAGGTATTCAACGATTTTGCGAGAGCTAAGAACATACTCAAGGACAAAGACCAGAACTTCCTCGGAGAGGATTTCAGAGAGGGTATGACGGCTATTCTTGCGATAAAGATGCAGAACGTGCAGTTTGAAGGTCAGACAAAAACCAAGCTGGGAAATCCCGAAGTGAAAATCCTTGTCGAAAATCTTCTGACAGACGCGCTCAAGGATTATCTGAACAAGGCAAAAAAAGAAGTCATTGACGCAATTTACGCAAAGGCGGATATAGCCGCAAAAGCGAGAACCAAAGCCGCGCAGGCAAAGGATATGACGCGCAAGCTCAACAGTATGACGCAGAGCGCACTCGTGGGCAAACTGTCAAACTGCAGCGGAAAGAAAGCCGAAATGAACGAACTGTTTATCGTTGAGGGCGACAGTGCGGGCGGCAGCGCGAAACAGGGCAGGGACAGGTATTTTCAGGCTATCCTTCCTCTCAAAGGCAAGCCGCTCAATGCAGAAAAAAAGCGCGTGAACCAGATTCTTGAAAACGAGGAGATGGCGTCTATTATAAATGCACTCGGCACGGGATTTTATAAGGATTTCGACATAAAAGGACTCAAGTATAACAAAGTCATAATACTTGCCGACGCAGACCAGGACGGCGCGCATATAAGGTGCATATTGCTGACGTTCTTCTACCGATATATGAAGGAACTGATAACGGACGGACACGTATATATAGGTATGCCGCCTCTTTATAAGATTACGGATAAAAACGGCACGAGGTACGCATACGACGACGAAGAACTCAAGAAGATGCTTGAAACCGCGGCGAGAGGCTACACTTTGCAGAGATATAAAGGACTGGGAGAGATGAACCCGGAACAGCTGTGGGAAACGACTATGAATCCCGAAACGCGTACGCTTACGAAAGTTACGATAGACGACGCGTCGGAGGCAGAAAGCCTTATATCAATACTGATGGGCGACAATATCGACGCGAGAAAATCTTATATCAACGAAAACGCAAACTTCAACAAGGTCGACAGCTTTAAGGAAATAGCTGGTTGACGAAAAGGGAAAATGTGATATGGCAAAAAAGAGAAAACCGGTAGAAGACAAGACCGTAATACTTGACGGAGAGCTTTCTGACATAATGCATCAGTCTATGATGCAGTATTCAGAACACGTCATATTAGACAGAGCTTTGCCCAGGGTAGAGGACGGACTTAAGCCAGTACAGAGGCGTATACTTTATTCTATGAACGAACTTGGCACGACGCCAGACAAACCGCATAAGAAATCTGCGAGAATTGTCGGCGAGTGTCTGGGCAAATATCATCCGCACGGCGACAGCAGCGTTTACGACGCTATGGTAAGGCTGGCTCAGCCTTTCAACACGCGTATGATGCTGGTGGACGGACACGGCAACTTCGGCAGCGTGGACGGCGACGGCGCGGCGGCTATGCGTTATACAGAGGCAAGGCTTGCTCCTATCTCAATGGAAATGCTGCGCGACCTTGACAAGGAAACGGTTAGTTTCTCGCTCAACTTTGACGACAGCCTCGAAGAGCCTGACGTACTGCCTTGCAGATTTCCCAATCTTCTCGTAAACGGTACAACGGGTATCGCCGTCGGTCTTGCTACAAACATACCTCCTCACAATCTCGGAGAAGTAATAAACGGTATCGTCGCATATATCGACAACAGCCGCATCACGCTTGACGAGATGATGAAATACATACCTGCGCCGGATTTCCCGACTGGAGGTATTATCATAGCCAACGACGCGATAAAAGAGGCGTATGCCACCGGCAGGGGTAAGATTACCATGCGCGCCAACGCGTTTATCGAAAAAGACGGCGACAGGGACCTGATTGTTATCACAGAATTCCCGTATCAGATAAACAAAGCGATGCTGCTCTCTAAGATAAACGAGCTGAGAGAGGAGAGAAAGGACAGATTCGGATTTATTCAGGAAATAAACGATGAGTCAGACCGAAACGGTATGCGCGCGGTCATAAGATTGCGTAAGGATACCAACGCGGAAAAGGCTCTTGCCACGTTGTTCAAATTCACCAATCTCGAGTGTTCCTTCGGCGTAAACATGGTTGCGATAGCGGACGGCAAGCCCAAACAGATGGGACTTCTTGAGATAATCTCGCATTACGTGGAGTTTCAGAGGCAGGTCATTTACAAGCGCAGTCAGTTTGACGTATCAGTCGCGCGCAAGCAGGAGCATATCCAGCAAGGCAAACTGATTGCGGTAAACAATATACGCCGCGTCGTAGACATAATCCTCAACGCGCAGACAGACCTTGAGGCAAAAGAACAGATTAAGGAAGAATTCAATCTTACAGAGCGACAGGCGGTGGCGATACTTGAAATGAAACTCAAAAATCTGAAGAGAGTGGACGCGAGAAAGCTTGAGGCGGAAATTGCTGAGTTGCAGCAAAAGATTGCAGAACTCGACCAGATTCTGTCGTCAAAGAGAAGACAACTGGCTATCGTTCGTAAAGAGATTCTCGAAATAAAGAAAAAATATGCGGACAAGCGTCGCAGCAGCATAGTTTCTGCCGACAATGCCGTAGTGGCTACCGTGGACGTAAACGCGAAGATAGAGAGGGCAGGAAAACTTATTCTCACTCAGGCGGGAAACATCAAATTTATGGCTCCCAAATCCTATTCTCTCGCGCAGAAGAGCATAGTCAACTGCGGTTCTTCAGACCTCGCACGAAAGGTCATGGACGTTTCGAACGAGTACAACCTTATAGCGTTCACGCAAAAGGGCAATGCGGTCGTATTTGACATAGACAGCCTCGGCGAAGACAAGTGGAAATCGCGCGGCACGGCTGTCAGCAAGATTGCCCGTGCGGACAGCGACGAGAAAATTCTCGCTGTATATACGCCTGCCGAACTCGAAGGAAAAGAGCTGTATTTCTATACAAAATACGGTATGGTCAAAAAGACGGAGGCAAAAGAATATTCAACAGACAAAAAGACGGTTTCTCCGTCAATCGTACTCAAAGAAGGCGACGAGCTTATAGGCGTGGAAATCGTGAATCCCGAAAACGAATATCTGCTCTTTGTAACAAAAGCGGGTATGGTACTCAATGCGGAGGCGGATATACCGTGCCAGGGCAAAAAAGCGAGCGGCGTAAAGGGTATTCAGCTCTCTGAAGGCGACGAAGTGCTGTTTACCGCTCAGCATAACTGCGAGGGAGAAGTTGTAATCGTAACCGACGTGGGCTATGCAAAGAGAGTTGTGCTTTCTGCAATAGAACCTATGAAACGTTATCGCAAAGGCGTTATGATAAACGACGACAAGAAAGCGGGCGCGATAGCGTTTGTCGACATAGTTACGATGCCGTACGACTTCGCTATACAGCTTGTGGACGGCGAGTGCCTGGCTGTCAATACCGAAGACGTTGAGATTACCGACCGCACGAAAAAAGGCAATAACGTGCTGAAAGAGGCATGCAAGAAGAGCGGCAGCAATCTGAATATGGTCATTGCAGACTGCAAGAGGCACAATATCTGACGAATAAGCGCGGGAAAGTCCCGCGCTTTTCAATTGAAAACCATGACGCTGAAGTCTTTTCTGTCGATAGGACAGTCTGTACTGACTTATATATAGTCATTAAAAAATCCCTCCGTATTCCGGGGGGATTTTTGCTGGGTCGCCGTGATGGCTTTTTATATTTCGGGTAAGCTTATTTCTCTGTCAACGGGTTGGGCGTTGAGCCTTGTCATCCGACAAGAGGATATTTTCGTCTGAAAAGACTTATGCTTTTACCGTCGCTTTTACTTTTGTGGGCGGTTCTACATAATAGTTCATGCTGTTGTATACGTTTCTTATGTGGTCTGCAATTCTTTCAAGGTCGTTTATAAGGTTGAGCCATATCGCGCCTGCATCGGGAGAGCAGAGGTTGTCGCGCAGTCTTTCAATGTGCGAGCGGTCGAGAAGTATCTTGTATTCGTCGACGCTGTCTTCTATTTTTTCCATATCCTCTTTCTGAGAAATATCCTTGTTGATATAACCTGTCATTACGACGTCGTAAAGCTTGTCAATCGCGCTCTTCATTTCTGACAGTTCGTTCTTTGCCGCGTCAGAGAAAGACACGTTGTTTTTTACGAGCTTTTCTGTGTATTCCATTATATTTTCAGAATAGTCGCCGATACGCTCAAGGTCTGAAATTACGTGGTAATATGAACTTAGTTCGCGCTCAGTCTGCTTTGATATAGGCGCAGAAGATACCTTTGTGAGGTAGTTGGTAAGTTCTTTGTTGAGGAAGTTGAGATGCCTTTCTCTGCCGTCGAATTTAGCCTTTTTTGCGAGTGAGTTTATCGTTATGGCGTATACCGAAGTGTCGAAATTCTTCTTTGCTATGCTTGCCATGAGCAGTATTTCTTTGCGCACCTGGGCAAGCGCGATGGTGGGCGTTGCGAGAAGGCGTTCGTCAACGTACTGGAATTTGTCTTCGACAAAACCGTCTTCGTTGGGCGCGGCTTTTTTGTCGCGTATCACGAGGCACGCTATCTGGGTGAGCTGTTTTATGAACGGAACGAGAAGAATAGTTGTGGTGACGTTGAATAACGTGTGGAACATCGCAATCTGGGTTTCTATCTCTGTAAAAGCCGATTGCAGCCATTTGTCTATCGGCAGAACAAGCGCGAGGATAAAGAATATTACCGAACCTATGCAGTTGAACATAAGGTGGATAAAGGACGCGCGTTTGCCGTTGGGAGTAGCACCGATTGACGCAAACATCGCGGTTACGCACGTGCCTATGTTTATGCCCAGCGTTATGAATATCGCGTTTTCGAGCGTCATCAGATTTGCGCCTGCCATGGTTATAAGGATTATCGTTGTAGCCGACGAACTCTGGACAATCGCCGTTATCGTAAGACCTATCAGAAGGAGCAGAACGGGATTGCTTATTGACGTCATGACTTTTTCGATTACGGGAGAGTTGCTGAAGGTTTTCATGGCAGAACTCATTACCTGAAGACCGACGAATATCATGCCTATGCTGCCTATTATGCAGCCCCACAGGTTGACTTTGTCATGCTTTGACATCTGCATGAACGCGCCTACGCATGCAAGAGCGGCGAAGAAAGCGGTAATAGGCAAAGACTGGAGCGCGCCTATCTGAGCGGTAATAGTCGTTCCTATGTTTGCACCCATGATTATCGAAGTCGCCTGGGCGAGAGTCATTACGCCTGCATTGACGAAACCTACGACCATGACGGTTGTTGCAGAAGAACTCTGGATTACCATAGTAACGCCCGTTCCTACCGCAATGCCCGCAAACCTGTTGCTGCTGATACGATTGAATACCGACCTGAGTCGGTTGCCTGCGACGGATTCAAGGTTTTCACTCATAATTTTGAGTGCAATCAGGAAAACACCCAGTCCGCCCAAAAGAGTTAAAATTGTTTTAAAGACTTCCATACCGTGTGTGCGGATGCGCCCGCACGCTTGAATAAGCCGCCGAAAAAGCGGGTTGCGGAAGAGGTTTCCGCTTAGGTTACTATTACCATATATAACAAAATACGACGCCAAAGTCAAATAAATATATAGACAAAAGCGCAAAATTATTGTATAATACCGACATACGGCTAAAAGCGTTTGCGTACGCATTTTATTTCGCGCAGGCGGATACGGATGCGCGCACGTTGACAATAATCTATATATGTTTATCGACCGAAAACCGCAGAATTTTCCCGTTTTTTCTGCTTTAATGCAGAAATAAAACAGAAAGGGTAAATTGTTTGTAAAAAATGCACGGGATTTTTAAAAAGGCAATTTACAAAACCCCGTGAGAGTAATATATTAAAGTTATGAACGTCTTTGCGGATTTTGTCGTCAAAATCAATATACGTTCAAAGGTATAAAGGTTATGAAGACACTCGTTTTATTGGATTCAAACTCACTAATCAACAGGGCGTTTTACGCTCTTCCTCCGCTGACCAACAGACAGGGACAACAGACAGGCGCGATTTTCGGCTTTGTCAATATGTTTTTAAAGCTCGTCGACAAGTATAAGCCCGATTACGTCGTGGCGGCGTTCGACCTCAAAGCTCCCACTTTCAGAAAAAAGATGTACGACGGATATAAGGCTACGAGAAAGCCTATGCCGGCGGAACTTGCATCTCAGCTTGAACCGCTCAAAAGACTGCTCAAAGCAATGAACGTGCAGATAGCGCAGCTTGAAGGTTTTGAGGCTGACGATATACTGGGAACTCTTTCAAAGAGAAGTTCTTGCAAGACATATATTGTTACCGGCGACCGCGACAGTCTTCAGCTTATCGACGACAAAACCACCGTACTGATGACAAAAAAGGGTATATCCGAAATCGTGGAATACGACGAGGCGCGGCTTAAAGAGGACGGGTTTACCCCTTCTCAGATAATAGACCTCAAGTCGCTCATGGGTGACAGTTCGGATAATATTCCGGGCGTTGCGGGAATAGGAGAGGGGACGGCGACAAAACTGCTGTCGCAGTACGGCACTCTCGACAACGTGTACGCGCACATTGACGAAACCAAAGGCGCGCTCAACAAGAAACTGACAGAAGGCAAAGAAAGCGCGTATCTTTCTTATAAGCTTGCCACGATTGACCGCGATTGTCCCACGACGACCGTGCCTGAGGACTTGCCTTTTGAATACGAGTTTGACAGCGAAGTCAGAGATATTCTGCTTGAATTTGAGTTCAACAAGATTGCAGACAGACTTACTTTCAAAGGGGTGTCGGCAGAAAAAACAGAGTCGGAGAAAGCAGAGAAGATTGAGGACGAAACCGCTCTTGCAGTTGCACTTGAAAGGATAAAAAAATCCGGAGTTTTCGCTTTTGACGTTTCTTCACGCATATTTATCGGAGGAAAAGACTGTTGTTTTGAAATAATAACGGCAGAAAATCTTCTGGGAGAGGGCATTGATTACAACGCTTTTCTGCGTGCGGTTCAACCTCTGCTTGAGGACGAAAATCTGCGCAAGATATGCTTTGACGTAAAGACTTATATGCATCTCTTTTCACCTTACGGCATCGGTATCGATGGTAAAACGGACGACGTTATGCTCAAGGCTTACCTGTGCGACAGCAACCGTAATTTCAAGACGCTTGCCGCACTTGCCTCCGCATACGGACAAGACCCTGAAAATCTTGCGTACGCTCTGATACAACTTGACAAAACTCTTACTGAAGAGATGAAGGAAAAAGAGCAGGATGAGATATACAGAGAACTCGAACTTCCTCTCGTAAACGTGCTTTTTGCCATGGAAGAGGCAGGTTTCAGGGTGGACAGAAAATATCTGGACGAACTTAATACTGAACTCACGGCGGAAATAAACAAACTTTCGCAGGAGATTACTTCGCTTGCAGGAGAGGCGTTCAATCTCAATTCTACGCAGCAGCTTGCGAAAATTCTCTTTGAAAAACTTGGACTTAAACACGGAAAAAAGACGAAAACAGGATATTCTACCAACGTCGAAGTGCTTGAATCGCTCAAAAACGAACATCCCATTATCCCCGCCATACTTCAGTACAGGGAAATAGTAAAGTTGAAATCGACCTATCTTGACGGCATGATTCCGCTGATAGACAAAAACGGCAGGATTCACACCGTATTCAAGCAAGCGGTTACGGCTACGGGCAGACTTTCTTCTACAGAACCCAATCTTCAGAACATCCCTATAAGAAAAGAAAGCGGCAAGAGAATACGCAAGATGTTCGTGCCTGCAGAAGGCAACGTACTCGTATGCGGCGACTATTCGCAGATTGAGCTGAGGCTTATGGCGCATATGAGCGGCGACCAGACTATGATTGAGGCTTTCAACGAGGGCGAGGACTTCCACCGTTCGACGGCGTCTAAACTTTTCGGAGTGCCTTTCGACGAAGTTACGCAGGATATGAGAAGGAGTGCAAAAGCCGTCAACTTCGGCATAATATACGGGATAAGCGACTTCGGACTGAGCGAGGATTTGGGAATAAGCGTGCCTCAGGCGAGAAAGTATATGCAAAACTATTTTGCTACGTACCCTAAAGTCAGACAATTTATGGAAGACTGCGTCGCGTTTGCAAAGGCGAACGGATACGTGCGCACGCTCAAGGGAAGAAAGAGATATATACCGGAACTGCAGTCGTCGATATACGCGACGCGCGCTTTCGGCGAGAGAGTCGCAATGAATATGCCTCTTCAGGGTACGGCAAGCGACATTATAAAAGCCGCTATGATTGAAGTCGAAAGAAGGCTTGAAAAAGGCGGCTACAACGCAAAACTGATAATGCAGGTTCACGACGAACTGATTATAGACTGCCCGGCAGACGAAGAAAAAGAGGTGTCCGATTTGCTTAAAAACTGTATGCAGGAAGTTGTAAAACTGGACGTGCCTCTCATTGCCGACGTGGGCAGCGGACAAAACTGGTTGGAGGCGAAATGATGAAAATTGCGGTTATAGGCGGAGTGGGCAGCGGTAAAAGCACGGTGCTTGCAATGCTGAAGGAACACGGAGAAACCGTGATTGATTGCGACGCGGTTTATCGCGACGTAAAGAAAAATCCCGCATACAAAGAAGAACTTGTCGCAAAATTCGGCAACGTGCTTACCGACGGAGAAGTGGACAACAAAAAGGTGGCAAAAGCCGTCCTCGGCGATAAAGACGCAATGAACGGACTCAACGCGATTGCTCATCCTTACGTAAAAAGAGAACTGGACAGACTGACTGACGGAAAAGACAGGGTGTTTGTCGAGGTTCAGGTGTTTGAAGAAGGGATTCTCAAGGATTACTTTGACAAAGTATGGCTGATAGTCGGCGACAAGCAGAACAGAGTCGACAGAGTGGTGTCGCGCGACAACTGCGATATATCGAGAGTGGAAATGATTATGGCGCATCAGCCCGACGACGAAACCAGAAAAAAAGCAGGGCATACCGTAATAAGCAACGACGGCAGTCTGAGAGAACTGCAGGAAAAAGTCATCAAAAAACTCAAGGAATTGGGTTGAACAATTTTCTTTATAAAAAATAACGGTCCGTCGCATTGAAAGCTATACGGCAAAATAATTTCACAGCGGAATCAGAGGATTCGTATACATATGCAAACCTCGTATTCCGCGACTTTTTGTACA
>CALWHB010000007.1 GCA_944380275.1 uncultured Christensenellaceae bacterium | reverse complement strand
TTCAGACAAGATAATCCCTGAGCCTAAGCCACTCCTCTTCTTTCCAGCCACCTGCGTTAGCGGGCGAAGTGGAAGGCAGGCATTTGAAGTCTATCTCCGGATAAGCTTTTTTTGCGACTTCATAAGACTTTTTGCCGTTGCAGAATACCGCTTTTATCTGAGTTGAGGCAAGCACGGAAGGAATATCGCTTGGCACAGCCTTTTTTATCGCGCTGTCAAGCGAACCTTCTCTCTCGCAGGAATATATGCTGTCCATAAGCGCAATATTGTTTTCAAGCAAAAACGCGCGTTTTCCTTCTATGCTTTCCGGCACGTCTTTGCGCGTTATTTTTGCGATAGTTGCCCAGAAACGGTTGCGCGGATGCATATAATAAAATCCCCGTTTCAGGGATTCGACCGACGCCATACTCCCCAAAATAAGGATTTTACTGTTTTTATCGTATATAGGTTTAAAACTGTATATCATCCGATGTAAATATGCGTGCTTGGCGCAGAACCGGATAAAATGTCGTTTATCGCGTACTTAGGACTTGCAATATAAATTTCGGTACCGTTCTCAAGCGGAGCTTTTATATATTCCAGCTTTGCATAAGCACCGTTTGCCCCCTCTCTGCTGCTGCCGACGCAAACTTTCTGATATTCGCAGACAGCGTCAATCGCCTCGTATGCGTCCTTGCCGCATATCTCGGGGATAAGCGTGGAAGAATCCCCAGGCACGCTGTAAATGCCGTCTGTCGACGTAAAAATGAGCAACGTCTTGCATTTTACAAGGCAAGCAATCTGCGACGCGGTTTCGTCGTTATCCGCGCAATGCACGACATGCTTTTTGCTCTTCATGAGGTTCTGAAGTTCAGTCTTTACGATTTCTTCGCTGGACAGCGGGTCGTTGTAATTTATTATAGGAATAACGCCCTGCGCCGGACAGCGGAGCAACAGATTTTTCAGATATTCGCGCTTTGCGTCGTCATTGAAGTGCTGATGCTCGACAAGAATTTGTCTTAGCCCGTATTTGGGGTCTGTAAACTGGCGGTAGTTGGACATGAGAATTGCCTGCCCCTGTGCGGCATAGTCTGTCTTGACGTCCTCGTATGCGCCTATAATCTCTCTGCCGGTACGCCTTATATAATCAAGTCTTCCTATTTCAGTCGCTCCGCTCGTAACCCAGATGTAACCGGGACGCAGCTGACGGCTTATCTTGGCTATTACGTTGTAATCGATATCTCCCCACTTCTTGTTGACAAGAGCCATTGAGCCTACTTTGCCCACCAGTTCTATATCGAAATTCATTTTGCAATCTCCTTTAACCATTGTTTCGTGCGCAAGCACACGGTGTCGTATCTGTTGACGCGTTCTATCATAAAATCAGCGTTTTGCCTTATTTGTTTCCATGTCTGCGTCAGTTGTTTTTTAGTCTGTCCCAAAGCCTTAGCGAAAGGATTGAGATATAGTTTGTCCGCCGCCTTAGTCAACGCACAGTCTATTACCACAAGGTAGCTGTCAGTACACAGCGCGCACAGTGTGGCATCGGTAACGAGATTCGCGCTGAGTGCTATCACGGAGTTTTCACAATCTGCAAGCGCATTTACCGTGTCGTCCGCTTTGGACTGAGCAAATTGTCTGCTTGTCAGTTTCACAAGTGCGTCAGGTTTTCTTCCTGCTGAAAAATAGTCGAAAATTCCCTCTGAACAGGCAAACGTCATATCGAGTTCTTTTGCCAGTCTTTGCGCAGCCCTTTTGCAAAGATTATAGTCCGCTCCGACGAGAGCTATGTTATTCTTGTACGACATACGCTCCGCGTTTTATGCAGACGGCATATACCTTTTCGCCGTCGGTAAACACCGCGGTAACCTGCACTTCTCCGTAATTCTTATCCGCCGCCTCCGACGCCGTAATGTTTATGCCGCCGTTCTCTCCTATCGTAACGGTGATGTCGCCGTCGCTTGCGGTTATGTAAATCTGTCTGAAACCGTTGTAGTCGGCATCGGGTACGGCGTCTGTATAACCGTCAAGCCTCGCAAGCAAATCCGGATGCGGGTGAGTGTAATCGTCGTGAGGTTCTTCCCTTGTTCCGCTTGTGGAGATAATGGCAAATTCTGCGTCTATCTTGTCGAGAAACGCCTGAGTCGTCGAACTCTTTGAGCCGTGGTGTCCCACCTTGAGAATATCTGTATCTATATTGTTGAGATAACCCTTCTCAAGCACGTATTCTTCTGTCATCTCGTTGGCGTCGCCGGTAAGCACAATCGTCCTGTCTGCGTATTCCAAAAGACATATAGGAGAAACGGCGTTAATCTTTTCGGCATTAGTTCCCGTGGGATAATCAGCCTCGTCGAAAGAATAGCATTTCATCTCCCAGTTCTCACCGCTGATGGTATAAGAACCTACGTTGTTGTTATACTGAGAATCGACCTTATTCCCGTTTTCGTCTGTGTAATCCTCGGCGCGCGCCGCATCGAGCAGGTTGAGCCACGTATTGCTGTCCTGCGCCTTGTCGAGCGGCATATAGAAAGCTTTTATTTCATAATTTTCGATAAGCTTTTTAGCCTCGCGTATATGGTCGTAATCGCCGTGCGTGATAAAGAGATAATCAATCTGCGTTACGTTCTTCTGCTGCAGAAATTCGTTGGCGTGTTGCCACGGCGAAGTAGAACCGACCTCGCTGCCTATATCCATAATCATATTTTTTCCGTCAGGAAAAGCGATATAAATGCAGTCGCCCTGCCCTATGTCAAGCACAGTCATCTGCAACGTGTCGCCCGTAACGTAAGGGTTATCTGCCTGTCCGCCGCCTGTACCGGTAGTGTCGTCGCCTTTATCCTTTGTAAGGGAGGCAATGATACCGTTCAGCACGTCAGGTCTGAAATACCACAATGCCACCAATGCGGCAATGATAATCAGTACTATAACTACAAGCAGGATAATCTTTCCCTTTGTAATCTTTTTGCGTTTTGCCGTTCTCGATTTAGCCATGTCAGTCCTCCTCGGCAAAATATTCAATCACCTTTTTCTTTTTCTCCGGTTTATTGTCGCCGTGTTTCGTAAACAGCATCGTGAAGAACGCGACTGCGATACAGCATACGCCGTACACAAAAATCATGCTTTCGCCGCCTTCCGGAACAGCGTCGAGGATAAGTCCCGCAAAGAACGGGGTAATCGCCTGCGCCGTCATGGACGCGACGTAATAATAACCCGTATATTGTCCCACGTTGCTGCCTTTAGCAAGCTCTGTAACCATAGGCAAAGTATTTACGTTTATGATTACAAGCCCGAATCCGGCAATCAGGAAACATGCGGTAAACGCGACTTTAAGCAGTACCGCGTTGCTGTCAAAACTGCCGTCGTTGAGGAAAATACACGGAACAAACGCCGCAACGGCGATTACCACGCCTATAAGGATAGTCTTTTTTCTTCCCAGCTTTCCTGCCATAAGAGCAACCGGCAAAAGTGCGATTGCGCCGCCTGCGCCGTTGAGGATATTGATTATTCCTACAAAGCTGTCTTCCATCTTAAGTACGTTTGTCGCATAGGTGGAAAGATGCGTCTTTATCGCGTTCCAGCCCATAAACCACATAAATACCGTACCCAGTATCAATATGAAAGACACGAGTTTCTCTTTTGGCAGCCTCGAATAGGTCGCAACTTCCTCTTCGTCGACTATATTCCATTTCTGCTCCTCAAGCATCCTTTCTTCTACAAAACGCTTTTCTCTGACCGTGCAGAGGTAAGCTATCAGCATAACAATCATTACGCCGGCAAGAGTAAAGAACAGCGCGAGGTGCGACTGATATCTCTGTTTTGCAAGCAAAGTGTAAAGAATAATCGATGCAAGTCCGCCTGCTCCGCCCATAAACGTAATGATAGCGTTAGCCTGCGACCTGAGAGGCTTGGGCGTAACGTCCGGCATAAGTGCGATTGCAGGCGACCTGAACGAGGACATCGATACGAGTACGCCCAGCAAAGCTACGATAAAGCATATAAATATCGCAGGCTGAGTTTTTGTAACGCTTGCCGCCATACTCTCCTGTGCAGAATAGAAAGCAGACAAAAACCCGTTGAACTGAACAAGGCTTTCGCCTTTGAGGACGTCGCTTGCCTTGTCTGTCCCGCCTGCGGCATTGACCTGAGCCCAGAGTTCCTGAATTTCGGCACTCCAGTTGTCCGCGTTCAGAAAGCCTTTATCCACCAGCACCTGCGGATTGGTAATGCAAGCCTCCATAACCTTCTGATACTGGATGTTTTCTATGATTATCATCACGACCATAAACACGACGGCAGCAAGAGTGCCTATAACTATAAATGTCGTGCGTCTGCCGTATTTTGCCTTTGTGTATTTGTCTGAAAGATGTCCGAAAAACGGCAAAAGGAAAATAGCCAGCAAATTGTCCAGTCCCATTACCAGACCGTACTGAGTAGCGTTGAGTCCGAACACTCTGTTGAGAATAAGCGGCATAATGTAGTCGTAAACTTCCCAGAAACACATTATCCCCATAAACGCAAATCCCACACACAGCGTGCGTTTTACGTTGAGGGACATCACGGAGTCGTCTTTTTGTTTCATAATCTCTCCTTATTATATGGTTTCGGCGTACGCGCGTACGCGCAACTTATAATAACACCTCTACTTGACAGTATAACAGCACGCGCGCATTTTTTCAATAATTTTTTTATACAGACAGCCGTTTTCGCGCGCCTTGAGCAAGTTTTGTATCGTTATTTACGCGTTTTAATCAGCTGCTCCCCTGTCAGGTTTGGATGTTGAAATTTTTTCCGGCAACAGACATCAGATTTTACGTATAAAATGCCCTCGTGTAAAATGCAGCTTTCAAAGCGTTTTACAAAACAATTCCGCGTTCAAAAAGCATCAGAAAAATTCGTTTGTCTTTCTTGTTTTTGGCGCAGTTTTCCCGGCTCGCTTTTTTACAAAAAATTATATTTAAAAAACCTTAAAATATACCCTCAAACGCTTGACATACCGTTATATTATTTCTATAATCAATTTGTTTACTAAAAATAAACTTGAAGTTTATTATGTCAGATTATAAATTACGTCGGGTTTAACAATACTAAACAGTAAAGGAGGAGGTCTAAAAGATGGATATAGGCGGAAAACTCAAAGCCATGCGCCTTCAATGCGGCTTGACACAAGAAGAACTTGCCGACCGCTGCGAGCTGACAAAAGGTTATATTTCGCAGCTTGAAAACAACCTTACCAGCCCGTCTATCGCCACTCTTATCGATATTCTCACCGCACTGGGGAGCAATCTGAAAAGTTTCTTCAGCGAAGATACCGAGGAGCAGATTGTATTTTGCGAGGGCGACTTCTTCGTAAAAGAATCTGAAGGACAATCCGTTACCTGGCTTGTTCCAAACAGCCAGAAGAACGAGATGGAACCTATACTTATGAGGCTTGACCCTCACACCCAGTCAACAGAGGACATGCCGCACGAAGGCGAAGAATTCGGGTATATGCTGAAAGGCGAGGCAGTATTGCATATAGGCAAACAGATTTACAAGCTGAAACAAGGCGATTCCTTCTACTTCACGGCACACAAAAGACATTACGTAGAAAACCGCTCTGACGCGATAAGCGAATTACTGTGGGTGAGCAGCCCTCCGACATTTTGATATACGGGAGATAAAACATGGAAGACAACAAAAAGAACACTCAGGCTGAATATATCATAGAACTCAACGGACTTACCAAAATATACGACGGAAAGACCGTTGTCGACCACATCAATCTCAAGATAAAACGCGGAGAATTCGTTACTCTCCTCGGTCCGAGCGGCTGCGGAAAGACAACTACTCTGCGTATGATTGCGGGCTTTGAAAGACCTGAAGAAGGCTCTATCACTCTTGAAGGAAAGGACATTGCAGACCTTCCTCCCTATAAGCGACCCGTAAATACCGTATTTCAGAAATACGCGCTCTTCCCTCACCTCAACGTCTACAAGAACATAGCTTTCGGACTCAAGCTGAAAAAGGTAGAGGTTACAAAGAAGAACATCTTCGGCAAAGAGGTCACAAAGCTTGTGAATATGGCGTATATGCCCGTAGAGCAGAAAGTCGTGAAAAAAGACGGCAGCGAAATAACGAAGATTGTGCCTTTCTGCCGTTCTTACCAGATGATGACTGTATCCACCAAAAAGGGCGTTAAAAAGCTCAAAAAGATGAATATGTACAAAAAATTCATTGACGACAAAGTAAAGCACGCGCTCAAGATAGTAGGACTTTCAGGCTATGAAGACCGCGACGTAAACAGCCTTTCGGGCGGTCAGCAGCAGAGAGTTGCAATCGCGCGCGCTATCGTCAACGAACCCCAGATTCTCCTTCTCGACGAACCCCTCGGAGCTCTCGACCTCAAGATGCGTCAGGAAATGCAGCTTGAACTCAAATCCATGCACAAAAAACTGGGAATAACCTTCATATACGTTACGCACGACCAGGAAGAGGCTCTGACAATGAGCAATACGGTCGTTGTAATGAAAGACGGCAAAATCCTTCAGGAAGGCACTCCCATAGAGATTTACAACGAGCCTACCAGCGCGTACGTCGCAGACTTTATAGGAGAATCCAATATCCTCGACGGCGTTATGCCCGAAGATAAAAAAGTGGTATTTGCCGGCGCGGAATTCGAGTGCGTCGATACGGGATTTGAACCCGGCGAAGAAGTAGACGTAGTAATCCGTCCCGAAGACTGGGTAATCAAACGCGAAGGCAACGGCATCTTAAACGGAGAAATCACCGGCTGTATGTTCCGCGGCGTACATTACGAAATGACGTGCATGGCAGGCGGATACGAACTTATTCTTCACAATACCGTTGAGTACAAGCCTGGCAGAAAGATAGGTCTTTACGTTGACCCCGAAAACATACAGATAATGAAAAAACGTTTTGCCACCAATGAATTCGACTGCGAGTTGCTTTCCAACACTACCCTGTCGCTGCTGGGTGCAACATACGATTTCAACCCCGCTGCTCTGTTTGAAAACTGTGAATACGACGAAGAAAACGACGTGGTTAAAATCGACGGCGTTCAGACCGACCTCAAAGGCAGAACGATACGCGTTGCAGTGGACTTTGACAAAATAGACCTGACCGACAGCGAGGAAGAGGCTCCTCTTGCAGGCAACGTAGAAAGTATGATTTACAAAGGCAAAAACTATCTTGTCGACATAAAAACCGACGACAACAATCACATATACGCGGATACGGAATATCTGTGGGATAAATACGACAGAGTCGGCATTGCGATTAACAAGAACGACTTCAGACTTATAAAGGAGTAAACCATGAAGAAACAGACTTCAAAGTTCGCAGGTTTCACGCGGAAATATGCCGCTATTCCTTACGGCGTATTCATGGCTGTATTCGTCATTTTTCCTCTGATAGTCCTGCTGCTCTATTCTTTCTGCGAAAAATCGGTCGACGGTTCACTTTCTTTCAAATTCACTTTTGACAACTTCAAAAGCGTTTTTTCGGAAGACAACTTCTCGATGCTGATAAATTCTCTGCTCGTAGGATTGTATACAACGGGAATCTGCCTTTTGATAGGATATCCTATTGCTTATCTGCTTGCAAACAAAAATTACAACCGTTCTGCGGTACTGGTAATGCTGTTTATGTTGCCTATGTGGGTAAACTTCCTGCTGAGAACGCTTGCCACAAAAGCGATGCTTGAGTTCTTCGGCATTACTATGGGTATGGGGACAGTCATATTCGGCATGGTATACAACTTTTTGCCTTTTATGATAATGCCTATATATACGACGATACAAAAAATCGACTATTCGCTTATAGAGGGAGCCGCAGACCTTGGCGCGTCTGCAAGAGTAACTTTCTGGAAGGTTACCGTTCCCCTTTCTCTGCCAGGCGTACTGAGCGGAATAACGATGGTCTTTACCCCGACGATAACGACTTTCGCCATATCGAAGATGCTGTCAAACAGCAAAATATCTCTTATCGGCGACTATATCGAACAGCAGGTCAAGATACTCAACTACAACGTAGCAAGCGCGATTTCGTTCGTAATCATACTTATCGTGGGCATATCCATGATAGTTCTCAACAAGTACGACAAAGACAACGCTAATCAGGGAGGCGGATTATGGTAAAGAAAATAATGGCAAAAACCTTTCTTGGCGTAGTCCTCGCCGCTATGTATCTGCCTATACTGTGGCTGATTGTCTTCTCGTTCACCGATACGACAAGCGTTTCCGCATGGAGAGGATTTTCTGTAAACGCATATATAGAACTTTTCACCGGCTCCAACAGCGACGACATATTCAAGGCGATAATAAACACGCTGATAATCGCCGTCTGCGCAAGCGCAATATCCACCATACTGGGCACTCTGGCGGCAATAGGCATAAATAGCGTGAGGAGCAAAAAAATCAAGTTCGCTTACAAACAGGCAAACCAGATACCTATGGTAAACAGCGAGATAGTAACCGCGGTTTCTCTTATGCTCCTGTTCGGCATGCTGCGTTCTTTCATCGTTCTCGAAGGAGAAGTGCAGCTGATAAACGTAATACTCGCACATACGACTTTCTGTACCCCGTACGTCCTTCTCAACGTGTTGCCCAGGCTGCAACAGTCGGACAACAAGATATACGAGGCGGCAATGGATTTGGGCTGTACGCCCACGCAGGCTCTGTGGAAAGTCGTAATCCCCGACATTATGCCGGGAATAATAATGGGCTTTATCATGTCGGTTACTCTTTCAATAGACGACTTCGTGATAACCCAGTTCACTCTCGACGGCGGTATCTATACCCTCAGCACCCTCATCTATTCAAAAGCAAGCGGAAAGAAACCTCTGCCGATAGAGATGCGTGCTCTCAGCGCGATTATATTCATAATCATCGCCGCTCTGCTGCTGTATGTGAACACAAAATCCAGTTCTGACCAAAAAAAGAAAATAACAAACACGGGCGCGAAAAAAAGCCCAAAGAGGAGTAAAAGATGAAAAAAAGAATTTTAATTTTGTTTCTCATTGTTGCTCTTGCAGGCGTATGTCTGCTCCCTCTCCTGACCGGATGTACTCCCAGAGAAGAGATTCTCAAGGTTTACAACTGGGACGAGTACATCGACGAAAGCGTACTCGAGGCTTTTGAGGAGTATTACACGGCTGTAACCGGCAAGACTGTCAAAGTCCAGTACGACACCTTCGTGGACAACGAAACCATGTACCAGAAAGTCGTAGGCAAACAGGTGGATTACGATGTCGTATGTCCTTCCGATTATATGATTGAGAAGATGAAGACCAACGGCTATCTTATAGAGCTTGACAAAGACCTCGGCAACGACGTAAACGGACAGCCTATAGAAGATTACCGCAAAGGCGCGGCGTCTTTCCTCTCTGACGGCACTACCTTTAAATACGACGTCGGCAACGTTTACTCCTATCCTTATATGTGGGGTACGATGGGTATACTCTACAACACCGAAAAAGTATCTTACGAAGACCTTGAGAGCAAAGGCTGGGGCATTCTGTGGGACAGCAAATACAGCGGCAAAATAGATATGAAAGACAGCGTAAGGGACAGCTATGCAATCGCATCTCTGTACACTTTCAAGAATCCTTCTTCAAAATACTACGACGCAGAAATGACTCTTGACAGAGCCGTAAACGCTACCGATGCCGCTGACCGCGAAAAGGTAAAGGAAATGCTCATTGCACAGAAACCTCTCCTTTACAGCTATGAATCCGACCAGGGCAAACAGACCGTTGCAGACGGAATCTACACCTATATGACACTTCAGTGGTCCGGCGATGCGGTTTACGCACGCGACGAACTGGCATATGACCAAGACGGAAATATGGTAACCTCTCTTGACTACTATATTCCCGAAGAAGGTACAAACCTCTGGTGCGACGGATGGTGTATCCCCAAGTACGCTAAGAATACCGAGGCAGCGAATCTTTTCATCAACTTTATGTGCCGTCCCGACGTATCCATAAAGAACATGGAATTTATCGGCTACACTTCTGCTATAGCTACTCCCGAAATCCTTGAGTGGATTGAAGAGAACTATTCAGCTGACGAATACGACACCGTTGACCTGAGCTACTTCTTCGGCGAAGAATACACCGCTGTTCCCGTTGACATCGTTCAGTACCCCAGTGCGGCAATCATCGCAAACAGCGCGGTAATGAGAGATTACGGCGACAACCAGGAATTGATGCTCGATTTGTGGACGTCCATAAAGAACAGCTGACAATCAAATAACAGATAAAAAGACCTGCCTTTCAAGGCAGGTTCTTTTTTTTGCTGTTTTTCAACCATAAGTTTTCAGCAGATATGTCATATATGCGCAATGCCGTTTATTGTACATTTACGGCTTTTAATATCAGAGCGTGCAGGTTGCAGTCGCACAATGCAAAAGCATAATACACTTTACGCCTGTCAGGATTTTACATATAAATTATTGCAGGCATTTTAATATCTCTGCCATATTATAACGGCAATCCGATTATTCCGACAATCGTTTCAGTCTTAAAATACGCGTCGACTTTTCTCCCCGATATTTTGACAACACAATTATTAAAATAAAAATCTTACTAATAATATTTTTATGCAATGCAGTCAATCTATCTGCAACGCAATTTATTTACTTTTTCAGATAAACGCTCGGTGAAGGTCTGAAGTTGTACTTCAGGCACGGATACGAATATGTCAACTCTCGACTCGACCGGACCGCACACTCTGTCCCTCCATGATTATCCTGCTTTACATCGTATTTTTTCATACGCTCACCGTTTAAAAAAGCAAAACAGACAGTAAATGCTAATCAAATACCGTTTTTATCTACAATTGCGTTAAAGCCGACTTTGATGATTATACGACGCCGATGCTCAGTTGTCTTTCAGTTAAGTTTTCTCTTAAACTAAAAAAACCGACGCGGAAAACCGCGTCGGATGTGTTTTTATCAAACGGTTATGATTTAGTCAACCGTAACTATTACTATTCCTCTTGCAGCACCGTTGTTGTATACGATAACCACGGTACCCTCGCTGTTCTGATTTCCGCAAACGATATAGCCGTCAGCACTCTCATTGCCCGCAGTAATCGTTTTAAGCTCGCCGTTGTTGTCGACGTACTGAACCGTTGCGCTGATTTTCGCGCCGGGTCCGATTTCGAGAGAAGTCGTAACGTTGTAAATCAAACCTTTGAGAACGGCATTTGCAACGGCGTTTTCTCCGCCTATTACCGCAAAGGAGTTGCCCAGCTTGCCGGCAATTGTCTGTGCGAAGTTATTGTCAAACTCAACGTATTCAGACACCGCTTTATCAGTTCTGCTCGCGCTGTCGCCCAAAGTTTCGTCATAATAGCAGACATTTGTAAAAGTACCGGCTGCATTTCCGGAAAATCCTCCGACATTGTTGGTATTTACAACTACGCCGCCCATGCTGTAAGCGTTCGTTATCGATGCACCGTCAGCATTGAAACCTACAAAGCCTCCAACATAATTGGACGAAGACGCTTTTACGTTTGCGTAAGAATCGGTAATCGAACCTGCGTTGTAACCCACGAAACCGCCGACAGCGATATTTGCGCTGCCTTCAGCACTTACGGTATTGCGTTTTAAATAATCTCTGCTGTAATTTGCGCCGGAATAACTTCCTATAATCGTCCCGTTATTAATAGCAACAAAACCTCCTGCATGATTGGGAGAAGACAGCGTGATATCACTCTTGCTCACGACATTTCCTATCGCATTACTGTAAATTACCGTACCGTCGTTTACTGCAACCAGACCGCCTGCATAAACCTCGGTAATCTGAGGTGCATTTTCGTCCTCTGACTTTTCAAGTTTTCCGTTTACGTTGCCTTTTGCAGAAGAATAAGAAATCTGCGCGCCGGCAGTGTTCTTACCTGCAACGCCGCCCGCTACGGCAGCAGTTACGTCAGCTACAGACTGAGAAGATGACACAGTCTTATTATTGACGCCGACAATACCTCCGGCTACAGCGTATTTAGAACTCACACTTCCTATAACCACACAATCGGAAATCGTACCGTTATTAACACCTGCGACCGCTCCGCAGAATTTCGCGCTTTCGTCCGAAACGGAAACCTGCAGAAGTTTAAGACCTGCAACAATCGCACCTTCTTTAATTTGTCCGAAGAAACCGAGATTCTCCCCTTCGCCGATTATTCTGATATTCGATATGACGAATTCTCCGCCGTTAAAAGTTCCTCCGAAAGATTCAACGCAAAGCCACTCATATCCTTCAAAGTCGATATTTGCAGTCTGTTTATAATCTGCGTCGGGATTTTTTGCTATATAAGCAAGTTCCGCCGCGCTTGTTATCATATAATATCCGTCAGCATCGTCTTTTATCGGAGTCTTATAGCTGAGATACTGCTCTTTTGCGGTAACAGCGGCTCCTGCCACAACACCGTTACCTGTCTTTGCAGAAGAAAGTTCTGCGGTAAAACGTTTGCCGTAATAAGCATTGTTAAGCAGATATTCCACTACATTGTCTTCTCCGATTGTTCTGAACTGTTCGTCTATAGTGAAAGAATAAAGGATATAACCTTCGCTTTCAGTCTTTGTCAGTTTCTCAAACTCGTCCGTAAGAGTACCGTTTTCATGGGTAACGCGCTTAAAAGACACTCTTTGAGCAGAAAGCACCGCGTCGCCTTCGGAATCGTAAGGCGTAAGCACCAGCGTGAAGGAATCCACAAGCTGCAACTGCTCCGAAGTAACCTTCCATGTAGCGGTAGTGGTTCCGTCAGAATTTTCTGTCAAAGTCAGACAATCTTCACTTAGCTGCGGAAGTTTGTAAATAACAAAACTGTCGTCAGCATCCGTCATCGCGCTGTCCTGATAAACTTTGCCGTCCCCGACAGCCTTTATATGAACGGTATATTCTCCCGGAGTAGCCTCGCTAATCGTCTTATCCCCGTTCTTAAAGTTGGAAATAAGCACGCTTACGTTCGTACTGGACAAAGAATTCACCGTCGTGCTGTAAACTTCGTCCGCATTTGCCTTATTTCTCGCCTCAAGATAGTAGGAAGATGCGTTGGAAACAGAATTCCAGTAAACTCTGGTACTCGTTATGCTGCTGAGTACCGGCGATGCCAGCGTCGCGCTGTTTGCGAATACGTAAGGCTTACTGTACGCACTGTCGGTACTTTGAGAATCTTCGCCTGCAAGAGCTTTAACCTCAATGGTAAAGCTGCCCGGTTTTGTATATTCTTCTTTTTCAAGCGCATAAGACGTACCGCTTACTTCGGTCATCTCCACGATTGCGCCCTCAGAACTAATATCCTTATCGGTATATCTTACTCTTACGGTATATTTTGCCGCGCCCTCAACCGCGTTCCAGCTGACGACCTTTGAAAGTTCGTCATAAGAAACTTCAGGTGTCGCAAGTATTTTTTCAACGACGTAAGTATAAACTTCACTGTACTCGCTGTAAATATCTCCCTTGACTGCCCTTACGCGTATTTTGTAACTGCCCGTCGCGCTTACTTCCACAAAAAAAGTCGTGTTTTTTGTAGTAAACGTACCAAGGTTCTCTACGTCGACCTCGTAACTCTCTGCACCGTCGACCGCCTGCCAGCTCAAAACATTTCCGCTCATATCGAGATTTGTCGGAGCGGCAACGGTTTCTTTGCACGCGACAAAAGCGAGTGCAAGACAAAGAACCAGCAGAATAATCGTTGTGATAGCAATTTTGTTTTTCATAGATACTTCCTTATAGTCCGAAATTTTGTCAAACTATGCATATCTATCATAGCAAAGTTCGACATAAAATACAAGTATTATAATATTATTATTTTATATATGAACATTAATATCCCTATAGACAATACGTTGTTTCAATCCCCGCAGCAGTTCTCTTATGCTGTGCAGTCGTCAAAATTTGTCTTGTCGGTTCTTTGCACAAGACCAGAATACGGCTTTACGTTGACTTATACTGTTTTGTGTGATATATTGAATTTATGGCAAAAAGAAGAAATATATCTCAAAAAGACCTTCTCGCAGAAGACAAAAAGCCTCTTACGGAAAAATCCGCTGAAGAAAGTGATATTTCCGCACAGCCCGAAGTCGAAGACGGCGGCAAAAAAAAGAAGGAAAAAACGCATATAATCCCCGTTTCGGATAAAATCGAATATCCTGAAAACGAAGATGAACATATGATGGAAAGCAACACTTTCCTCGACGTTGTATTTGACGAAAATTTTGAATACATTATAAGAAATCCCATCAAGAAATTCTTCGGTTGTCTGCTATGGATGTTCGGCATGACTCTGTTGCCGATAATTACTTTCTTCATGTACGGTTTCAAAGTTAAAAACAAAAAATACATAAGAAGAATAATCAAGTCAGGGTCGGGAGCAATTACCGTAAGCAACCACGTTCACATGATGGACTGCGTTATGGCTTGCCAGGCAAACTGGCCGAAGATGAGCTATCTGCCCACGCTGCACACCACTTTCCAGTTGCCGTACGTCAGACACATAGTTCACTTGCTTAACGCCTTCCCTATACCCAATACGACCGCGGGTACAAAAAAATTCATTGAAGAAATGGACGGACTTCTCCAACGCGGCAAATTCGTACACTTCTTCCCAGAAGGCGCGCTCTGGCCGTGGTACGACAAAATAAGAACGTTCAAACCGGGAGCTTTTCACTTTGCGGTAAAAAACAACGTCCCGGTAATTCCGTTGGCTATAAAGTATCGTCCACGCAAACTGACGAAGATTTTCAGCAAACATCCGCTCGTCAGCATTGAGGTTTTGCCTCCGGTATATCCCAATACCGAACTTCCGGTAAAAAAGAGCGTTTACGACCTGACTCAGAGAGTACACGATTCTATTGCTCAATGCGTTGAATTCAACAACGAGAAATATTTCTCTACAAAAGTCAAGAAAAAGCGTTTCTGGCAACGCTCCTCCAAAGATGAAAATGCCGCGACGCAAAGCGACGCAGAAATCAAAAAAGACTGACATAAAAATCAACCGCAAACAAAACTGCGGTTGATTTTTTTATACTTTAAATACTTTTGACTCTGCCTCACCCGTTTTTTAAGTTTTCGGATATAAAAATCCGCAAAACAAATACGACCTTTTCAGCATGGAAATTGCAGAATAAAAATAAGCTTGCAATATCTATTCCTTCAGTCTGAAGATTTTCGTTTAATGCAGACCTCGCAACTATATCGTGTTGCAATTTCAGGTTAACAGGACGTCAACCGTCCGTTTATCGCCCGGAATACGCAATTTCCCCGTCTTAAAAATACAAAAAAACAGGCCGGGTTGGTTCCCGACCTGCCTTTTAGAAGGGGGTAGGCTATTGTTATTTTTTAATAGCCTTGAGTAAAGCAAACAGACCTTTGAAGAATCGACCGTTCATCATAATAACTACTCCGTCGACCATCTTCATATTGAACATGCCCTGCGAACTGAAAGCCAACGACCTGAGCGGAGAAGTCTTCATTACCTCGTAAATCATCAGATAGTTGGGGTCGTATTTATCCGCGTTCATGGACATACGTATAAGCGGTTTTGCTATCCTGAGCATAAATCTCGCAAGTCCGCTTGTTTTTGACATATCTTCTATGCTGTCGTCAGAAGTGAAAGAACCTTTCTTGCACTCATGCTCTATGCTTGTGGTTTTTCCGTCTTCAAAAAGCGACTTGAAATCCTCGTCCGAAACTGCTTTTTTTACGTCGGGCGAAAGATACCACCCCTTTGCGGAAGACTTGATTTTATCGCTGTCTGTACCCTTTATGTTTACGGTAATCCTGCACTTGAGTTCTCTTACGTTTCCGCCTACGGCAATCTCGTACTCGCCGCTTTCGACGACCCAATCCTTTTCATTAACATCATAAAACGCAAAAGCTCTTTTGTCAAGTATAAACGTGACTGTTGCGCAACTTTTCGCACCTATTTCGACTTTGTCGAAAGCACGCAACTGTACCTTTGGCATGTACACAGCTTTCCCTTTGTGAAGTACGTAAAGCTGAACGATTTCTTTGCCTGCTCTGTCGCCTGTATTGTCTACGGTAACGCTCACCTTGACCTTATCGTCGGCATTGAAATCAGTCTTATCCACCGCAATGTCGCGGTAGCTGAAAGTCGTATAAGACAATCCGTATCCAAACGGGAACAATACGGGAGCGTCCACACTTTCGAAATATCTGTAGCCGACGTATAAGCCTTCACGATATTCGACGTTGTATCTCTCACCGGGGAAATACGCGCTTGCGGGAACGTGCGAAATCTTAAGCGGATAGGTTTCTGCAAGTTTTCCGCAGGGATTGACTTTTCCGTAAAGCACGTCCACCGTCGCACCGCCGCTGTTCTGTCCCGCAAGAGAAGTCAACAGCAATCCTTTCACGCTGTCAATCCATGGCATTGTTACTACAGAGCCTGCGCTTAGAACGACAATAACGTTTTTATTTGCTTTTGCGATTTCAGAAATCAGAATATTGTGCGACGCAGGCATATCCATATCTCTGCGGTCAAAACCTTCCGCCTCGTATTCTCCGGGAAGTCCTGCAAAGACGATTACCTTATCGAAATCTTTTGCCCTCGCCACAGCTTTTTCTATAAGTTTTGAACAATCCTTACGCGTCTTTTTGTAATATCCTTCTTCAAACTCGTATGCGATACCTGCCTCGTCCAACGCATCGAGCGCAGAGGTGATTTTATGACAATTTATAAAAGAACTTCCTGCACCCTGGAATCTGGGATTTCTCGCCATATCTCCTACAACGAGAATTTTGTCTTTTTTTGAAAGAGGCAGAATCTTGTTTTTGTTTTTGAGCAAAACGCAACACTCCGATGCCGCTTTGCGCGCAAACTCGTCGTGTTCTTTCGGGTCGTAATTTGCACCCTTTCTGCGCTTTGAGTCCAAATCGAATACCGCCTGCAAAATACGGTCGACCTTTTCGTCAAGCACTTTTTCGTCAAGTTTTCCCTCTTTTACTGCATTGACGATAAGTGCGTCGTTCATGCCTCCGCTGGACGGCATTTCAACGTGCATACCTGCAGCAACGCCTTTCACGCGATTGTTGACCGCGCCCCAGTCGCTTATCACGATGCCGTTATACTTCCACTCTTTGTCGAGAATATCGTCAAGAAGATGTACGCTCTCTGTCGCAGACTGACCGTTCACCAGATTATAAGACGCCATTACCGTAGACGGCGCACTCTTTTTAACCACGGTTTCAAATGCAGGCAGATAGATTTCTCTCATCGTGCGTTCGTCCACCACGGCATTGACAGACATACGGTAAGTTTCCTGATTGTTAACTGCAAAATGCTTAACAGAAGTACCCACGCCCTGCGACTGAACGCCTTCGACAAAAGCTGCGCCCAACTCGCCGCTCAAAAGCGGGTCTTCGGAAAAATATTCAAAGTTTCTGCCGCAAAGCGGAGAACGTTTTATGTTTACGCCGGGACCGAGAACGACCTGAACGTCCTCTTTCTGTGCCTCTTCGCCCAGCTTACTACCCAATTCTCTCAAAAGATTTCTGTCCCACGAACATGCAGTAGCGCAAGCAAGCGGAAAACACGTCGCGTCTACAGACACGTTCATCTTTGTGCTTACACCTGAATCTTTTTGAGTTCTCAGTCCGTGAGGACCGTCCGAAACCATAATCTCAGGTATCCCAAGTCTTTCGATACCCTTGAAATGCCACATGTCTTTACCCGAACACAAAGATGCCTTTTCTTCCAAAGTCATCTTCTCTATCAAGTCAGCGTATTTCATTGTCTATCCCTCTTCGGCTTCCCACCGTACGCCTTGCGGCGTATAATTTCAAATTTAAAAGTCGTTTTGCAAAAAAATATGATTTACGAATATCAACTGATATATATTGTCATATTATACCTTTTATTATGAAGATACAACAGGACAAAAAGTCCACAAGGAGGACAATTATTATGATATATCAATCTTGCGATATTCTCAGTGAAAACAGGGCGGACAACTTAATACCGCGTCACCGGTTAAGCAACGCAGACAAAATCTTTGCACGCTCCATAGCCAAGCGGCAACTCCTCGTAATAAAAGACCTTATGTCGCTTGACAAAACCTATCCTTCCCTTATTGACAAAGACATAACAGGCGGACTTTACGCGCTTTACACCTTGCTGGAAGACAACGTGGAATCAATTGTTTCCCGCTAAAATATGTCCCAGAAGTTCGTCAGTCGTAACGCCGAGGAAGGCGGCGATTTTGCACAGGCAAATCAAGGACGGTTCGCTCTCGCCTTTTTCGTAATGAGAAACGGTACGTTGCGACACGCCTATTTCCTGTGCGATTCTCTGTTGAGAGATATTTTTTACCTTACGCAATCTCTTCAGATTTTTACCAAATTCCATACTTCTTTTACTCCGCACATCAGTGCGCCCTTTCTAAATATAATACGAATTTTATACAGTACACCCGTACCTTTTTCATTATAGCACATATATTTTGACTATATCAATGCATTTGTTATTTTTTTTACAAAAAAATATATCCGTTTTATACATATAATTACGGTTTTATTTATCTGATAAATCAATTTTACGGCTTTAGATATAGCTCTCAAATTAACATATCTTTATTTTAAAGTCGATTAGCGGCTGATTTTACAGTCAATCTTACAAAACAAATTGAAATTGTTCTTCCCGTTTTTTCCATAGCTTAAACAAATTCTTTCGCATAACGGCACTTACTTTTTTCTGTTTTACGGTATTTTATAAAACAACGCGTCGTATCGGTGTTTTAGTATAATTCTGCCGTAAATTCGATTGATTTTTAAGGATAATGCAAAAAATCGTATTATTTATTGTGCAGCACAGCCGAAATCTCGGCGTATCGGATTTTTGACTTAAAACGCGTTTTAATTGTGAATATTTATTCATGGCATCTATACTTTTTATGCACAACATAAAATGTCGCCGCAAAATAAATTACCGCCTCCCCGTAAAGGGAAAGCGGTATAAACGTTTTTGTCTGTTTTCACCAAGACAAAGATAATCCGTCTAAATGATTTGTTTTACATCAATATTATTTTCTGAAACTGAATCCTTCTTTTTCCCACCTGTTTACCTGTGAGCAGATGATACCGATAAACTCGTCGTTGTTTTTTGTCTTGACGATATAATCGAGAAGTTTTTCCGTTGCCTCCTGACTGTCCATAGAGCTTATCATCTTTCTCATCGCAAACACGCCTTCCAGTTCCTTCTGAGTAAGGAGCAAATCCTCCCTTCTCGTACTCGACTTGTTGAGGTCTATCGCAGGGAAAACTCTTCGCTCGCTCATCTTGCGGTCAAGATGGATTTCCATATTGCCCGTACCTTTGAATTCCTCATAAATCACATCGTCCATACGGCTGCCGGTATCAATCAGAGCTGTAGCGATAATCGTAAGACTGCCTCCGTTTTCGATATTTCTCGCACTTCCGAAAAATCTCTTAGGACTGTGCAGCGCGCCGGGGTCTATACCGCCCGACAAAGTCCTGCCGGTGGGAGGTATTGTCAGGTTGTACGCTCTCGCAAGCCTCGTCAGAGAATCCATAATAATTACGACGTCTTTGCCCAGCTCCACATTGCGCTTTGCCCTCTCTATCAGCAGTTCCGCACTCTTGCAGTGGTGTTCCGGCGTTTCGTCAAATGTAGAGTAAATGACTTCTCCGTTTATACTTCTCTGCATATCGGTAACTTCTTCCGGTCTTTCGTCTACGAGAAGTACAAAGAGCATTACGTCGGGATAATTGATTGAAATACTGTTTGCGATTTTTTTCAGCAAAGTCGTTTTTCCCGCTTTCGGAGGAGAAACTATCATCGCTCTCTGCCCCTTTCCTATCGGCGCGATGAGGTCTATGCACCTTATCGCAAAATCGCTCTTGCCCGTCTTGAGTTCAAGCCTGAGTCTTTCGTCGGGATATATGGGGACAAGATTGTCAAAATTGGGTCTTTGTCTGAGATTTTCAGGAGGATTGCCGTTTACTTCGTCCACAAGCACAAGTGCCGGAGGCTTGTTTTCAGCATTTCGTTTCGCTCTGCCTGCGACCTTATCGCCTGCTCTCAATCCTATAGATTTAATCAGCTTTGCAGAAACATAACAGTCTTTATTCCCGTATTCGCAGTTCTCCGCCCTCAGAAAACCGTATCCGTCCGGATGGATATCCAGCACGCCGTGCTTTTCTTCAAGCTCGCTTTCAGCGTTGTCTTCCTGAGGAGTGACAGGCGCGACGTTCTCGCGCTCCTGAACCTGTTTTTTGCCTTTCTCTTCGCCTGACTGCCCCTTGTCTTTATCAGAAGATTCAAGTTCTCTGGGTTTATTAACCGGGCGACGTCCTCGCGTACTTCTCGTAGGCTGAATTTCTCCGTCCGCAATACCCAGATACTGCGAAATAATCTCCTCTTTCTTTTTTGACGTAGGTGAACTGACGCCTATGTCGCGCGCCACTTCTCTCAATTGAAAAACGGTCATTTTGTTCAACTCGTCCTCGGTGTAGAATTTTTTGTCGGTCATATCTTTCTCCTGAATAATATGTACTCTTCCCGGCAACGGATTATTATAGTTTCGCTCAAAACAGTCAAAATTCGTGCCGTTTAATCGTTTGTAAATGATATAGATTTGTAAAAAACTGAAATTTGTAAAGAGAATTCTCTTTTATTTTTGCCCGATACGCACCGTATATGCGCGTATCGGGATAAATTAATCAGAATTTTTCGTCGGAAAACACGAAAATCTTAGTGCAATCACCGTCAAAACAGTCGCGGTGGATTTCAACCGTGTCGCCGTCTATGCGGACAATCTGCTCTTCGTCAAAAAGTTCGAGAAACTTATCTACTCTGTCGACGTCAATACGGCTGGACGGGGTTTCGTAATGCATGGGTATCACTATGTCCGGCATCAGAAAATCCACATATTCCTTTGCCTGTCTTGCGTCAATCGTATAATTTCCTCCGACGGGAATCATAAGTACGTTGACTGTACCAATCGAATCGCCCAATCTTACGGTACACTCTTCCCCTATATCTCCAAGGTGGCAGAGGTCAACGCCGTCTATTCTGAATTTGAATATCAGGTTTTCTCCCCTGTTTTTCCCTTCGTTCTCGTCGTGATAGCTGAGAAGAGAAGAAACGTCAACTCCCTTTACTTCCCAGAAACCGAGAGAATCGATTACCTGCACGTCGGGATTGAGTTTTGACAAATCGTCGTGGTCGTTGTGATGGTGGCTTACCGTTACGGCGTCTGCCGTAACGTTCTGCATCTCATACCCTACCAGCTTTTTACTGTAAGGGTCTGTTACTACGGTTGTGCCCGTTGACTCTTCAAGTTTGAAGGCCGAGTGACCCAGCCAGGTAATTTTCATAATTTATTCCTCTATATCCAAAGCAATCTGCTCCGGTTTATTTGCATTGAATTTTGCTATAAGTTCATGTATCTTGTCATGCGGGTCGAGAAGTTCGCTGAGCGATTTGTTCTGGTCGCACGCAGAGATGATATAAGCAAGGAATTTGGACATATCCGCCTGAATAAACCACTTTCTTTCAAGCAATTCCTTGGGTGCGTAAGTCAGGTTCGTACTGATTACCGCAGTGAACAGTCCCTGCTCGTACGCGTCGTCGAACTTTTTGAGTCCTTCCGTAAACAAAGCGTAAGTCGCAGAAAGGAATATCTTGCCGCAGCCTCTCTCCTTAAGCTCGGTGCAGAGCTTGAGCATCGAGTCGCCGGTAGCGATTATATCGTCAGCCACGAAAATATCCTTATTGCGGACGTCGTTGCCGATATATTCGTGTGCGACAATCGGATTTCTGCCGTTTACGACGTTTGCGTAATCTCTTCTCTTGTAGAACATACCTAGGTCGGTACCGAGAACGGACGCATAATAGATATTGCGGCTCATAGCACCTTCGTCCGGGCTTACAATCATAAATCTTTCTCTTGTCATATCAAGGTCGGTATACGAACGCAGCATAGCCTTGAGAATCTGATACGTGGGCAGGAAGTTGTCAAATCCCATAAGGGGAACTGCGTTCTGCACACGGGGGTCGTGAGCGTCGAAAGTAATGATTTCGCTTACACCCATATCGGTGAGTTCCTGCAGCATCTGTGCGCAGTCGAGAGATTCTCTCGCGTTGCGGCGGTGCTGTCTGCCGCCGTAAAGACTGGGCATGACTACGGTAATCGACTTAGCTTTGCCTCCGCAAGCAGCGATTACTCTCTTGAGGTCGCAGTAATGGTCGTCAGGCGACATATTGTTTTCAAAACCGAACATATTGTAGGTAATCGAATAATTGCCGACGTCACAAAGGATATAGAGGTCCTTACCTCTGATGGTTTCCATTACGAGTCCCTTGCCGTCGCCCGTCGTAAATCTGGGGCAGACGTTCTTTATAAGGAAGGTGTCGCGGTGGAATTTTTTACCCTGCGCCTTTGCCTCCTGGTTATACCAGTTGACGAGGTAGTAATCCACCTTATCGCCCAGCTCTTTTGCGCCGGCAAGCGCAATCAGAGCCATGTTGGAAGTGTCTTTGTCAAAATTGAATATAGACTCAAAAAACGGTCTCATTCTTGCCTCCGTATTTATAAATATTATCTTTGGATTTCACGGTATAAGCGTCGCAAGCGTCCGCCTTAAGGCAAGGATGCGACGAAAAAATATTTGTATATAAGCGGTCGTCAGGTAAGTAATCCATAACTCCTCTCAGAAAAAATCGCAACGCGCGGCAATCCGCGGTTACATAACTATATTAACATTTAATAAGTTTTATTTCAACTAAAAATCGGACTGATTTTGAATAAATTTATCTCATGCGTTCAAGTCCTGCTCAAAAAAGTCAGAAAAGGACTTTTGAAAAGACTTCCCCTATCGGCTCGTCAAAGACGAGTGCAGGCATTTCCGTAACCAGTCTTGTCTTATTTATCACAACGAGGTTTTTACCCTTGAAATAACGCACGAGTCCCGCTGCCGGATACACGTTGAGCGACGTACCTCCGACTATGAGCGTATCTGCCCCGTACACGGCATTTATAGCCTCTTCAAAAGTTTTTTCAGGCAACGGTTCGCCGTAAAGCACGACGTCGGGCTTTATAATTCCGCCGCACCCGCATACAGGCACTCCGTCGCTTTTTTTAACGTATTCCGCATCGAATTTTCTGCCGCAGGCAATACATGTGTTGCGATGTATACTGCCATGCAGTTCAAAAACTTTTTTACTTCCGGCAGCTTGATGCAGTCCGTCTATGTTCTGCGTTATGACAGCGTCTATCAATCCTTTTTCTTCCAGTTTTGCAAGCGCGTAATGAGCCGCATTGGGTTTCGCGTCAAGCGGCATCATATACTTTTTATAAAAATCATAAAAAACTGCGGTCTTTGAATAAAATAACCTGTGCGACAAAATTTCTTCAGGCGGATAATCGTATTTTTGAGCAAAAACCCCTCCCGAAGAACGGAAGTCAGGCACGCCGCTTTCCGTCGACACTCCCGCACCGCCGAAAAACACGACTTTGCCTTTGCACAGGATATCCGTCAGTTTTTTGAGTCTGTCTGTCAAACAATCCATTTTATTTCCCCAGAACGTATGTGGTGATACTTTGTGCAGGCAAAGAAACTTTTCCCGTCCACTCTCCCTGCTTTTCTTCCCAGCCGGTCTGCTCTGCCGCAGTCGTACATACGCTTACCGCGGTAGAAAATTCATCAAGTCCTCCGACCGTAACGGTTTTATCGCTTTTTGAATTGTTGATTACAATGAGAACTGTCCTTCCGTCCGCTTTTTTAAACACACTGTAATCCAGTCCTGCCCAACCGGTAAGGTCGGAACATGTAGCGTTTACACGTATATCGCCGTTGTCGAGATAACGCGAAAACTGTCCCATCACATAGTATCTCTTTAAAACCGAAATCTCGTTTTCGGCACCTTCGTCCCAGTAAACGAGTCCGTCGTTATAGTCGCAAGGAGATACGGCGAGCCACCAGTTCCAGTCGATGGCGTTGAGCATGGTAAGGTCGCGGCTGATTACGTTTGCGAGCAGGAGTCCGCTCTCTATCGTATTGCTCCTTCCCCCCGCCATTTCACAGTATTCGGTAATCGAAATGCCCAGTCCTTCGTAGTTTTTATCTATATAGTTCTGATATTTTTCTCTGTGCTTTTTACTGTCGTCCGCACCGTAAGAGTGTGCGGAAATATAGTCGATTTCGTCAAAATAATCATACTTGCTCATTGCCTCAAGATACTCTTTTATATCTTTGCGGTCGATGTAAAATTTGTAATTTCCGCTTTCGAGTACGTCGCATTTTATATCCGTACCGTTAGCGTCGTTATAATCCGAAAGTTTTTTCAGAAAAACGTCGTAAAACGCAGCGAGCGGTTCAGGGTCAAAATGACAGCCTTCCTGAGAAGAGCCTTCTCCGCCCCAGTCCCACTGAGGTTCGTTGACGGGACTGATTACGATTTCGGGCATTTTTTCAAGTCCGGAAAGATGTCTTTCCACAAGGTTTTCCACTATCACGAGAAGGTAATCGCAATAGGTTTCGTAAAAATCTTCTTTGAGATTGTTCTGCTGAACTTCCGCACCCGTACAAGTTCCGGATACAGTCATAAGATAATGCGGAGAGTTTGCAAAAAACACCACTTTATCAATTCCTCCCGTCGCCAAAGCTCTGTCCAGCATTTCGAGTGCGCCGGCATCACGGGTTTCGAAGTCATAATTGCTTTCGTCGGCAAATGCGGCTTTGACCGTAGCGTCGTCCGCATCAAGGAAGTTTTCAGCCATAAAAAAACTTTCTGCACGCCTGTCCGGGTCGAAAGACGGATTGCTGTAAGGGACCACGTTGTCCAGATTTGAATCAGCAGAACCGCCGCCGATATTGAATCTGACGATATTGAGTTTAAGTCCGCTCTCACCGTACAGCATCTCTGTAATCTGTTCTTTCACCTCTTCGGTAGCGTTTGCCCCTATTCTTTGAAAAGTCCATGCCATTGACGCGCCAAACCCCTGAACAGTCTGTTCTTCCTCAGACAGATTGACGCTTATACGCAGGTTTGCGTATGCGGAAACGCAATAAATACTCAGGCATATCGCCGTGATTATCACAAGAACAAGCACTGTCAGCCCCGTCTTCTTTGCAATCGTGTTTCCGTTATT
Source organism: uncultured Christensenellaceae bacterium (assembly GCA_944380275.1). Lineage (GTDB taxonomy): Bacteria > Bacillota > Clostridia > Christensenellales > UBA3700 > Ornithoclostridium. The sequence goes on along the minus strand of CALWHB010000007.1, from coordinate 31,325 downwards.
TCTGAAAAAAGTCTTTACGTCTTCTTTTGTAATGTTGAGCTTTTTCAAATTTATTCTCCCTTTTTCTCAGTTTCTTTTATTATAACAAAGGAGCGTAATACAGGCAACAATAATAAATAAAAAGCGGTCTGAAACACGCATTTTTGCCGTTTTATACCGCTTTTAACTATAATATCCATATAATATGCAGTTGAAGTCGTTTTTTACTGCGCAGAGGCTATTCTCGCAAACTTTGCATCTGTAGCTCTCGCCAAATCGGCAGGCGACGTTTCCACCTGTCTTCCCACCTTTCCGGCACTGAAAACTATCGCCGCCTTGTCTTGCGCACTCTCGTCTATCACAGTAACGAATTTCTTCTTCATACCTATAGGACTGCACCCTCCGTGGATATATCCGGTAAGAGGCAAAAGCTGTTTCTGAGGTATCATTTCCACGTTCTTGACTCCCACGCTTGCCGCCGCTGCCTTCAAATCGAGAGAACCTGTTACGGGAACGACAAACACGTAATTTTTTCTGTCATGTCCGACGGTTACGAGAGTTTTGAATACGCACGAAGGGTCCTTGCCAAGCGACGCGGCAACGTGTGCGCCGTCTGTCAGCGTATTGTCGTATTCGTACGCATTGTAACTTATGCCCAGTGTATCCAGCGTTCTCATCACGTTTGTCTTGTCAATCTTCTTGCCCATTTTTCTTTTATCACCTCATAGTCGCGACCCTTGAGAATACTTACAAGGTCTTTTTCGCTTTCGGGAGCGCGTTTCAGCAAAATTCCGCCTCTCGCGCCTCCTTCGAAATGGTAATCGCTGCCTCCGGTAGGAATAAGTCCGAGCATATCGCAAACCTTTTCCGCCTTATGGTTTTTTGAATCCTGATGCGGATGCAGATTGGAAATTTCTATTCCGTGGACGTATCTGTAATCGAGTTCGGTACAAATTTTTCTGTAAGGATGTGCGACAACAAGAAGACACCCGTGTTTTTCAGCCCAGTCGTACAGCTCCGTTTTGTTGAAGTTGAGTATATCGTAACCGTATTCGAGCAACTCTTCCGGGGTGATACCGTATACGAGAATTTCTCCGTAAGGAGGAGAATATTTGTAATACGTACAGAAATCGGGGGCAGCCTCAAGCCCGAAAAACACATCGATTCCGTATTTCGCACACTCGTCTTTGAGTTCGTAATAGTCGCGCATATAGTCGCGCATCACGTTGAGCCTGCTGCCGTACTGCTGAGCGACGTAACCGAACAGGTCAGTACGGTTGAAATGGTTTGTAACGACGATTCCGTTATAACCGGCATCGGCGTATTCACGCGCTATGTCGACAGGTTCTACCTGTCCGCAATGACTGTTGTGAATAGTATGAAGATGCATTTCGAGTTTATACATATTATCCCTTCATTTTCCCCCGTGCTTGCAATACTATTGGTTTGCAAAATGTCCGTTCAGCGCAGCATATGCCGCTCCCAGCAGCCCCGCTTTGTTTCCCAATCTTGCGGTTCTGACGTCGGAGTGTCCGTAACTGTCGTAAAAATCCTTCAGCCACAGCTCTTTCATCTCTGCAAGTCCGCCTCCGACAAGAATCTCTTCAGGGGAATACTCCTTTTTGACAAAATAAATCGCATCGTTCAGAGCAGACAAAAAATTACTCTTTGCGAGCAAACATTTTTCGCTATCCGTGTTCGTTAAAGCCTCTTTTACCGTATTTGTACCCGCGTCGCGCTTTATCGCCGTGGCAGAGAGATATTGTTCAAGACAACCGTTGCTCCCGCATCTGCACTCATAACCGTTTTCTCTGTACAGACGATGCCCCAGCTCAAGATTGATAACGTGAAAAGAATCTATCTTCCCGTCCGTAACGAGTGCGCCGCCCAATCCCGTACCTATTGTCAGAACGACAGTAGACTTTGTTCTGTTCCTTGTAAAATAATGTTCGCACACAGCAGCCGCACATGCGTCGTTAATCACAACGACACGGCAATCGAGTTCTGACGACATATCCTCAGCAAAAGCATAACCCGAAAAACCCGGAAGTGATTTTGTAGCCTTTACGACAAACCCGTCGTCCCATCCTACTTCGCCCGCAGTGGCAATCGCCACAACGTCAGCCTCACTTCCTTTTCTCATCTTTTCAATTGCTCTGAGTACGCTTTCGCGAACCCCGTCAAAACCTTGAGCAGAGCGCGTTGGTTCAGAACCGAAATCCTTCAGTTTATAGCTTTGGGGAAGTTTTACGCGTCCGACTGAAATCAAAGCGGATTTGACCGCAGTACCTCCTACGTCAGCGCATATCATCTTCATGAGTATCTCCTTTGCCGTTGTTTATTTGTCAAAAGAAACCTTATATTTATATACAAACTCTTTGCCGGGTTCAAGCGTATGCACAAATGCCTTGTCTTTAAGTTCTCTGTCAGGCACCAGCTTATCGGGCGCACCGTGCCAGGGTTCTATGCAGACGTACGCTCCGCTCTCTTCCATACTCCAGAAAGCCAGCACGTCCACCTCTCCGAAGTCGAAATATACACTCTCGCCGTCAGCAAGACGCAACGCAAGTTTGTCCGTACCCACGTCAGTAAGCATAACGGTCTTGTATTTTATCATTACGTCTTTGCCCGTACTCAACTTTGTTATAGTGCCGAAATGCGCTTTGCCAGTAATGAAATGCCCCTTTTCTTCAAGGGTAAGATAGTCCGGAGAAATCGGCTTGAGAAAATCAATATAATTGCCGCCCGTGTCGATTTTCCCGTCTTTATAAGTCGCACAAACATTGAAAGCGGGATGCGCTCCCATCATAAAATACATCAGTTTGTCGTCCGCGTTCTTTGCGGTATGAGTAACGGTAAGTTCGCCGTTTTCAACCTTGAATCCGACTGAATACTCATACTTGTAAGGATATTTTTCAAGCGTGCCTTCGTTCCATCTGTTTATCAGAAGAGTTTCACAGTCCGATATTCTTTTCTCCTCAAAGTCGGCATGTCTGCACAATCCGTGCAAAGGCACGTCGTATCTCTTGCCGTCGACGGTATACCAGCCGTCTTTCTGCCTTGCAACGAACGGAAAAATCACCACGTCCTGTTCCGTCCATGAATCTTCACTTCCCTGCCAGAGAAATTCTCTGTTGTCCCTCAGTCTTTTCACAGAAGAAAGAGTTGCTCCGTTTGTGTTAACGCTGACGCCGAGTTTACCGTCAGATATCGAAACTATCATAAAATATACCTCCGCAATTTGAAATCATTATACCATAAACGCGCGTACTTGTCCATAGCTGACATAACAGTCGCAAAAGCACGCGTGAGATTTTTATTCACGACAATTTAAAGCACTTGTTTTCCAACGATTAAAAAACACTCCTTGACAAGTCGGGTTTTATATAGGATAATTAAATTGTATGCGAGGTATTACCTCGTTCAACTTAAAAAGGACAGGTGTAAAATGAAGTCTGTAATCAGAAAATACGCAAAACTCATTGTAAAAGTCGGTGCAAACATCCGCAAGGACGACGACGTTCTTATAATCTCCTCCCTTGAGGGTGCGCCTCTCGCGCAGGCAATAACGGAGTTTTGCTATAAATCCAAAGCTAAGCGTGTAACGGTATCTTATACAGACGACAAAGTCAGCCGTCTTCATTTCCTGTATCAGGACACTGATACACTTACCGACATCCCCTCATGGGAATCGGATATGAAAAACTCCTATAATGACAAACACGCGGTAACTATAAGAATCCTGTCCGAAAATCCTCACGTATTCGACGGCGTCGACCCCAAAAAGATTGCCGCACGGTCGAGAGCGACTCACAAAGCCCTTAAAGAATACTATGACAACGCAATGTCAAACAAAATCAGGTGGACATTATGTGCTGTTCCTTCAGAAGAGTGGGCAAAGACGGTGTTCCCGGACCTCTCTCCTTCAAAAGCTGTCGCGGCCTTGTGGAATCTGATAATAAAAGCAATGCGCCTCGACTGCAAAGACAGCGTAAAGGCGTGGCAAGATTTTCAGAACGCGTCGCTTGTCAGGATAAACAAGCTCAATTCTCTGAAATTGACAAAATTACATTACAAAAATTCTATCGGCACTGATTTCACCATAGGACTGCCTGAAGGTGCGTATTTCAGCGGTGCAAAAGAAAACACGACATACGGCGCGCCTTTCTGCGCAAATATGCCCACCGAAGAGATATTCACTCTGCCGGACAAAAACAGCGGCAACGGCAAAATCGTCGCGTCAATGCCTCTCGTACACAACGGGACCGTGATTGAGGACTTTTATCTCGAACTCAAGGACGGTAAAATAACCGACTTCAATGCAAAAAAAGGATATGAAACTCTCAAGAACATAATAGAAACGGACGAAGGTTCTCACAGGCTGGGAGAAATCGCTCTCGTACAATACGACTCCCCTATCCAGAATCTCAAAACTCTTTTCTACAACACATTGTTTGATGAAAATGCAAGTTGTCATTTCGCAATCGGAGAGGCATATCCCCTTATTTACGGCGCAGAAAATATGAGCAAAGAAGAGCTTGAAAAACTGGGCGTCAACTTTTCAGGCGAACATGTCGACTTTATGGTAGGCACTCCCGACCTTGAGATAACGGGTACGAGCATAGACGGGTCTGAAACGCCGATTTTCCGCAACGGAAATTTCTGTTTCTGATTAATTTAAGGACAAACGACCTTATGCGAGGTGCAAAATGATAGGCATATACGTTATTTCAGGCATAATGATTGTAACCGCGTTTCTGACAGCCGCGTTCTATGTAAACGAACGTCGTGTGATAGCTACGATTACAAAGACGGTGTCTTCTCTGGGATTTATGCTGATAGCGTTTATCGCTCTGAGCAAGAATTTCGACAATCTGCACAATCTGAAATACGGCATGGTAATGCTTACAGGACTCATGCTCTGCTTTGTAGGAGATATCTTTCTTATGATAAAAGAGCTGTTCCGCGACGAACGTACGTCCAACCTTTACCTGTTGCTTGGCGTCGGGTCTTTCACTCTCGCCCAGATAATGTTCGCAATAAGGTTTATAATGTATGCGGACAGATTTATATACTGGCTGATACCTATCGTACTCATAGCCCCCGCCATACTTCTTATTTCTCACAAAACAAACATAATGAAGCTGGAAAAAACGGGGATAGGACTGATAATATATTCGGTAATCATCGGCTTTACGACGATATGCGCGCTCAACCTGCTCATCGTGAATCCTTCAAACCGCTCCGTCGCGCTTTTTGTCGCACTTGCGGCGTTTATGCTTTCAGACACCGCGCTGTGTTACACGTATTACGGCCGCTCTGTAACTCTTCGCAGAATACTCAATTATGTCGTAATGCTTTTCTATTACTCTGCAACAATACTTCTTGCATATTCGATATTGCTTTAAAACGCAATACGTATCGGTATTATTAAAATTACGACCGGCAGAATAACAATCTATAAGCAGCGGCAATGCCGCTGCAATTTTTATTGTGCATACCAGACCGGAATAATTACATTACCGCATTGACGAAAATATCGTCACCTTAAGGCAGAACAGAAAAAATTAAAAAATCCTCTTTTTCAAGAGGATTTTTTATTTGTTCAAATAACTTGAATCGCATTACTTCTGCGCCTGTATTCTCTTTTTACGCGGACGCCTTTTGGGGATATTGAGATTTCCCATCATATAATCTATTACCCTGCACGCCTTTCTGACAGCGAGGTCTGAACGTATTGGCAACATAAACGGAACTTCCTGATACGCGCTGGTTTCGCTGAGGTCGCGCTGATGATATTTGCCGTCTTCGAGAGCTGCGTCTTCAGGGTCAACCGCAAGATAAAGCTTGAGCGTCTTTCCTCCGATAGCCATCTTTGCGAGCAAATCTCTACCCATACGATAGCTGTCGCAACGCGCGCTGTAACGGCTCTTTACTTTGCGATACGATGTCAGGTGAGCTTGCAACTGAGCATGCCAGCCAATAACGCTTTCGTCCATTTCAGACAATCTTTCAATAAAACTGGGACGTATATCGATACTTCCGACAACTCCGACAGCAGTAATACCGTCAGGCTCAGGATAAACTTCTGCTGCGGGTTCTTCGTATACTTCCTCTTCATAAACCTCTTCGGGAACGTCCTCCTGAACAGGCTGCTTATATGCCGCGACTTCGCGAACTTCTTCTTCTACGCGAGAGAGCTGCTCGGTTTCCTCGGCAATATCAAATTCCGAAAGGTCCTCAAACTCTTCGTTCTCGCTGTATGAGAATTTGTTTTTGTCGTCTATCTTCATAATTCCTCCTAATCACACTGTGCTTTAGAAAAGCGGTATACTTATCTTACTACATCGTCTGCGCTCTGTCAATGAAAATCCGCAGGCTTTCAAGTCAATTTTCCTGGCTATATGCTTGTAAAACGGCTTTTGCGAGTTGGTCGGCGCATGACGTTCCCTTTCCTGCGCAGTTAACTCCGCCGCATTTTTCAACCACTTCTTTTACGGTAAGCCCTTCTACAAGACGAGGAATAGCTATCAGATTGCCCGGACATCCGCCGTAAAATACGACGTTTTTGACTTTATCCCCGTCCAGTTCAAAGTCTATGCGCCTTGAACAAGTGCCTTTTGTCATATACGTATGTTTCATAACGCCTCACAAAAATTCCGGATAAAATTCTTTTATATAAGCCTCAACGTCTTTACGCTCTCCTCTGTAAGGACCGGGGTTTTCCATCTTGTTTGAAACAAGTGCCGTTGCCCACAAAAGAGCCTTGTCCATAGGCTGATTTATTCTCTCTGTAATATAACCTGCAAACGTAGTATCGCCTCTGCCGCTCCTTCCTGAAAGATTTCTTGCCTTTATAGGACAAGCGCAGAGTTTCTCGCCGTCGTATGCAATCACTTCGGTATTGTGAGTGATTACGACCTCTTTTGCTCCCCACTGGTGCAGCATCTTTGCAGCGACGACTCTGTCCGGCTGTCCGGTAAGTATTTCAGCCTCAGCCGCGTCAGTTTTGAGATATGTTATATAAGGCAGGATTTCCTTCTTCTCTGCCCAGTCCTCGAAATACATTGCGCCGCTGCTCTTGTCGGCATGTCTTAAAAGTGCCTGAACGTCTACGGCAACCTTTCCTTTTGCTGCAAGAGCTTTTATCAGCTCGCCGTCAAAATCGCCGTATATGAGTCCCGCAAGATGATAAACTTCACAATCGACCTGAGGTATGTCTTCTGTTTTAAACGGGTCAGCCTGCCCTATGCAGGTACACGTACGTCTTTCCTTGTCAGGAGTATGATATTTGTTTCTTATCGACGTGCTTGCTGAAGACGGGATGTAGAAAATATCCTCTTTGTCTATAACAAACTCGTTGAGTCTGTCTTTGTCGCAGGGAGCTACCTTTGTAACCACCCCTACCTTATATCCGCCGGCATAAGCCGCTGCCGACGAGTAAATCACCGCACCGCCGACCTCGACAATCTGATTGTCCAGATAATCGATGTTGTAATCCAGCGAAATGTGTCCTATTGTAAGAGTATCGTATTTTTTCATATATTGTTCAATCTCCGTTTATTAACCGTTAAATATCGGACAGGTTCAAAATCTCGTTTCTTTCAAATCTGAGATATGCAACGCCGTATCTGGGAGAACTGCCGTCGCTGAAGTTTTTAGCAGCCTCTGCTTTGATATACGAACGTCTGTCGTCTTCGACACTCGACTCAGTATCGTAAAGCGAGCAGTACCATACAAAGCTGTTTGTTATCACGTCTTCTACCGTAACTTCGACTTTTATCGGATATACGGATGCAAACGTATAGGTATAATCTACGAGTTTAATCGCAAAGATGCGGTCGACTATATCTTCTTCTTCCGCGCTGCCGCTCTCGTCAGACGAACCGCCGAACAGACTGTTGTTATAATCCGCGCTCTTGAGAATACGGTCCATAATCTCGCACTCTCTGTCGTTCATAGTGTTTACGAAAATTCTCGTGCTGTCTTTGGAGTTTCCGCTTTCAAGCAGAATCTGAGCTGTCAAATATATCGTTGACGGTATCAGATTATTGCTTTCCATCTCAGAAGACAGATTCTTTGTTTCTACAGAGAGCGTAACCAGCATATAAGAGTTGTTCCAGTCTTCTGTAGTGTTAAGTCCGAAATAATCTCTCACCTGAGTATTTCTTTCTATTTCCTCGTCCGAACCGTTTGTATATTTAGGCAGAATATATGACTGATAGAAGTTTATATCCTCGGGATTTCCTCCTATGATTCCGTTGAAGTTTTCTCCTTTTACTTTTGAAACCATATATGCGTCCATAAATTGCGCCGTTACGTTGACACTCGCACTGTTTCCGGAAGTCATAGAGCCTTCGATATAGAACGCAGAATCATCACTGTTGTCGTCTTTTATTCCGCTTGCGTCGAACGCTTTGTTGGAATAATCGTAGCCGTCAAGTCCAGAGTGAAGTTTTTTGATGGTGGAACGCATTTCTTCGCCGCTCGGTTTCTCCTCTCCAACCTCGGTATAAATATTGTTTACCGCAAGTTCAAATACGGTCGAAAGCTGTATTCCGCCCTCGATACCGCTATTCTTTTCGACAAATTCCAGCTCAACCTTGCCTCCCGCTTTCATATCGTTGAACGCTGCCACAAGTTTGCTCTTTATCGTGAGTTCAAGTCCTTCTTTGGTGAAATCCTGCTTGTCTTCTCCTTCGCCCATAGAAGTCTGTCCGGAGTAACGCTTTACAAAGAAGAGCATCTTGTCAAGCTCGTCGTTTTCTATTGAATTAATGTTCACGGTAGGCACATAATCCGTAATATTGCCATTGTCGTCTGTTTCGACCTTTATATCTACGATAACGTCGACGTCGTACGGGAACAGAGTCGAATACTTCTTATTCTGATTGATTGCATCCGCACCTTCGCCTGTTACGTTGTCAAAAGAAATTTTTCCGTTTATTCTCAGACGGATATACGGAACCCCGTTATCGTCGATATATATCAGAATATATTTCACTTCACTTTCCGGCAATATCTGCATAAGATTGTTCAGTCTGCCTGACTCGTTTACGATATTGGCAAACTCATACTGACTGAGATAAGGATTAAGCTGATTATACTCGGTATTGTCCTGCAAAAGCCCGTTTTCTCCCGTAACTCTCAATCTCGTAGTGTATTCGTCGCTCACCTTTTTGAGCATATTCTGAATATTGGCAGCAGACCAGTCGTCGCCTTCGTTGGTTGTCGTAATATAATATTTACTGTCAATCTCTTTTACAAACGATGATATTCCGTCATTGATTACATCGTCCGTAATGTTGGTTTCAACATAGGTACCGGTCGGGTCGTACTTATAAGTCATACAGAGGATATCGTACATTTCCGCTCCGGAAATCGCATACTTTTCGTTGAACTCTTCTTCGGTCAAGGGATAATCCTGCTCTTCGTCGTACTTGAGTTTTTCGTTGTTGGCGAGAATCTCAAAGATGTTGGGAAGAATCGCTCCTCCCTGAGCGTTACCTGAAGACGATACAAATTCTATCTTGGTACCCAGATTGTTTTCTATGTCAAGAAAAGCCTGATAAATCTTTTCGTTGAGCTGCGCCTCCAGTTCTTCAAAAGTCATACTTGAAATCTGGTCTTCTGTGTCTTCACCCTCAACTGTTCCGCCTTCTTCCTCAACGGCTCCGCCTTCATCTCCTGACGAATTTTTATTCTGTACCGCATTGAGCAATGACATCAGCGTTTCAAAATGCTGCTTGCTCATCTCATTGCCTTTCTTGTTTATATCGACAAGTGCGACACTCGGAGTTTCTGTAGTTCCGGAATACTGAGTATATGTCAGGAATACGTAAATAGAATCCGGCAGCAGTTGTTTTACAAGACGTTTCATGCTCTCGTTATCGCCCAGCTGAGCGTCTATATTGCCGGTAAGGTCAAGTTCTATGGTAATCTGCAATGTGAAATAATCGCCCTTTACGTTATCACTGCCTGTCGCGGTGCATACGACGTCCATAATCCACGGCTCCATATTCTCGACTTTATATGCCTGATTTTTCAGATAGCCGTTGAGCAACGCTGCAAGCGTATCGTTGTCCGCAAACGGTCTGAACGCGCCGCCGTCTTCGTATTCTCCTACTACTATAGAGTCGCGTATCTGTATTCTCTGGAGAGTTTCTTCGTCCTCAGAGAAAGTGTTGAGCTTTGTAAAAAGATTGCTTGCGGTAATGAAATATTCATCAGTTTCTTCATTTACTACGTTGTTAAAATAATATTTGGTGCTGAATTCGCCGTTGATAAAGTTGTTTGCCGCAAGTGTCTGCGCAGATTCAGTAAACCCGTCTACTCCTAAAGATTCGGCAGTGGGAAGTTTTACGTCCCTGATGAGAGCAAGAAAATCGCCCTGCGTAAGATTGCTTGCGCCAAGCATGTTTATGACTGCCTGTATAGGCTTTGTTTCAAAACTGCCGCTGGGAGTAAAGTTTATAGGAACAAGCTCGTTTATCTTTGCAATCGTATCGTAAACCTTCTGATTTATGCTCTGCATAAAGGAGATATTGTTGCCGTCCTCGTCTGTCGTTGCGAGGAATCTGTCCAGAATTCTGTTGACTGCAGCCTGCTGAGTTTCGTCCATATTGTTGACGAGAACCTGCGCACTCCACGTCTGCTGATTGGGGAAAACGCTCGCGGTAATGTAAAGCGTTTTGGGCAGGAGCGACGGCAAAGCGTCTGCAACCGTATTAACAATGCCGGGAACTTCCTTTTCTCCGAACAATTTTGAAAGCAGCTGAGCTTTGTTGTTTGAAAGAGCAGTTTTTGCTGCATCGCGAAGATTGATTCTGATTGTAACGAGAACGCGCGCATCCTGCTGCTCAAGCACCGTCGCACTGTCAATGATAACCTGTTCTATCGAAAGCGCACTCTCTATGTCTACGCCGTAATCGGTTTCTATCTTTTTGAGCGCGTCTATTTCGCTGATAGAAGAAAATGCCTCGTTGAGGACAGCGGCAAGCTCTTTATCAGTAAGTTCAAGCATCTCTTTTTCAAGAGTTTCCTGGTCCTTGCCCTCAAGAACGGAAAAGTCAAATTCAAGGCTTTCAAGCAAATCGTCAAGAGCCGCATTGCCCGTAATCGACCCGTTATCGCCTATTTCGGGCGCATTTTCGTCCGCAATAATAACGGGTTTACCGTTGGAAAGAAGAACCTCTTCGTTTCCTGAATTCTCTGAGTTTTCTGCCCCTTCCTCTCCGTCTTGTTTGCCGGTTGCCTGTGCCAGCAGACCGCTTACGATGTCGTTTATTGAAATCTCGCAATCCTGTGCAAGATAGAGTCCCTTTTTAAGGTCAGTGTAAAAACTGTTCAGGTCGTTTTCGGCATCATAAGGATTTGTAACGACGCCAGAACCGTCTTTATAAAGGTCAACGAGAGTTTTCGCCGCCTGCGGCAGAGTAAGTCCCGTCGGTTCTTTGCCGTACATATCCCATGCGACAAAAGAACCTACAACCAGCGTGGCAAATATTATAAAAACCATGCTCACGACGGCAAAGCCGGTAAAAAAACGCCTCCTGGACTTCTTTTTCTCAATTTTTTTAACATCTTTTTCTGTAATATAAGAGCCTCTGGAATAGAGCTTGTCATTGTTAGACTTCTCTTCTGAACCGACACTTTTAAGTTTTAAATCTTTAAGAACCTTAGCCATCCCCATATCTCCCAAGCGAGAATATTTTTATATATTATATCACACTTTTCAGAGTTTGTATATATATTTATAACTTATATGAAGGAAAATAAAGGATATTTTAAGACCGGAAAGAGCTGTTTTCAGACAAAAGCACGTCTTTTGACTGATTTTACTGCCATTTTACACGCCTTTATCCCGCCGGGGCGATACGGTTATTGACAAAGAGCTTTTTTCAGAGCTATAATTTTGTAGTAGAATTTTTATTTGCAATAAGGAAACCCTTTATCATGGAAAAAACTAAAATAAAAGACATTTTCAGAAACGAAAAACTCAGATTGACAGCGTTTTTCGCGTCTGTAACAATTGTTATTCTCGTTCTCAGTCTGTTTCTGGCTTATTATGCGGCCTACGGAGATATTCTCTTTACTATAATCGGAAATAAAAAAGTTAAAGAGAAAAACTACAACAACATGAACGCGTCTGCGCAAAAAAGTCAGACGGTGTTTTTCGGAGATTCTCTTACGGAATTTTACGACACCGACACAGCCTTTCCTTCTTTCGTTTCATACAACAGAGGCATATCAGGAGATACGACACAGGGGATGCTCTCCAGACTGGACGGCAATCTGCTTGCACTTGAACCGTCGAGAGTAGTTTTCCTCGGAGGTGCAAATGACCTCAACCACGGCATAACGGCAGACGAAGTAATCGTTAATATACGCGAAATACTGACAAAGATAAAAACATCTCTTCCCGACTGTGAAATATACGTCGAATCTCTTTATCCCGTAAACCCGTACACTCGCCCCGTATATCTCAACAGCGTTGCCGACCGCAAAAACGAAGACATACTCAAAATCAATGCCGCGCTTGCCCCTCTCTGCGAAGAGCTTGACTGCTCCTATATCAATATTCACGACCTTTTGACTGACAAAGAAGGAAATCTCAGAGCAGAACTGACAATGGACGGACTGCACGTGAACGAAGAGGGCTATCGCATAGTAACGTCTGCTCTGAACGCATATCTGTTGTAATCCGTCGTCTGATTGCACATATCTGCTCTCTTTTACAGCCATCTGATATCTGAAGGCGAAAACCGCCGTAAAACCACAAAGAACGCTTTACGGCAACCGGATTAAAATAGTAAAAATAAGGATAAACCGCCTTCGTCCGATAATTAAGACTTTTATCAAAACGCAGCTCCCCTTGAAGGGGAGCTTTTTTAATTTGAAATGCACTGTCAACTGTTTTTTATAACAAATCGGCGATATATACCGTAAAAAATCGCGCGTTAATCCAAACGCGCGAAAGACTTCTTCTCCTTACCCCCGTACAGAAAGTAAGGAGAAATATATAACACCTAATCCACACTCACTCAGCTCTTTATCGCACCGCCTATAGCCGCGCCGCCGCCGAGTACGCCTCCTACCGCAAGCAGATAGCATCCTATCGCCGGAGTGGTCGTCGATGCCGCCAGAATACCGATGTCAAGCGCGTATTCTTTGCCCATCATAAACGTGAAAACAAGTGCGAGAACACCGCATACGAGTCCTACGATACCTGCTACTCCTCCCAGTATGCCCAGCAGCTTGAGTCTGATAACAAGCTTTAAAATAAACAGTACCGCAGCCGCAGCTACCGCAGCCGCTGCAATCCAGGCAAACATATTTGTAACGACAAAATATTTGACCTCGCCGTCCAACTTGTTCGCGCTCTCGTTCAAATCAGCCCAGTCCTGCAACGTCGATGCGCTGTCTGAAGACGCACCTACAAACTCAGACTCAACCTTTGTCGTGGTCCAGTCAAGAAAAAGACCTGTAAACGCGAGTGCCGCACCGACTACCATTATGAGAACGAGTACGAGTGCCGTCGTGCTGATGCCTTTGCTTTTTTTCTTCTTTGCCATAATACAACCTCCTTAACGGTTCTAAAAAAATTGAGATGGCGCAATTATGGCACACCATCTCAAACCTACGAATATATTTTACCATTACGCAACGGTATTGTCAACGGACAATTATCCGACTTTAGAGTCTTAATTTACAATGTGTACGGTAATTTTGCTAATATTTGATTAAACTACTTTAACGCGCAACTCATCCTCTTTTCATATTTCTCTTACCGCTGATGCTCTCCACCTCAAGTCTGAGAACTGCGGTATAAGGCAACAAAGCGAAGTTAAAAGCAAAGTCCTCTCTGCCGTAATGCCTCATAATTGCCTTGAGCGCGGCGATTTTTTCGCTTTCGTCGTCCACAAAACAGATTTTTCCCTTCCCTGTTACGCTTTCGTACTCAGTCGTACAGTTTCCTTTTTCCTCGTCAAAGAAGAGCCTGTTAGAGCAATCCGCCTCAAACGCCGCACGGCTGTCTTTTTTTATCAATTCCGTCTTTTTCCCTTCAGTCGCGCTGTGAAAATAAAGAACTGTTTTACCCTTCGTTTCCCCGACGGCAAAACTAAGGGGAACGATATAAGGATAGCCGTCGTCGTTCAGAGCGATTCTGCAAACTTCGCATTTATTAAGGACCTCCGCAATTTCGCGGAAGTCCTTTATTTCTCTGTCTTTACGTCTCATATAAACGCATTATTCCCACTCGATTGTTCCGGTCGGCTTTGGAGTCATATCGAAACATACACGGTTGACGCCTTTGACTTCTGTGATAATCCTTGCGACAATCCTGTCAAGGACAGCCCAGTCGACGTGTTCTATCGTCGCAGTCATAGCGTCCACGGTATTTACGGCGCGGATAATTACCGGCCACTCGAAAGAACGCGCGTTATCTCTTACTCCTACGGATTTGACGTCCGGAATAAGGGTAAAATACTGCCATACCTTGCCCTGAAGACCGGCTTTTGCAAATTCTTCTCTGAGAATAGCGTCAGATTCTCTTACCGCCTCAAGTCTGTCCCTTGTAATCGCGCCAAGGCATCTTACACCCAGTCCGGGGCCGGGGAACGGCTGACGGTATACCATATCGTCGGGAAGTCCCAGTGCTTTGCCGCACGCGCGTACCTCGTCTTTAAACAGATACTTCAGCGGTTCTACAAGCTCGAATTTGAGGTCATCGGGAAGTCCTCCGACGTTGTGATGCGATTTGACGATTTTGTTTGTTTTCGTTCCGCTCTCTACGATGTCGGGATATATAGTACCCTGAGCAAGGAAATCTATGCCGTCGAGTTTTCTTGCCTCTTCTTCAAATACTCTTATAAATTCCGCGCCGATAATCTTTCTCTTCTTTTCGGGGTCATCCACTCCCGCAAGTTTGTCGAGGAATCTGTCCACGCTGTCAGAATAAATAAGGGTAGCACCCAGTTCTTCTCTGAACACTTTGACGACCTGTTCTGGCTCGCCCTTTCTGAGCAGACCGTGATTTACGTGAACGCAGACCAGCTGCTTTCCTATCGCTTTGATGAGGAGCGCAGCAACGACGGAGCTGTCAACGCCGCCGGAAAGCGCGAGAAGTACTTTTTTGTCGCCTATCTGCTTTTTGAGGAGTTCTACCTGGTCGTCGATGAAATTCTGCATATTCCAGTTTGCCTCGCAGCCACACTTGTCGAACACAAACGATTTGAGGTCGCTCTCTTTAACAGATGCGCACTTCTTTGTGTCGTGATTGAGCGCGACGACGGGATAACCGGAATTGTAAACGTCGTCCGCAACGTCTATTCTGACGCCGTCTATCACGTTGTTGGGTCCGCCGTTGAGTATAACGCCCTTTACGTTGGGAAGAGCCGCAAGCTGTTTTGCGGTTATGTCGTGCGGATGAATTTCGCTGTAAACGCCCAGAGCGCGGATTTCTCTCGCAAGCGCAGAGTTGTTTTCGCTGCCCAGGTCGAGGATAACTATCATATCTTGTTTCATATAGTGTTTCTCCTTGGTTTTTCTGTAATAAATGTATCACCAAACGCACTCTGATGTCAATCCGTTTGGAATTGTTTATCCTTATGCGTCCGTCAACTCAAAACCCTGACACATACGTTTTAAGATGACGATACGACCGAATCGGTTATCCTGTCGCGGGAATCGTAAATACCGGCATTTGTCGCAGGTCTTGTATTGCCGCTCCTCGGCGTAACGTTGAATCTTGTAGCCTTCACGTTTTCGACGGTATACAGATAAAGCCCGTAAACCGGCATATCGTAATATTCGCTCATTTCATGCGAAAGAAAATAAAGATGCGACACCCTCGTAATTTCGGGATAACCGTTCATATTGGCATGTTTGACGTCGTTTCCGTTATAAATATTGAGCGACTCTGCGCAATCTCTGTATTTTATATTGATATTGTCAAGCGAAACGTTCCTGACAGGATAAACTTTTCCGTTGTAATCGCACCCGACAATCGCGCTTGCAATATCCACGTTGTCCGCATGAACGTTGCTTATGGATATGCCGTCTATGCTCCCCACAGTGCCGTCGCTGCCGTTGCCTTTGTCGAGGCGGCACCCCAGCCATATCAATATCGCAGACGTAACGTTATTCATGACCACATTGTTTACCGTAACGTCTGAAATATTTGCTCCGTCCGCAGATTCAATCGCTATTCCTGAATATCCTCCCGCAATCTCCGCAGTAAAGAAATAGCAATCCTTTACCGTTACGTTTTTCACGTCGTATCCCGTTTCGGTTCCTATCTTGAAGTTGTTGGCAAGCGACATTATCTCGCAATCCGCAACCGTTACGTTTTCTATTTCTCCTACATTGGATTTGAGAACCACTCCGTCGTCGCCCGTCGCTATGAAACAATGCTCTATAAGCACGTCGCTGCTGCCGCAGACGTCGATACCGTCGCTGTTTGCGACGTAAATATTGTTGTCAATCACCGTATCTGTAATCTGCACTCCCTCGCAAAGCTCTAATTTTACCGTCCACGTCGAAGGCTCGTAAATAACGACGTTGTCTATCCTGACGTTCTTGCAGTCGCGTGCATAGACAATGTTGCATCCAAACTCTTCGCTCTTGCGGTTTCTAAGTCTTTCACGGTAAGAGAGTACCTTTTCTTTGAGATTAAATGTCTGAAGAGGCAGGTTTTTTGTGGGATTTTCGGATTCGAGAGTATAATCCGTTCCGTTTCCGTCCAGTTTTCCGGGACCGGTTATTCTCCAGCCGTCAACGTCTTCTGCTCTTATAAGCGCACCGTTCAGCAAGCCGCGTTTCTCTTCAGCGTCGTAATCGTCGTAATCAGGAAGTTTAAGCGCGCTGTCCGCGGCAATATAAAGCGTTACTCCGCTTTTTATATACACAGTACCTGTACTGTAAACTCCGCCGTCCACTTTCACGACCGCGCCGCTTTCGCCCGCCTTTTGCATAGCGTTATTTATCGCAAGCGTATTTTCCTGCGCGCTCTTTTGCGGCGACGCGCCGTAATCTCTCACATCGATAACTGTTTTATCCGAAAATTCAGGCTGAGTATCGTCGAGATATTCGTCATACGGCACGTTTGCGACGTGCGCTCCGTCGCCGTCGTTAAGATAATAGTTCTTTGCCACGGGAACTTCGTCTTTACCGTTGCATGCGACAAACAATATCGAAAATGTCAGTACAGCCGTCACTGCTACTGCAACGATTTTAATTTTTTTCACAATCTGCCCTTATCCATTTAAACGTTTTTGTTTCTATCCTGAACTCGTCGGCTTTAACCTTTAATATCAAAATCAACGGTAACTTTTTCGCCTGCTTTCACCTGTACCGTCTTACTCTGAGAGGACAATCCGCAGGAAATTTCAAGAGTCTGGTCAATATCGCTTACGACGGTTACGCTCGCTTTGCCTTCGGTGAGCGACCAGCTCAGGTTTTCAATCTGCGCGCGCGTCCTCAGCCTTAATCCTTTTATATATCCCGCGTCGAAACCGCTCGTCGGCAATGCAGGCAGAATTTCCACTTTTTCCGTATTTGAATATACAAGAGCCTCGTTTATCATACCCAGATAACCTATGGCAAAGTCGGTGCAGTATGCGCTGCTCTTATCGGTATGATGGTTGGTCATAAGCGACTTGTAATAAATCTTATTGTTCATAAGACCTTTCATTGCCTCTGTCAGACTATCGCGGTCCTTGAGTCTTGCCGCAATAAGCGACCGGTGGATAAGAGCGTGGCTCGCCTCGTTCTCGCTCGCTCTGTTTTCTATCGCCTGAATAGCAGCTTGTTTTAACGCCTCGTCTTCCTGCGTTTCGAAAAGCGGCCACACCATATAGAGATGGCTGAGGTGTCTGTGAGTATTGTTCTCTTTGAACTGGTTTGCAGCCCACTCTTTTACCGCACCCGTGGAATCGTACAGATACGGCGGAATCTTTGCCATAAGACTTTCCCATTTGCTTACGTCGGCGGACGGGTCGACCGAACGCCATATCTCTATGAGCATTTCGAGATTGCTCCTGCAAGCCGCAATGTCTATCGCCGCATTTGCGCACGCAGGATATGAGAAATTCGCAGGGTTGTTTTCGGGAGAATAAGAAGGAATAATACAATAGCTTTCGCCTTCTTCAAGACTCGTTTTGCCTTCCGTGTAATGAATATCTCCGTTTGCGTCTGTATAATATTCAGGCACCATAAGCTGGTCCCAGTAATTTGCAGCCTTGAGCAGGAGCGGCAAAAGAATTTCGCTCCTCAAATCAAGATAGCCTCTTTGCTTTATCTCTGATATTTTCTCTTCAGTCAACGGAACGTTGGTCATAGAGAGAGCGGCACTCGCGTCCTCCAAACTGAATTCGTCTGAAAGCGGAATACGCATATCTCCGTAACATTGCAGAGTTTCGTAAAGCGGTTGCAGCATCCAGCTGGTCCCCGCGTTCCAGTATCTGAAAGGATAAGGATAGCAACTTTCTGTCAGAATCGCCCTGTCGCCGTCACTGTTTACGGGAGCCTGCAAAGCGTCCTCGTAACCGTGCGACGAATAGGCATTGTCCATCCAGTCGTCAACCTGCCTGAGTATGAAATAGACGTATCCGACGGGCGCGCTTGAAATATTGCCCGTATTCATAGACGATGTCTGAAGATTGACGTTGGCATCCATCGTATACTTACTTCCCCAGTCGCGTACCCACTCGCCCGTCCACATACCGAACAGTCTGCTCGTGCTGGTTCCGGCGCAGCAAAGGTATGCGTATCTGCCTGAATAGTAAGCTCTTTCTGCAAGAGTGGAATTAATTTCGGTATTATTGAATTTGTACGAAACAAGACTGTCATTGGAAACGCTTATGTCTGCTCCGAGTGAAAACTCCACTGCATTGAATTGCGGAGTGAATATATCGGTATGAGCCTTGAGCGCATCGCTGTAAAAGAACTGTCCGTCCTCAGTATATTTGTCTGCGACCGCCTTGACTTTTGCTCTCAGCTGAGTTTCGAGAGCGTATTCCGTCTGAGCGGCAAAATCTTCGTACGCGCCCATTTCGTATGTGCGGTCAGACGCTGTAATTATATATATTTTTGTCGCGCCCGTGATTTTTACCGCAGGATTGGCGTCAGCAACGTACTGCTCTTCTTTCATCCCTTCAACGCCGGTAACTTCTCTCGTACCGCCTTCGCAGAAGATGTAACTGACAGTCGCATATCCGCCGTCTTTCAGCTCGCTGCCCTCGTATGACGGATAGTGCGCGACAAAGCCCAGATATTCTGCATCAGCGTCCACCGTCTTTTTGTATCTTATATCGGTTTCGCTGGGATAGATGTCGCCTGTCTTGCCGAAATTCGCCATCGTGGAGATACTGTCGTAAGAAAGCGTTACGTCAAGCAACGCTCCCGTCGAAGACGCCGTAAGCTGAGTTATCGTTACGTCGTCTGCCTGCGACGTGAAAGTAACCCTGTCCCACTGCCCGTTTTCATCGGTATATCTCGTGCCGACCTGCGCGGTTTCGTAATCTGTATATCTCATATACGAAGTCGTGTCTTTCTCCTGCTGAGTCATACGCAATATAGCACCTGCATGGAAAGAATAGACGTCCATATAAGCTTGGTCGTCGTCAACTATACCTCTGTTTATTATCTCCTGTCTTACCTCGTCAAGGTCATAGTAACTCACAGGATTGACTCTGGGGTTTTTATTGGGAAGAATAAAATGTATGTTCTGAAATATAATCGTATCGTCGTAAGGCGAACCGGATACTATCGCGCCTTGCTTGCCGTTGCCGGTAACCATGCCGTCGCGCCAGCGCGCGCTCGAATTTTTACTCGTGGCAGACATCTGAGTGAAACTGGTCGAAAAAGAAGATTTTGCGTCGTTCACAAAAAGCGCGCCGCTGTACGATTCAACCTTTTCCTCTTCTTTTTTGCACGCTGCGGCAAAGACCGCAACAAAAACCGTAATCAGAATTATTAAAATTGTAAAAAATCTGTTTTTCCACTTCATAAACTTTCCCTCACGCATTTATTTTAACAAAATGCGTATAGAGTGTCAACGACGTAAAAATACATAAAAGCGCGCGTATAATCCATAAAACGCACTTAATCGCATTTCTCTTCCTTCGCTTTTATCCGTTTATGCAAAACTACGCTTACAAAGACGGCAATCAGAGTTGCGACTATAGGAACGAATAAGGCTGAAACCGTCAACGCCATAGACGACGGATAATCCGCGACTCCGACAACGATAAGCATAATTACAGACGATAAATACATACTCATCCCGGCAAAAGCATTGACAAACGCCCACTCGCTCTTGCCTTTGAACGCGTACGGTATTCTTACCCCCAGCAAAGGATTCTGCGGCACAAACACGCAAAGCGCGCCGAAAATCGCATATACCGCACATATTATTGCAGAAAACAATTGGTTAAAACGCGAATAATCTCCAGCGACGTATCCCGCCTCTGAAGAAAGTCTGTAATCTTTGAGGATTATGCCTGTTTCTATACCCGTCATTGCAACAGCCATTGCAAAAAAACACCCGAAAGTCAGCCAGACCGTCCATTGCCTGACTTCAGCGTTTTTAGTACTCGAAAAAATAAAGTAAACCGCTATGGCAGCGATAAATATAATGCCGAAATACGACGCGCCCATACTAATCAGTTCTTTTGAACTTCCCCACCTCGTAACCGCACCGTGAGCGTCGTAATGGCAAGGCACGGTGGACGGCAGAAACATCCTTGCAAAAACGGTTACAAGCAGAGGTACAAGCGCGGAAACAAGCAATAATACAGAAGAAATTTTTCCTGCTCGTGTTCGTTTTGCGCTGTTTAAATCTTTTATTCCTTTTACCTCTCCTTGTACGAAATAATCCACGCTGACCCCGAAAACGTCTGCGAGAATCTTCATATAAAAAATATCCGGCACGCCTCTGCCGCACTCCCATTTGCTTACGTTCTTGTCGCTGACGTGCAGAATATCGGCAAGTTCTTTCTGCGTCAGTCCTTTTTCTTTGCGCTTTGACGCAATCTTCTCTCCTATCTCTTTCATTACGTCCATAAGGTATTCTCCCTGCTGACAGCTTTCGTCAATAAAATTGTATAAACAATACATGAATTTGTCAATACTGACCGCCGAAACAACCTCTCTACTCATAGTAGAGTCCTTATCTGCGCTATTTTATTTGAAAAAACTAAAAACTCTGTCAATAACTATGCAGACAAACCGTTGTCGCAGCCACGTGGCTTTTAATGGCACAAAAACACAATGCGCGGCAGTTTACTTTCTGCGTCGGCTAGTTGCTCAAGAACAAAATGTTTTGCCGCGCAAGCCGGCTTGATGCGGCTGATTTATGCCGTCGCCACATAAAAAGCTCCCCTTGGTTTCAAGGGGAGCTTTTTAATAAATAACCTGTATTGAGTTTACAGCATTGACTTTCTGAGTTCTTCTCCGCTCTTTGCGCTTACGTATGCGGGAGGAATATCCAGCACGGTTACGCAACCGCTCCTGCCCTCTTTATTCATGCGTGCAACGGCACGCGCGTAAGCTACGAGGACGCTTGAAGTGAACGCGGGATTTGAATCCAGTTTAAGAGAATACTCTATCACGTTGTCGTACTCGTTTTCAGCCCCGGTCTTGCCGCTCCTTATGACAAAACCTCCGTGAGGAATACCCTTGTGCTTTGCGTCGAGTTCTTCCTGCGAAATGAAGTTCACGGTCGTGTCGTAATCTGCAAAATAGTTGGGCATCTCTTTGATTTCTTTCTCAATGCGCGCTTTGTCTGCACCTTCTTCTGCGACGACGTAACACTCTCTCGTATGCTTTTCTCTTGTGCTGAGCGCAGGATTTGAACCGCTCCTTACCGCATCGAGTGCCGCCTGAACGGGAACGGTATATTGTCTTGCGTCGACAACTCCTTTAACTCTTCTTATTGCGTCAGAGTGTCCCTGGCTTACGCCTTTGCCCCAGAAGGTATAGGTTTCTCCTCCCGGCAGCACGCTGTCGGCATATACACGCGCTATAGAGAACATGCCGGGGTCCCAGCCGCAGCTGATAAGAGCCAGCTTTCCGTTTGCTTTTGCACTTTTGTCCACCTCTTCGAAATGCTGCGGAATATTCGCATGAGTATCAAAGCTGTCCACGACGTTGAAATCCTTTGCAAACTCAGGAGTCTGCGCCGGCAAATCGGTTGCCGAACCGCCGCACAGTATAAGCACGTCTATTTCGTCTTTATAAGCGGACGCGTTTTCAGCCTTATCCACCTTTACGCCTTTAGTAAGCGGTTTAATCGCCGCAGGGTCGCGTCTTGTAAAAATCACTTTGAGTTCAACGTCGGGGTTGTGCATCACAGCCGCCTCAACGCCTCTGCCGAGATTGCCGTATCCTGAAATTCCTAATCTAATCATAGAAACGCTCCTTAAAAAAACTGATTACATTATATAATAAAATGCTTTGTTTGTCCAAAATTTGAAACAAAAAATCACCGCAAACGAAATATTTTATGCTTTTGTATTCATTTCTTTTTCGATTATACTTGTTTTACTTAAGCGTCTTTCCTCGAAATATTTCTTCTTTAAAAAAAGGAGAGCGTGATGCTCTCCTCCTATGGTTTCAAATTATCTGTTTTGAAATGCTCAGTTTCGGTTTTGGGTATTCAGTTTTGCAAAAACTATCGCGTCGCTGTAATTGACTTTGCCTATTTCTGCAAGTACGTATACATTGCCCTCTTTGTCGCCGTCCATGCAAGAATACCCTGCCGCACCGCCGTATATGAGCTTGCTGCTCCAGTTCTGTCCGTCAGACGTCGTTCCTACAGAAAGGTTTACTCTGGTGTGGAAGGAGTCCGGATAACTGAGCATCAGCTTGCCGTTGTCGTTATAAACCGACGCCATACATATAGGAGTTTTAAGCGGAGTGGTTTTTTCCTTCTCATACCATGTCGCGCCACCGTCTTTGGAATACGAAAGTTTCTGGAATTGTCTGGGATGATAATTGCAGCAACCCGCGCCGTCCCTTACCACCATTACGACGTCGCCGTTGTCAAGCTGAGTCGCCTCGCACTCGTTGCCGCTGCCTGCAACTTCGCTCCTGTTCCACGTCAGGCCGTGGTCGTCGCTGTATATGACAAACGAACTGCCGTTATTGCTTGCCGGCGCAATAAGTCTGCCGTCATACTGACCGCCTTTTATCTGCATTGCTTTGCCGGGTCCCACCATAAGCGTATCCGCGCGTACGCCGTCTGCCGCACCTCTTTTTATGTTGGGGTCTTTGGGCAGACTTATGTTGACGGGTTCTTCCCACTCGAAAGTCAGGTCGTCTTTCAGCTTTCCTCTTATATTGAAAGTGTTATAGTTGAACCCTGTGGCTTTTGTCGCGCTCATATGTACTATATTGAGAAGTCCCGTGTCCTTATCGAGAACCACGGTGGGGTTGCCGTATTTGCCCACTTCTTCGCCAAAAGTGAATATCGTCTTCTGCTCTCCCCAGGTCTTGCCCCCGTCAAGAGAGAATTTGCCCAGCATGTCGACCACTCCAACGTCGTGTGCGGAATTCTTCCTGCCCTCTACGAGCGCGAGCAATACGTTTTCTTTGAAATGCGTACCGCACTTTGAGTTGAGCACGTCCTTATCCATAACAATGAGAGAGGGGATTCTGTATGCAGAGTACCCGTCGGTTTTGCCTTCAAACAACAAGTACGGTCCGCCTACGATGTTGTGGAACTTGCCGTATTTCTGATTTTTTGCCCACGCAGCACCTACAAGCATAGTCAGCACAAGCGTCGCTGAAATCACGCACGATATTACATACGCTTTAGTAATCAACGCAACCAACGCCGCTATAAGCATAAATACCGCGCCTATAATCAGCATTATCATATTGAGAGTGTTCAGAGCTATCGGCTGGAACAAATCTACGACGAGAGCCTTTATTATCAGATATACGAGGAACGCAACACCGAGCACAAGCAGCGCGATGCCGCATATCAACCCGTCTGTTTCGGAAGGAACCTGCAACATCGTTACGATAAGTCCCACGATTGGCAACACAGACAACGCCCCGCAGAACAGTCCGCTCATCACAGTCGACGAGAAAAACAATCCCTCGTTGAATATCAGAAACATCAGCACTCCTACCGTCAACGCGAGATAAGCTATGGCAGCGACTATAAAGACCCAAATATTGTCAAAACAAATATCCGCATATATACCGCTTATCACGAGCGCGGCTATCAGCACAGCGGCAAATACCGCAAATACCGCAAGCTGCGGTGCGTGTTTTTTATTCAACATAATACCTCCTTACCGGCAAATCCGCCGCAGATAAACTCTTCTCTTTATCCTTTATATACTATTTTATCACATCTTTGCGTTATTGTCTAAAATTTTTCCTGTTTTGTGAAGTATAAAATATATCTTTTATACCATGTTAAATCCGCTATTGACATATATACGTATGCGTATTACGATATATTTATTCAGATTGTATTTTTAAGTCTATAATAGTCTTCACGCAAAAAAATCACGCTTTAAACGTGATTTTTTTGTTTGCTTATTACAATTTTACAGCATTATTAATCCGCATGAGCGTATCGCTGCGATATAATCTGATTCTGCGTTCAGACTGAGCGTAGCATTTACCCGTCAATATTTTATTTTGAATACCGCCTTCTTGACTTTTGTACAACTTGTGCTGTCGTCGCGTATGCTGGGCGCGTGTCCTTCTCCCGGCATAAACATACACCAGTCGCCCGCTTTCATCGTTACAAAAGCCAGAGGTCCGCTCCAAATCTGAACGTCTTTTTCGGGCGAATATTCAGTTTCTGCAATAAGCGAACCGATTGGAACGCCCATAAGTTCTTCACCCTCGAGAATCAGCTGTATATCGGCATAATTTCTGTGCGTTTCAGCTGTCGCACCCTCTTTTGCCCTCGGCTCGTAAGTCATTACGTTTACGTAAGCATCATCCGACAAATCGATTCTGCCCAAAGGAACGTCAGTTCCCATAGCCTTTGCCTTTTTGATACACATTGCGACCTTTTCGTCAAGATTGTCGTAAAAACAGTTTTTCAGATTTGAATATATCATCCCTCCTCCGTTATTCTTCAGGCGCGAAAGTCGCCTCCAGTTTTTCTGTAAAACGCTGCACGTCGTCCATATTGTCAAACCTGTAAGCAACGTATTCCGTCTTCGAGTTCTGTATCGTACAGATAAATTTCTTTTCGTCGTCGTAATCATACTGCGGTAGATTTGCGTCTTTGAGAATTGCCATTACAACCGCCTGCTCTCTGGGAAGGAACATAATCTTTGCATACGTTACGTTCCCCACGCGGTAACTGTAAGAACCCTGAAGTTGCTCGACTTCTCTGACTACATTGGCGCAGTCGTCAAGGACTGTTATAAGGCTGGGAACAATTTCGCAAAGTGCCTCGGCAACTTTCTGATAGCGTTCGCCCCACTCCTCCGTATTGAATCCTCTCAGGTTTCTGACTTTTGAATAAGCTATGTCGCTTTCTCCGTTTACGTCGTCTTCTGTCAGCATAAGTTTTGAAGGCAATGCGAACGCTCCTTCGTTTTCGTCTGCTATACCTGCCGCAACAAGCCTTCTGTATGTAAGAAATCCGAAATTAAGTCTTTCTTTATACCACGTTTCGCCTATAAGTTCCGGCAAAACGGGGTCGTCGTCAAAAGGAGGTCTGTCCAGGTATTTATCTCCGGTAATAGCCACAAAATAATAACCCGCCGCTCCTGCCAGAGTCTGCCTGCAATACGTAACCAGCCTTCCCTTATTGAGTTTTCTCATTTTGTCGCCCACAGGAGGCATCTTGACTTCTACGATTCTCAGATAGTCCTTGGGATTGCATTTCAAAGCCTCTTTGAATCTCCATTTAAGCGCAAGCTGAACGTTCAGGCAACTCGCATCTGCATAACTCTCTTTTACAGATACCGCATTTTTGTATTCAACAACTTTCGCCTCAGTAAATATAACGTATTTTTCTGTTGCGGTATATGCAATTATAATAAGGTCGGGACTGCCGAACTCACCCAGCGAAAATTCGACCAGATATTCGCATCTGACTACCTCGTCGATAAACGACGGGGTTTCGCCCACCCACATAATCTGCTTTAGCAACGCGTTGGGCGCCTTGTCGGCATTGTCTAAAAGAATACCGTTGATAAGACCTCTTTCACCGTAAAGATACACGTTGTCCATATTTTCCTCCTTAGCAACTCGGTTGCGCTTTTCTATACTTTTATTACACCCCCAAACGCTCTCTTTGTCAATAGCGGGTTTAAAAATTTTACAAATATTTAATACGCGCCGCGCGCGTAAAAAATAAATTACCGTTTTATCGACATCAGACAGCCGAAAATTTATTATCGCAATAACCGGTTATATTATATAAAATTCATATATAAAGAGGAGCGCGCAGACAACGCACTCCTCTTTTATTTTGACTGGAAAATCCTGTATTATTTTGAATACAGAGCGACACTCCTCAGAACAGGAACGCTCCTTGACTGTTTGACGACTATTCTTACGACATCGCAGGAAGGCGCATCTTCAAACATAAGTATTCTGCGGTTTCCTATTACCGTACTGTCGCCTATAAGCGTCCACTTTCCGTCAGAACGCACCCATACCTCAAACTGTTCTACCCTCTGAGAGAATCTGACGTCTTCTCTCAGGTCTATTCTGTAAAGGGACGTGGGCTGTTTCAGATAAAAATCCAGGATGTACTCCTGAGAAGTGAAAGTATAGCCGTCGCGTTCGTCATTGAGAAGTGCGTTGAGTTCACTCTTTTCGACCATAGAATCGTTGTCGCCGACTTCGATTTTTTCAACCTCTATTTTATTGGCGGTCGTCGCTGCGATAGCGTCGCCGAAAGCTTTGAGAACTTTTACGTCTTTGTCCGCAATAAGACCGTCTTTGTTGGGAGGTACGTTAAGCAGCAGAGAACTGTTCCCTCCTACAGACGTAAAGTAAATCTGCAAAAGCTGTTCAAGACTCTTGGGACTCTGATACCAATGATAGAACCATCCTTTTCTTATGCTGACGTCCACTTCTGCGGGATACCACGCGAGGTCTTCGTAATTTTGCAGAAGTTCTCTGCTGCCTCTGTCTTCCGCCTCTGCACTTACGGTCTGAAGTTCGGACGCGCCGTCTTCGCTGGTCTGAAAATGTTCTGTAGAGGCATTGGACATACTAACGACACTCCACTCGCTTTCACGGGCTATTCCTGCCTCGTTGCCTACCCATCTGACGTCTGTACCCTGTATCGCGGTTACGCAACCGGGCTGCAGGTCATTGATAAGCTGCTGATAACCTTCCATGTCGTATTCGAAATCAGGGTCGATTTCTGCGTCTTCTCCACGTGCGCCGTCCATCCATACGCAGAAAATCTCACCATAATCGCCGCAAAGCAATTCTCTGAGCTGCTCTTTGTAAAAATCGTTGTACTCGTTTGTGCCGTAGCACTCTGCGTTCATATCCCACGGCGACAGATAAATGCCGAATTTAAGACCGTATTTTTTGCAACTTTCAGACAATTCCTTGACAATATCGCCGTTGCCGTTCTTATACGGACTGTTCTTTATGCTGTGTTCGGTCGTCTTTGTCTGCCACAAACAGAAACCGTCGTGATGCTTTGCGGTAAATATCACACCTTTGCTGCCAGACGCCTTGAGTGCCTCGCACCACTGGTCAGTATCCAGTTTTTCAGGATTGAATTTTGACGGTGATTCTTCGCCTGTACCCCACTCCTTGCCGGTCATCGTATTCATACCGAAATGGATAAAGTTGTAATACTCTATTTCCATATATTCCAGTTGCCGCTCGTTGGGAACAACGCTTATAAGCCTGTCAACCTCTTCGCTCTCCTTGTCGTAACCGTTGTTCGTATTTCCGCACCCTTCTAAAAATTCTTCTCCCGGAGCATAGGTCTTTGTGGGTACTTCGTAATAATCGTACTTCTTGTTGCATCCCGAAAACGATAATAAAATACTCATAATAATCACCATTGCCGCAAATACGGCGAAACATTTTTTCATATTCTCCCTCTCAGAATTGTTTTTCCTTTAATCTTATTGTAACACTGCTTGCGTATTTTGTAAATTCCACAATCAACGTCAATAAAGCTTTTATTTTTCAATCTGCACCGTCCGCCTGAACCTGAGTTTTTTCTTCTTGCTCTTCTCTCTGCTTTATAGAGTCTTCGATTCCGTGTTCTGCCATATAATCGCGCCACGCAAACTCGTCCCCTCCGAGCAACTTCGTTTCAAGTTCTTTTCCCGTTGTTTCGTCTATCTGCCCGTCCTGAACCCCGGCACGGACTTTAAGCACTTCCATGATTTCTCTGTGATTTTGCTCTGTCATTTCCCAGAAGAACATCGGTACCGCGCCCAATGCGCCGCTTATTATACCCAACACGCAATACATGCGCAGAATAGGTATTATCACGTTTGCATTGTAAAGCACAGACGTGTCGTCAACGCATCCGTAATACTTGTTGATTGCCGGTGTTATGAAGGCAAATCCTATACCTGCAAGCGTATTGAGTACAGAACCGAATTGCGATAAGAATCCCTCCATGCGCTCCCCGGTACGGAACTGCTGATAATCGTATTGTTGCGCCGTTATCGCATAGTTCGTAACTACCTGAACGCTGTTGGCGAGAGTAAGCATAAACGACAGCACGAACATCGACAGCCGACGACGATTTTATCCCCTCCGCCCACAAACGTCATGCCGAACATTATTCCGGTAAAAAAGACGCATGCAAAATTGCTGAAAAGTATCAGATTCTTTTTGCCGAATTTCTTTATAAGTATCGGTGCAAGCAACATACCGGGAGTGTACGCCATCGGAATAATCGTCAGCGCAATCGTCTGCGACCATTTTGAAATTATCATGTAAGTACATACCCAGTTTATGTAGGAATAAATTATTACTCTGAACGCGCCCAAAGTGCCGCTTGCGTTCGCAAGCATAACGTACTTGTTCTTTAGCGTGTCGACGACTCCTTTGAAAAACGGCACCCGCATTTTCTTCTTTCTGGGAAGAACCATCCTCTCTTTGACGCCGAACGCCGTAATGTAACCTATTGCAAAAAATGCTACCGTCATAACAGGCAGTATCTACTCGTACGGTCCCATAGTGTTTACGCCAAGCAAGTCCTGAGCAACTCCGTCTTCGCTAAGACCTCCGCCGCCTTTTACCGTGAAAATCATATTCGCGAGCAGCGGGAAAAGTGCGTTTATTATCGTCGGTCCCAAAGAATAGACGGTCGTCCCTACGCTCATGATTACCGTGCGCTCTTCCGGACTCGGCGAAATTACTTGCATTATCGATGTAAAAGCAAGCGTATACAGTTGCATGAAAAACTGCATCAGATTGAACATAACAGTATACACGGCAACGATTGCAATCTGGCTCGCCCCGGACATAATGGTCGGAGTCCAGCCCATCAATGCTATCAATATAGTGCAAGGAACGGGCATCCATATAAGATACGGTCTGAATTTGCCGTATTTTGTATTCGTATTGTCGACAAGATAACTGATGAGCGGCGACCGCAAAATCGTAATCACACTCGTGATTATGCCCACCCACATTATAATATCGTTGCTGATGCCCAAAGCAGCCGCAACGTACATGCCGTAAGTAAGAGTCAGATATGTAGGAACCATTGTCGCGGCATTAATTCCTATACCGCCGATACAATATGCCGCAGCCTCTTTAAAAGACAAATACCTGTTTGCAGGTGCTTTGTCCCAATAAGTCTTTACATAATTGCAAGCAGATTTAAGCTTACCTTTGGGCGCAACCGCGCTTTGCATGAAATTCCCCATAAAAATTCCCCTTACGACTTCTCGTCTTTTTTATTGTAATATATAGCAAAATTTAAGTCAACTTCAATTTTTCCGACAAAATACTCAAGCAAATGCAAAAACCCTACGGTAACCTCCTTTAACAATAAAATTCTCATTGATATTTTTGCAAAATCGGTTTACTTTTCAATTTAATTGTGATATATTCAATCGTGCTTGGGGATATAGCTCAGTTGGTAGAGCGCTTGCTTCGCATGTAAGAGGTCAGGGGTTCGACTCCCCTTATCTCCACCATACGCAAACAAAGTCGAACCTGTCTTTGTTTGCTTTTTCTTTTATCACCTTTTTGCAGGCATAGAACAAGGCAATCCGAAATATCTCGGGTTGCCTTTTTTCTTACTGTTCGGATATTTTATCTTTTAGACTTTATCTTTTATCGCATTATATTTATTCTGTATTCTTTCTCGTCTTCTCCATACGTTGGAGCGGTCTATTTTTAACGTATCCGCTATGTCAACAAAACGCATACCTGCTATATAGCAATCCAGGGTCTGTCTTTCGCCTTTGGTAAGTTTCATTCTGCGTATTATCTTGGCGCATTTCTTGAAGGATTCTTCTAAATCGTCTTTGAAAAAGTTTTGCTCGTAGCAATCTTTCTTTATATCTATTCCACGGGTGTTTCTATTAAAAAGCCATCTCTTGTAAATCTCGTGGCTTACAACTCGACTACACAGTCCGTATAAAGTAATAGGTTTGCCTGTTTTCGGATCTATGCACAAATCTAATACACGTTCACCGAAATGCTCGCATAAAAAGCAAATTGCAGATTGAGCAAGGTCGTATCCTTCCGTAATTGTGTAACCGGGCATGTTCTTGTAGTTGATATCTCTCACAAGTCCGACGTACACGCTTCTGGGTACTTTTATAAGCACCAATTTTGTACCGTTTTCAAAGCAATAAGCTCTCCTATCTGCATTACGTTATCCGGGGAGATCTTATCCTCAAACACATCATAACAGTTTCTTTTTGTTTCCATTTTCTTTACCTCCGAAAAATATATTTGCCTTTCGGCAGGCAGAGAAAAAGCATAATACGGGAAATGTTCTGTTGGTTTAATGTTGAAAAAGCAAAAGTCAACGGGAAAAGAAAAATCCTGTTTCAGGATTTTACGACCGTTTACTTTTGAGAGGATTATGCAACCCGCACGAAAAGGCAAATTCGGAGGTAAAGCAATAACACGCTCAGAACAAAATTTGTGATAAATATAACTCAAACAAGTTGAATAATAAATTGAAAATTCTTCTTAAATGGTTAGAGCTTGATTTATCCATTGTACTTCCCATTATATTTACACAAAAATGGTTTATTGTAACCATATTACCGTATAAAACGGCTGACAATGTTTATATTTAAAACAGTAAACTTTTGAGGATACATTTATGATATTGATACTTAGCGACACCCATCTGAATATAGATAACAGAGATGAAATTACCTTTATCGACTTGTCTA
>CALWHB010000006.1 GCA_944380275.1 uncultured Christensenellaceae bacterium | reverse complement strand
GAGTCGCCGTGCGGATGGTATTTACCCAGAACGTCGCCTACGATGAGCGCGCACTTTCTGAACGGCTTGTCGCTGGTCAGTCCCAGCTCGTTCATATCGTAAAGTATTCTCCTGTGAACGGGTTTCAGTCCGTCGCGTACGTCCGGGATTGCACGCGATACGTTTACCGCCATTGCGTATGCGATAAACGATTTTTTCATTTCGCTTTCAAGTTCTATGTCGACGATGTTCGTCTTTTCAAGCATCTCTGCTATATCTTTCTTGTTTTCGTTTTCCATAGTTCACCTCTTATACGTCCAGGTCGGTTACGAGGTTTGCGTTCTCCTCGATAAACTGTCTTCTTCTTTCGGGTTCTTCGCCCATCAGCAGGCTGAAGAGTTCGCTCGCCTTTTCTGCCTCTTTTACGTTGACGCGCAAAAGGGTACGCGTTTCGGGATTCATGGTCGTTTCCCACAGCTGTTCCTGGTCCATTTCGCCGAGACCTTTATAACGCTGTACTTCGCCCTTTCTGTCAATGCTTACGAGGAAGTTTTCAAGGTCCTCGTCCTTGTAGAAATACTCCTCTCTCTTGCTGTTCTTGACCGTAACTTTGTAAAGAGGAGGCTGAGCTATATAGACGTGTCCTTCTTCTACAAGCGGTTTCATGAAACGGTAGAAGAACGTCAGCAGCAGGATTCTGATGTGGCTGCCGTCAACGTCGGCATCCGTCATACATATAATGCGGTCGTATTTGAGTTTTGAAAGGTCGCAGTCCTCGTGTATTCCGCAACCGAAAGTGGTAATCATGTTTTTGATTTCTTCGCTTTCGAGAATACGGTGCAGACTTGCCTTTTCTACATTGAGGATTTTACCTCTGAGCGGCAGTATCGCCTGGAAACGTCTGTCCCTGCCCTGCTTTGCCGTACCGCCCGCGCTGTCGCCCTCAACGAGATATATCTCGCATTTTTTGGGGTCCCTTTCGCTGCAGTCCGCAAGCTTTCCGGGAAGTGTGGTGGATTCAAGGAAACTCTTGCGGCGGGTAAGGTCGCGCGCGTTTCTCGCCGCGTCCCTCGCCTTCTTCGCGTTGACTGCCTTTGTTATGAGTTCTCTCGCCTCTTTGGGATTTTCTTCG
The DNA here is from genome assembly GCA_944380275.1 of uncultured Christensenellaceae bacterium. GTDB lineage: Bacteria > Bacillota > Clostridia > Christensenellales > UBA3700 > Ornithoclostridium. The sequence continues at coordinate 60,738 of CALWHB010000006.1, read as the reverse complement.
AGGTATGTTTCAAACTTCTCGCCGAAAACCTTGGTAACCACGTTTCTCATAAAGCTGTTGCCCAGCCTCGTCTTGGTCTGACCTTCAAACTGCGGGTCTATCAGCTTTACGCTCACTATCGCTACGATGCCTTCGCGGCAGTCTTCGCCTGAAAGCTTTTCTTCGTTCTTGAGCAGTTTGAGCTTTTCGCCGTAATCGTTGAAAAGTTTTGTGAGAACCGCCTTGAAACCGTCAAGGTGAGTGCCGCCTTCGTGCGTGTTTATGTTGTTGGCATAACTGTAAATAGTTTCCTGATAAGAGCTGTTGTACTGCATCGCTATCTCTACCTGATAGCTGTCTGTTTCTGCGTGTATGTACAGCGGCTGCTCCGGAAGACCTCCTTTTGAATTGAGGCTTGAAACGTATTCTACGATGCCGCCCTCATAATGGAAAGTTTCGCAGTTCTCTTTGAGCGGACGCTCGTCTTTGAGTATAATCTTGAGTCCTTTGTTGAGGTAAGCAAGTTCCTGAAGACGGTGCCTCAGCGTTGCGTAATCGAATTCAAGCGTTTCAAAAATTTCAGAGTCGGGATAGAACACTACCTTTGTGCCTCTTCTCTGAGTCGTTCCTATTTTTGCAAGAGGCCTCTGCGCTTTGCCGCGCGAGAAACTCATCTTGTAAAGAAAACCTTCCTGAGCTACCTCGACCTCAAGCCACTCGCTGAGTGCGTTTACGCACGATACGCCGACGCCGTGCAGACCGCCTGAAAATTTGTAGCCGCCTCCGCCGAATTTACCGCCCGCATGCAGCTTTGTCAAAACTACTTCTACCGCGGACTTTCCCTCTTTTTCAATGATTCCTACCGGAATACCTCTTCCGTTGTCCGTAACGGCAACCGCCCCGTTGGGGAGCAGTTCTACTTCAACGGTGTCGCAGTACCCTGCCATAGCCTCGTCGATTGAGTTGTCCACGACCTCGAATACGAGATGGTGCAGACCTCTTTCGTCGGTGGAGCCTATGTACATGCCGGGTCTTTTGCGTACAGGTTCAAGACCTTCGAGCACCTGAATATTGCTTTCGGTATAATTGTCCTGTTTGCTCATATGTCCTCCGTATTTTTTTATTTTCTAACGCCCACGCGTGCGTATGCGCAAGATTATAATATTATAATGATTATATTATATCATAATAAGATACCCCGCGCAACTGTTTATTTGTCGAATTTCGCCGTATAAAAGCCGTGGTTTAATATAAGGGTTTTTCCCGTGGGGGACACGCGAGAGAGTAAAATTTTGCTCTATTGCTCTATTTCGCGGTAATTTTTTTATAAGGCGGATTTTAAAAAGTTTACACTGCCGTAAAAATGCTATATAATCTATATGTATGTTTATCAGAAAAGTGCGCCTGAAAGACTTCAGAAATTACAAAGACCAGAGCGTGGAACTAAGCGAAGGACTCAACGTCTTCGAAGGTGAAAACGCAAGCGGAAAGACTAATTTTGCAGAGAGCGTTTATTTTGCCGCCCTCGGCAAATCTCCGCGTACCGCGCACTCCAAAGAAATGATAAACTGGGCGGCGAAACAGGCGTACGTTTACGTTACTGTAGCCAAAAAATTCCGCGACCACGAGATTGCTCTTTCAATAGATTCAAAAGACAAAAAACGCCTTCTTTTAGACGGACTTCCCTGCTCAAAACTGAGCGACGTCGTGGGCGTTCTCAACGTGGTTTACTTCAGCCCGGACGAACTTAAAATGATAAAGGAAGGACCTTCTGAAAGAAGAAGATTTATAGACATAAGCCTTTGTCAGCAGTCAAAAAACTATCTTTACGCTTTGCAGAAATACAATACAGTGCTTGCTCAGAGAAACAAACTTCTCAAATCAGGTCTTGGCGTCAACTCTCTCAGAGAAACGCTTTTTGTATGGGATTGTCAGCTGGCAAAATACGGCGCGTATATAATAAACAAACGCTACCTTTTTATACAGAAAATGAAAGAGGCGGCAAAAAAATCACACCTTTTGCTGTCAGGCGGAAAAGAAGAACTTTCTCTCTCGTACGAGTGCGATTTGGGCTTTGACGACACAGAAGTTCTCGAAAAAGAATTTGCTCAATCCCTCAAAGCGTCTTTTGAAAAGGATACAGAGCTTTTCTTTACCACCTTCGGCTGTCATCGCGATGACCTTGACATAACAGTAGACGGTACAGACGTCAGAAAATTCGGCTCTCAGGGACAGCAAAGGAGCGCGGCTTTGTCGCTCAAGTTTGCCGAAATTGATTTGTTTGAAGAAGAAACGGGAGAAAAACCGGTATTACTTCTTGACGACGTTCTCAGCGAACTGGACGAAAACAGACGCTCTAAACTGCTTGAAATGTCCTCTTCTCTTCAGACCGTAATCACTTGTACAGAATTTGAAGAAAAAGTGAGCTGCACCCGTTTCAGAGTAAAAAACGGCAATATATCATAAATTCAATAACTTCTTTTTATTTTATCAATAGTACGCCGCTCTATTTATTGTCCTCTTTTTATTGAAAAATTTTTTAAATGATATTATAATAATATAGATATGAACGAAAGCGTAAAAATCTGGAAGGAAATCTCCTCTTATATCGAATCTTCTATGTCTACGGTGAGCTACGAAATGTGGTTCGGCAAACTCGTGCCGCTGACGATAGAAAACAATAAACTCATACTCGTATCCCCCCTCGTTTCGGTAAAAAGAACGGTGGACGGCTTTAAAGATACGGTTGTAAAAGACGCTATTGAAAAATCCGGAACTTATATTTCGGATATAGTCGTGGTACTCGAAGACGAGGCTGCAAATTACAAGCCCGAAAAAACAGTTGTTCAACCCGAAAAAATCGAAGAAGAAGACGTCTACAAAAACGTCCTTGACCCTTCTTATACTTTTGAAAATTTTGTCGTCGGCGACTGCAATAACATCGCGTCGAGCGCGGCGAAAGCAGTGGCTGAAAATCCCGGTACCCTTTACAATCCCCTTTTTATATACGGCGGAGTAGGACTGGGAAAAACTCATATAATGCACGCTATAGGCAACTATATCCTGTCTGTCGACAAGACAAAAAAAATTCTGTACGTTACTACAGAACAGTTCGTCAACAGCTTTATAGATTCCCTTATGAAGAACAAGGACAATAAACTCAACAAGAGTTTCAGGGAAAAATACCGCAATGCAGACGTGCTGATGATTGACGATATTCAGTTCCTCGCCAACAAAATGAGTTCTCAGGAGGCTATATTCCATACCTTCAACGACCTGTATCAGAATAAAAAACAGATTGTGCTGTCAAGCGACCGCCACCCTAAGGAACTCACCTTCCTCGAAGAAAGACTCAAGTCGAGATTTCAGAGCGGTCTTACCGTTGACATCACCAACCCTTCTGTGGAAACGAGAGTGGCTATTCTCAGAAAAAAAGCTGAAATCAAAAAATTCAGCGTAAACAACGAAGTTATTTTCTTTATTGCAGAACACATAAGCTCAAACGTGAGAGAACTGGAAGGCGCGCTGTCAAAAGTCATGTTCTACTGCTCTCTCATGAAAAAGGACGTGTGCGACATAGATACCGCAAAAGAGGCTTTAAAGGACTATATAGACGTTACAACCCACGTAATTTCAATAGACAACATAGTCGACGCCACCTGCACCTATTTCAACATCAAACGTGCGGATATTGTAGGCAAAAAGAAAGTAAAAAACATAGTAAATGCAAGGCAGATTGCTATTTATCTTATAAACGACCTCTTGGGTATACCTCTTACGAGCATAGGAGATTACTTTGGCGGAAGGGACCATACTACTATAATGTATGCCCGCGACAAAATCACGAGTCTTTGCAAGACAGACCCTCTGATTCAGGCTCAGATAAACGACCTGAGAGCCATGATTCAGAAGAAATAAACATATATTGTTGACAAAGTGGAAAACTTTTATACTTTGTTCACAGAGTTTTCCATAACAAAAGAAGAAATAAAAACGCCTGTACGTGCGGATAAAAAGGGTTATAAATAATTTATCCACATATCCACACACCTTATTAGAGTTTTTATTATCGACTTAATATTTAAATTAATATGTAATAATTAGCCAATTCAAAACTGGCGCGGAGGAAATATGAAATTAAGCTGTAAAGGAAATTTGTTGTCAGACGCATTGATGAGAGTTATGAAGGCTCTCCCTATAAAGAAAACCATGCCTATTCTCGAAGGTATAAAGCTTACCGCTGAGGGCAATTCTCTCACCCTGACCGCTACCGATACTGAATTTGCTATTCAGAAAACCATTACCGCGGACGTAAAAATGGAAGGTGAGGCTCTCGTACCCGGCAAACTTTTCGGAGAACTCGTCAGAAAACTGCCGCCGGACGAAGAAGTAGAACTCTCTTTTATGGACGAACAGAATTTCGTGATTAGATATATGGACAGCGAATCAGTCCTCAAAGCTATGAAACTCAAGGACTACCCTCCCATACAGCAGTTCGATTACGAAGTAAGCGTCGATATGTTGCAGAAAGACGTAAAAGATATGATAGGCAAGACTATTTTCTGCGCCGCTACCGACGATGTAAGACCGGTGCTTAAAGGTTGTTTCCTCGAAATAAAAGGCAATAAGATAAAGTGCGTCGCTCTCGACGGTTTCCGCCTTGCGGTTACAGTAAAAGACCTTGTTATGGAATACCCTGATACGACGGCTATAATCCCCGCTAAAAACCTCAGCGAGATATACAGACTTCTCGAAGAAGACGACGCGGTCGTAAGCCTCAATTTCTGCCCCAAAAAGATTATGGTGGATATGAAACATACAAAGATTATAAGCAATCTTATGACAGGCGTATTTACCCGTTACGAGTCCAGTATTCCTCAGAGTTTCGAAACCGTAATCACGATAGACAAAACAATGCTTGAAAACAGCCTTGAGAGAACATACGTAATGAGCCGCTTTGAAAAGGCAAACATGATAAAGATAGAGATAAAAGAAGGCGGCAAGATGACCATAACTTCAAACAGCGAACTGGGCGACGTAAAAGAAGTTATTTCTGTTTTCTCGACGGGTAAGGATATGACCATACTATTCAATTCAAAATATCTGCTCGACTGCATGAAAGTGATTGACGACCAGTTTATAAAACTAAGTCTTACAAATCCCACATCACCCAGTACGATTACCCCTGTGGAAGGCGACGGTTATTTATATATGATTCTGCCTCTGCGCGGAGGTTTCAGCCGCTGAAAAGGTTGATAAAAAGCTGAAAACTTATATTCAAACGATTTAAAATAAAAAGCAAAAAGCCGTTTTAAAGCGGCTTTTTTATTTATTTTTATATTGAAAATATATATCAAACACCTTATAAAGAGGCATGGATTTTATATAATAAGCTGTAAACTCTGAGATTAAATTTAACTCTCTTTATATTTTTTACAGCGATTTAAGAGTGATTATCACAAGTTCAGGCATATTGTTAACTCTGGGAAGATAAGAATCTCCAAGACCTCTGCTTATCACCATATTCGTGTTTTCTTTTGTATGAACCCCTTGCGTATATTCAGGGAAAAATCCCTGCCCCGGAGCTATCAGTCCGCCTATGAAAGGAAGTATTATCTGTCCGCCGTGAGCGTGGCCGCTGAGAACGAGATTTACTCCGGCATCTGCGTAATAATCCATATATTCCGGTCTGTGGCTTAATAAGACGTTGTATAAATCATCCTCTTTTAAAGAAACTATCTTTTCTCTCAGAATTGAGCCGCTGTTGTCGAGAAACGCGCTTTTTTGAGTAAAAGAAGGGTCCTGCAATCCTATGAGGTTTATATAACAATCTCCTTTTTTTATTAAAACGCTTTTGTCGTCTATAAGAATAACGCCTGCGTCCGACATCTTTTTTTGGAGAGATTTATAATCCTGCATATAAGATTCGTGATTGCCCGTTACGAAATAAACGGGAGCAATATTTAACGCTTTTTCTATGAATTGCAAAGAAATGTCGTAATAAACATCGGATGAATCCACAATATCTCCCGTTATTGCGATTATATCGGGTTTTTCTTTTTCTATCAGGTCGCATAGTCTGTCTTTCCAGTCTTTATTGTGCAGGTCTGATACGTGCGCTATTTTAAAGCCGTCAAATCCTTCAGGAATAAGGTCGTCTTCTATAACGTAATAAGAAGTCTGAATATTATTGTTTGTATAAACTATCCATATCCCCAGCGACGCTGCGATAATGAACAAAATTTCAAGCACGACTATGACTGTAAAGGCTTTGTCTTTTCTAATCATACTTTCATTATGGTGAATAAAGCTGAAAAAAGCAACTATAAAATTATCGCGCAAATAGAAAAACATATTATTGGAGCAAAAAATATAAGAGCATAAAAAATCCCGAAGGAAAATCCTTCGGGTTCTTCTTATGTAAATCAATAATTTAAAAAGTAATTTTTCTTTTTAAATCTTTTTATTATTTACTTTTTATCTGAAATTACTCCTGCTCTGACATTGAGTCTATCAGTTCGTAAATTCTGATAAGGTCGTCTTTTGTATAATAATCTATAAATATTCTGCCTTTTTCGTTGTTGCCTACAGCCTTTACCTTTGTGCCGAAAGTGCGCTGCATGTTGTTGACCAGCTCTTTGAGTTCAGGCGAAATAAACATCTTTTTAGGGGTTCTGGGTTCTTTGCCCGGTTTAAGATATGCTCTTACCATATTCTCAAGCTGTCTGACAGAAAGCTGCTTGTCGCACGCTGCCAGAGCGTATGTAGCCTGAACGCTCATATCCTTTATGGACGCAAGACATCTCGCATGTCCTGCAGAAAGTCTGCCCGTTTCAACCATTTCGACAACAACAGGGTTGAGAGAAAGAAGTCTTAAGCTGTTGGCTATTACAGGTCTGGATTTGCCAAGCTTGTCGGCAAGTTCTTCCTGAGTGAAACCGTACTTGTCCATAAGAGAACGGTATGCCCTCGCCTCTTCTATCGGATTGAGGTCCTCTCTCTGTAAATTCTCTATCAGGGCGATTTCAGCCATCTCTGACTCTGTAAACTTTCTAACTATTGCGGGTATAAATGAAATCCCTGCGATTTTGCTTGCTCTCAGTCTTCTTTCACCGGCGATAAGCTCATACCTTCCGTCGTCCTTGGGACAGATGAGAATAGGCTGTATAACGCCGTAATTTTTTATGCTGACGGCAAGTTCCTGCAAAGATTCTTCGTCAAAATGCTTTCTCGGCTGATTGGGGTTGGTGTCTATCAGTTTTGTTTCAATCTGAGTAACCTGCTCTCCCGTAGTTTTGTCGCCTGCGAGTTTTATAGCAAGTTCTATTGCAGAACGGTCTTCTGATTTTTTAGCCATAAGTACCTCTAAAAAAGTATTAAACAGTAAAATAACGTATTATACTGTTTTAATATAGTCTTATATCCTCATTATAGCAAATTAATTTTGCGATTGCAATATATAAATAGCAAATATAAATTACACGGGTGCATAAAAAATAAGCCTGAAGAAAACATGAAGAACAGAAAAACACGCACAATCTTTCACACAGTTTTATAAACAAAAACAATTCAAATTTTAAAAATAAAAAGGTAAAACGCAAAATAGAAAAATTTTTTAAGATAAAAAACCTTAAAGAGGCATTGTTTTGGGTTTAATGCCTCCGCGAGGATATTTTTTGTCGCACGGCTTTAATTTTTTATATATTGCTACCGTGCGGCTATCGCCGTTTGAAAGAGTGAATAAAGAAGTTTTTTCAAGTTTACAGCCCAGTATGCCCGCTGCAGTAGACGCGGCTGTTATTTCTTCTTGAGCGTTGCCGCCTTTGTATGCCACTATCTTTCCTCCCACCTTGCATAAAGGAGAAAGATATTCTAAAAGTACGTTCATCGACGCGACCGCTCTTGCGGTTACGACGTCGAATTTTTCTCTTCCTTCTTTTGCAAAATCCTCTGCACGGGAGTGTACGGCTTTGCAGTTTTCAAGTCCCAGAGTACTTATTGTATCGTTGAGAAAATTAACTCTCTTGTTGAGTGAGTCAACGAGGGTGAAATTTACGTCTTTGAGAATTATAGAAAGAGGTATTGCTGGAAACCCTGCACCGCTGCCTATATCTGCAATTTCTCTTGCGTTTTTAAATTCGTTTATAGGAAGAAGACTGTCTTCAAAATGCTTTATCTGAAATTCTTCCTTATCTGTAATAGCGGTAAGGTTCATCACCTTGTTGGTTTCCTGAACAAGGTCGTAATATTTGCAGAAATCCGAATAAACGTCGTCTGAAAAAATGCCTTTATCTTTCAGAAAGTTCTTTAAAAGAAGAAGTTCGCTCATTTCTCCCTCCTTGCCAGCCATACCATAAGCACGGTTATGTCAGCCGGCGAAACGCCTGAAATTCTTGACGCCTGTCCCAGATTGAGAGGTCTGATTTTGTCCAGTTTCTGCCTTGCCTCTATTCTCAGTCCTTCTATTGAGAGATAGTCGGCGTCGGCAGGCAACGCCTTGTCGTCCAGTTTTTTGGTACGTTCGATAGCCTGAGCCTGCTTTGTAAGATAGCCCTCGTATTTTGCCACGGTCGCAACTTCTTCAAGATACCTCAGACTGAACTTTTCAAGCTCTGGGAAATGTTTTATCAGAAGACTTGCCGTAACGTCAGAACGCTTGAGGATTTCTCTGAGCGACATCCCTGCGCGGGGAATATATCCGCTGCCCGTTTCTTCAAACAGAGGAGCTGAAACAGAAGGAGAAACAGTGGTTTTCAAAGCCTCGTTTATCTGTTCAATCTGACTCATTTTTTCTTTGTAACGGGCGTATCTCTCGTCAGATACCAGTCCCACTTCTCTGCCTATCGGTGTGAGTCTTTCGTCTGCGTTTTCCTGCCTTAAGTTGAGTCTGTGTTCTGCACGCGCAGTCATCATGCGGTAAGGTTCGTTGGTGCCTTTTGTAACGAGGTCGTCTATAAGCACGCCTATATAAGAGCTTTCTCTGCCCAGAATAACGGGAGCTTTGCCAGTAATGTATCTCGCGCAGTTTATGCCTGCCATAATGCCCTGAGCCGCCGCCTCTTCGTATCCGCTGCTGCCGTTGAGCTGTCCTGCCATGAAAAGACCTTCTGTGCATTTTGTCATGAGCGACGGATAGAGCGCGGTCGAGTCTATGCAGTCGTATTCTATCGCGTAAGCGTATCTCATAAGACGGCATTTTTCAAGTCCTATAACAGAGTGATACATAGCAATCTGTACGTCTACCGGGAGAGAACTGCTCATGCCCTGCACGTACATTTCGTCAGTCGACGCGCTTTCAGGTTCTATAAAAATCTGATGCCTTTCCTTGTCTGCAAAACGCATCACCTTGTCTTCGATAGATGGACAGTATCTGGGACCCGTACTCTTTATGCTGCCGTTGTAGAGAGGAGAACGCGCGATGTTTGCCATAATGATTTTTTTGGTTTCCTCTGTCGTATAGGTCAGATAACAAGGTTCTTTATTCTCTATAAACCCGTCGGTCATAAAGGAGAAAGGATAGAGCTTTTCGTCGCCGTGCTGAATCTGCATAGCGTCGAAATTTATAGTCTTTTTGTCAACTCTTGCCGGAGTTCCCGTCTTGAAACGGCGGGTGGGGATACCCATATTTATAAGACAGTCGGTAAGCGCGGTCGCGCGGCAGAACCCGTTGGGTCCTGTCTGCTGACGGAATTCTCCTATTATTATGTCCGCGTTGAGATATACGCCTGTCGCAACTACCACGCCCTTGCAGGCGAAAGTCTGTCCCTGAAGAGTTGTGATTCCGCACACCTTGCCGTTTTCGGTAAGTATATTCGCAACTTCGCCTTGAAGTATGGTCAGGTTTTTTTCGCGTTCAAGCACCCTTTTCATAAAGAGGTGATAAGAGGACTTGTCCGCCTGTCCGCGCAGACTCTGTACAGCCGCGCCCTTGCCCGTATTGAGCATGCGTATCTGCAAAAGGTTGTAATCTGCGCTTATGCCCATCTGTCCGCCGAGTGCGTCCACCTCTCTTACGAGATGTCCCTTTGCGGTGCCGCCTATTGCCGGATTGCAAGCCATAAAAGAAATGGCGTCAAGCGACAGAGTTACGACAAGAGTTTTAAGACCGAGGCGCGAAAGAGCCAGGCAAGCCTCAACTCCCGCATGCCCTGCTCCTATTACCACAGCGTCGTAAATTTCGTCGTACTTTCTCTGCATAAATCCTCTTTTTTATAATGCGGCATTTCGCCTTTTGCCCGATAATTATAGCACAACGCGCTTTTATTTGCAATCGCACCGCGCGTGTGATATATTATAAGCGTCAAAAAAATATGCGGAGATAAATATGCAGACGATTGCGGCAATATCCACTCCCGTAGGTGCCGGAGCGATAGGAATAGTCAGAATAAGCGGCGACGACGCTCTGTCCGTCGCGTCAAAAGTTTTTGTTGCCGGCAGATTAATAGACCTGAAAGACGCCGTTCCCAATATGATGTATTACGGTACTGCCACGGTGGGCGGCATATCGGACAAGTGTCTGGGAGTGTATTTCAAAGCTCCTAAAACCTACACGGGCGAGGATATTTTTGAAATTCATTGTCACGGCGGAATCAGAATTGTCAACGAAATATTAAAGGGCTGCATAGAGGCGGGAGCGCGTGCCGCGGACAAGGGCGAATTTACAAAACGCGCCTTTCTCAACGGCAAACTCGCTTTGAGCGACGCAGAGGCGGTAATATCTATGATTAACGCAGAAAGCGAGGCTCAGCTCAAAGCGTCTTACCGCTCAATGACGGGCGCGCTTTCAAAGAGCGTTTTCGCCTTTGAAGAAAAACTGCTTGACGCTATAGCAACGATGGAGGCTGCGCTGGATTATCCCGAAGAAATGGAAGAAGAAAGCCGCCGCGTTGCTAAAGATACCGTGAACGGACTTTGCGAAGAACTTGAAAAACTGCTCTCTACCGCAAAGACGGGAAGTTATGTAAAGCAGGGCATCGACGTGGCGATAGTAGGTATTGCCAACGTGGGCAAATCCTCTACCCTCAACGCGCTTACAGGCAAGGACAGGGCGATAGTTACGGACGTTGCCGGAACGACGAGGGACAGCCTTGAAGAACGCATAGAGGCAGACGGGATTCTGCTCAATCTGATAGATACCGCGGGCATAAGAGAAACAGAAGACAAGGTAGAGAAACTGGGCGTAATCAGAAGTCGTGAGATAGCAAAAAACAGCGACGTCGTTCTCTTTATCACAGAGGCGGGACGCGAGTTGTGCGACGAAGAAAATAAGATACTGGACGCGCTCAAGGGAGCAAATCTTCTTTTTGTATTCAACAAAGACGACAAACCGCATGCAAAAGACGACAGAGAAGGCGTTTTTATAAGTGCTAAAAAAGGCGAAGGAATAGATTTGTTAAAGCGCGCCATAGTTGACAAAGTTATTGACGAAAAGATAGATTTTTCAGGAAACATAGTTACCGACAGCCGCCATTACGACGCGCTGAGGCGCGCTTATTTCAGCCTTACTCAGGCGCGCAACGGGTTTGACGAAGAGCCTGCGGAGTGCCTTCTCGTAGATATGAGGGACGCTTATTCCGCACTGGGCGAAATTACGGGAAATACTGCGGACGAAAATATAGTAAACGCTATATTCTCCAAATTCTGCCTGGGAAAATAAAGAGAAATCATGCACAATATCATAAGATAGTTGCCGAAAATATTATATATAATAATCAGATAAATAAGACATGTGTATGCCGCACGTCTTTTTAATATAAAGAGTGAAAAAAGGCGGATAAACCGCCCGTCAAAGTATAGGCAATTAAAGAAGTCAGTCAAAATATCTTCTGTCAAAAATAGTACGTCAAAGTATAGGCTGTCGGAAATCGTCCGACAAAGCAATAAAAAACTCCCCTTTTCAGAGGAGTGTTTTTATCTTTATTTTATTAGTCTGCGCTTTGTAGCAGACGTCTTATTGAGGTTTTCAGAAAGTGCGTTTCTTTTCGCCGAAACTTCTCAGTTTGCCGCCGCCCGTGCGCTTGAAGTTGATGCTGTACTCGTGATTGTACATATCCTTGGGCTCTTCTTTTTTAGGTTCAGCTTTGGGAGCGGGGGTTGACGTTCTGTCGTAATTGCTGCGGTATCCGCCGTTTGAACCCTTGTTGAACTTTCCGTTTCCGCGGCGCGGACGGTCAGAAAAACTTCTCTTGTTGGGCTTAATCACTATATAGCGGTTGGGTTCTTCGCCTTCGCTTTCAGTCGTTACGAACTTGTCGTCTGCGAGCGCGGAGTGGATAACGCGTCTTTCAAACGGATTCATAGGTTCGAGAGAAACGTCTTTGCCCGTTTTAGCAGCCTTTATTGCAAGTTTTTTAGCGAGTTTTGAAAGAACTGCCGTTCTCTTTTCTCTGTAATTTTCGCCGTCGATTATTATTCTCTTGTCAAGGTCAATCGTTTTGTTTACGACGAGCAGCGTCAGGTACTGTACGCAGTCAAGCACGTCGCCGCGGTAGCCTATAAGAGTTGCCGTGTCTTTGCCGGATACGGATACGTAATACGCATCCTCTTCTTCTCTTATTTCAGCCGTGCAGTCCAGTCCCATCTTCTGAATAAGGGTGTTGATAAAGTCAATCGCAATGTCCTTTGCGGTAGCTTTCTGAGTTACTTTGACGGTTACCTTTTTGCGGATAAGTCCTGACTGTTTTACGATTTGAGCCTCTACCTGCTCTTCTGTCAGATTGAGCTCTTTGAGAGCCTCTGCCAGCGCGTCCTCATAGCTGGACGCCGTGATTTCTATTTCCTTCATTTTCTTCCTCCGATGTAGGTCGTGGACAGCAATCTGTCCTTTTCCTGCTTGTCTTTTCTTTTCACTATAAGATTGTAAATAAGACTGACCACGGTCGAATATACGTTGCTAAGGAAGTAGTAAATAGCGAACGCCGCACTGTACATTATCGCGAAGACACCCAGCATCAGCGGCATGAGGTAATTGAGTATCTTGGTGGTAGTCTGTTGAGTTTTCTGCTGTTCCGCCGTACCCGTGGGCATCTGCGGATTCTGGCTCTGCATCAGCTTGGTGCTGAGAAAGCTGGTGGCGATTGAAAGAATAGGCAGTCCGAAATAACCGTTCCATCTCGCCGCGTCCCAGAAGGACTGCTTGTTGTATAATTCCATCGCCGGTCCTACGAGTTTGTCGTAAGTGAGGCCGGGAGAAAGTTCCGGCATCGTTGCGCCGATAGTGCCCAGATAGGTATCTATATCCGGGATTACGTTGGTGCCTATATCGGACATAAATACGTTTTTCACCCACAGCCAGCTGTGCAGGTCGTAACTTTGCGCCAGCAACGTGTTGAGGTCGTCCATAGTCATAAGTCCGGATTGAACTTTGCCTATATTCTCGTTGTAGATTGCCATCAGCTTTTCGACGATTACTTCGTTTTCGTAAGCGACCAAAGCTCTGAAACCAGCCCACACGACGAAGAATATCACTATGGTGATAATCATCGGAAGGCATGACGCAAAGATGTGAATCTTCTCTTTTTTCTGTAGTTCTGCCTGTTTCTGACGCAAAAGGTCCGGGTGGTTGGCATACTGTTTCTGCAACTTTTCAAGCTGCGGACGTATGCGTTCCATAGCCTTGGACTGCTTGCGCATGGAAATCTTCTGCCATATATCGAGCGGCAATACCACAGTTCTCAGCAACAACGTAAAGACGACGACGGTCCAACCGAAATCGCCTATCGCGTTGTACAGAACCAGAAGAAACTTACCGATAAGGTTTGTCATCTCCGCGCTGAGCAGAGTGTTCATAAAAGCCATTTTGCACGACCTCTCAGATTGTCTTTGACGGGGTCAAACCCGCCCTTTGAAAAGGGGTTGCACCTGATAATACGCCATATCCCCATCGCAAAACCCACAAGAAAACCGCGTTTTTTAACTGCCTGGACCATATACGCAGAACAACTGGGCGTATATTTGCAATTCCCGGTGAAAAGCGGATTGTAATACCTCTTGTAAACCCCGACAAGGCGCGACGTAAGACTCATTTCGCCTCCGTCATGCCCGCCTTTGCGAGGAGCTTTAAAAGCATTTCTTCGATTTGATGAAAATCGCACTCCGCAAGCTGCGGGCGCGCAACTATCAGATAGTTGAAACCGCGATTGATTTCAGGAATATGTTTGCGGAAAGCCTCTTTGAGCCTACGCTTTGTCTTGTTGCGTACGACGCTCTTTCCCACTTTTTTGCTTACGGAAAACCCGACGCGCATACCCCTGTTGGACGGGGCGAAATAGAGTACGACGCTGCCTTCGCGTATGCAGGTGCCTTTACGGTATAGATAGTCGAAAGACCGACTGTTAGTCAGCCTATACCGTTTTTGCATAAATTACGCGCTGAGGTGCTTTCTGCCCTTGTTTCTACGTCTTTTGATAACGTTTCTGCCGCCGGTAGAACTCATCCTCTTTCTGAAACCGTGCACTTTGCTGCGCTGACGTTTCTTGGGTTGAAATGTTCTCTTCATAAATCTATCCTCTCTTTTTAGTATTGTCAGTAGTATGATTCCGCAAACGCGTTGCGGCGCGGAAAACGGTAAAAAATAAAACTGTTTCCCACAATAGCGAAAGTATTATAATATAAATAAATAAAGCGTGTCAAGTAAAAATCAGTCAAATAAAGCAAATGCGACAAGGCATTGATAAAATGACATAAAAGAGTAAAACATATATAGAAAAATCAAAAAAACCGGCGTTATTTCATAATGATAAAGAAGAGTTGTTTTTTCAATTGAAATAAAAAAGCAAATATCGCGGCTTTGTAACAAAACAGACCGTCCGACAAACAAAATGCAGCGATACCTAAATCAGATAACAAAAAAGTCTTTAAAAGAAAAATCTGCAAGAAAACGCTGTGACAATCAGTCGTTTTATCTACACGGGCAGGAAAAACTTATTTAAGAAAAAGTTTTGATTACATTTGAAAAGGCGCGGGAATAAATCCCACGCCTTTTGCTTTTTACAGCGACCGTATGCTCTCCACGGGCTTTCTGCGCGCTATTGAATATACCGGTAAGAAAGTCGCGACGATAGAAGTCAGCAACGCTATCCCCAGCATTATCAGCACCGAATACGGCCCTACGACGAGTATTTCAAGTCCCATTGCGGACGCAAGCTGAGCGTTGAGCCAAGGGCATATCGCAAAGCACGCCGCTGTCGAAATCACGAAACATATCGTCGCGATTAAAAGAGATTCTGAATAGAATATCTTGAAGATGTCCACGCTCCTCGCGCCGACTGCTCTCAGTATACCTATTTCCTTCTTCTTATCCGCTATCGATACCGATATGAAGTTGAACAGGAGCAGCATGGCGAATATCGCCATGACAATACCCGACCAGAGGAAGACCTTTTCCATAATTTCTATTATCACGTTTATGTTCGCAAGACTGTCAGAGATGGGCGAAATTATCGTAAAGAACGTATCGTTGTCAGCGTTTACGTTATGTTCGTCCGCAAGTATGATTTCAGGATTTTTGACAAGAGCCCTGGCGATTGCAACGCGTTGCTTTTGTCCGCCCGACAAAGTATTGGGCTTTCTCTTTGCAAAGTCCTGCAAATCCACACTCTTGAGAATTTCGCTTATAACAGTTTTGTCTTTGCTCTTTCCTTGCAGTTCGAGAGCGAGAGAAACGTTGTCTTCAACTGAAAATTCGTTGAGGATGTTGTATTCCTGAAATACGAAACCAACAAAGGTGTTGCGATAGCTGTCAAAATCCGCTTGAGAAAAGTCCTTGCTGCTCCTGCCTTTTATAATGATTTCTCCGCTGTCCGGAGAATCCAGCCCGCCGCACAGATTGAGCAACGTGGATTTACCGCTACCGGGTTTGCCCGGAAGGAAAACCATGCCCTTTTCTGTGAAAGAAAGAGAAACGTCGTCGACCGCTCTGACTTCTGTTCCGCCTTTGGCACTATAAATTTTTACGAGATTTTTTATTTCTAACATCTGATACCTTATATGTTTTTTATAACCGCGATACAGGCATCTGCGGTAATTGAATTATATAAAAGAGAAAATGCAAAGACAATACCGAATTTTTATTTGAAAACGTATAGAAATATAGTCGCGCAAAATAAAAAACTTATGAAAATAATATCACCGTCGCTGTACAAAAAAACCACTGTCGCAGAATAAAAAAGAGTCTGAACTCAATAACGGAACAAGACAAAACAGTTTTGCGGCGATGGAGCGGAGTTTTTATGTAGGCATAACATGAATAATTGTATAAGGCACGATTTAGAAGACAGAACTGTCAGAAAAGTTCGCGGTCAAAGGAAAAACGATATAGCCGGCAAGACTGCCTATCGGAAAATTTCGGATTGGTAAAGGATAATTTGATAAAAAACGGCAAAATCCATTATCAGAAAAAGAAAAATATCCTAAAAAATAAAGAAATCGCGATAGCCATATTATAAAGGTTTGTCGTATTTGACAAAAGATAAATTTAAAATATTATAAGCTAAAGCTTATAATAACTATAAGTAATAAACATATAACGGCTTAATATGGAGGATAAATAGAAAAGTTAATTGCTGACTATATTATGAATTTGAATATTTGCACAGATTAAGACCGATGCAGTAATATGTGTTTTAATTTTATTTATAATTCACGCGAAATGAAATAGAGGATAAACCGTATTGAGAGGAAATAATGAGGATAACCGGGTGAATATTGAAAAAAGATAAGCAAAATTGTTTCTGCCATTTAGATATTAAAACAAAACAAGAGTTTAAGCAGTTTATGGCAAAATGTTAAAACTGTAAGAGAATCCGTAAAGAAATGAAAATAATAATGCAGCAGATAAGGCTGTTTATTGAATCAGCCGGTATGCATGCTGCTCTTATGAAATACTCATGCTTTATTATGGCAAATATAGCATAAAGACATATAAAAGGCGTGTATGGTGTCAGGACTGCACAATTCTGGTCTGATATGAGCTTTACTACATAAAATCTGTATGATAAAACGAAAGCAAAAAAACAAATTCAAGCATACGTATAAAAGTTTTTAAGGACGAAGCTATCCATAATCTGACGATATTCAGAAAAAAGAGCAAAAGAATATGATGCAATATCGCCAAAAATACACTATAGCATAAGTTTTATGCTATTTTAGGCAGTGAAAAGCGGGACAAATGAAGGAAAACGCGAATCGGATGTGGAAACATTGTTGCAAAAGTTTCACATGAAACACTTTTCAGAAAGCAGTTATCCACAATGACCGTCGGAAATAGAGCAAAAGACAAAAAATATACTACAATGTCGAAAACGCGGATAAATTCTGCAATTTACAGTGATTGCATGTTTAAGTTATCCACAATCCGCGGTTTTCTGGGTGGAAATACCGATTATAAAACCATTTGCCTGCTTTTCTGGCAAAACATATACAAATGCAATGTGTTTTATCGTGTAAATACTAATATACGGCGCGGTATGCAGTGAAAAGTATGACTGAAAAAGAAAAACGGGATTCTGAGGGATAAAGAAATCTATTCTCGACCGGCAAGCGTTTTGACGGAAAGCATAATTATTTTAAAGAGATGCAGATTAAGCGTGAGAAAAACGATAAATAAGGTCAAAAGCACATTGCTTTAAGTAAAGAGAAGAAATTTTAAAAAAATTTTCGCGCTGCGCGCTATAAATTATAAAATAGCCAATCAAAATCAACTGAAATCAAATCAATAGTAATGTGTTAAAGTCAAAGGCTGCGGCAAAATGCAGAATATAAGACATTGAAATCCTTTTTACTGTGTTGTCGGGAAACTGCTCTGCTCTGATTTACAGACAGATGTATGCGGAATAAAAGAAATTTAATGCAAACACGGCGCGAACACAAAACAGCGTATGCAGAATCAAAAGAGAGCTTGCCAAAACGCAGAGTGCATATATATAATCCGCTCGGTTAGGGTGCGGCAGCGTTTTTTCTTTCACATTTATCAACCGCGGCTACCTGATATAAAAATTTAAAAGCACAGAGGTACACTCCATCTGAACTATTAAGACGATAAAACAGAAAAAAAAGAACAGTATATTGTTTTTGCAGACAACTGAAAACAAGCAGAAACGTTTTTTTGCATAAGAGCGGCGCGAAGGGACAAACGTTTGGCTAACGGAAACAAAAAGATTATTTTAATCGAAAAGATACAAAATAGTAAAAACAAAAGAAATAAAGGGATATTAAATATCATAAAAACGGCTGTTTCATGTGAAACAAAAGAAATTAAAGATTATAATTTGCAAAATCTGTCGGGAATAAAGAGATAAGACTGTGCACAAAAGAAACGCCGCATGACGTCGCGGTGGGATTGTGGCAAACAGCTTTAGAGGTATGATTGTGGCAAATATTTCAGGACGAGAAGGCGGGTTTTTAGTTGCTTGTTTGATGTAAGGCTTGCTGTGCAGTCGTGTTTTTGCATAGCAAGGCGTCTTTACGGCAAAAGCTGCTCTGCTCTGACGGTTTAAATTGTCGTCTGTAGACATATGCCGCATTGCGTAAACGCTCTCTGTATAGCCTCGACGAAACATTAAATTTGATTGCCACCGAGTGTGTTCTGCGATTACGGAGAAAAGTGGCAGTCTTGAAACAAGGCAAAAGATTAATTTGCCGGCTATTTGCGTCCGCCGTGTTTGATTTAAATGCAATAAGTTAATCGGCAAGTTTGCAAAAGACGCAATCTGCCCGGCAGCGATAGCCGGATTTTTTTAAATATAATTGCTTGCAGCCGATGCCGTATGCCGGGTCCTAATAATACTAACAAGGTTTAAAACGATAAATTTGCGTAGATATTGTGTTAAAGCCTTGATAATATGTTGTGACATTTGCCTTGTTCCCGTATGACAGGTTGCATTGACAGGTTTTACGTTGTGCAAACCCTCACCGGTATATGTTGCTCAAAAACCGTATTCGCCTTCAGACGATGATTTTTATTGTGTGTTTCAATAATGAGAGCGCAGATAATATTATTATATACTCTCAAGTTAGGGTCGCCGAAAACGCATAAAAGGCGCGCCTCAGGACCGGTTCTATTGTTTTGTCTGGTATTCTCAACGGTCTTAAAGGGTTCTGAAGTTTGTAAAAATAATACAAAAATCTGCACAAAAGGAAAATATGCGGTTTACAGGCGGTAGAATACTACTTGCTTTTTAATAAGCCATATAAAACATGCGGACGCATAAATATATAACTTATAGATATTAAAGCGAAAAAGATGTTATAAATAGGAAATTGAGATAGGGTTTTGACTCAACGTCCCGGTAGGACGGGCTGGCGGTGCCTGCGCAAATGTATAAAAAAGTTGTATACCCCAACGATTGCTCCGAGGCTTTTATGCGGGAAACAATTATGCGTATACTCTTGTCGGCATTATGTCGATATGCTTGCCGATGCAACGTTTTACGCGAAAAGACATATCTATATCGCACGGAATTCAAAAGCGAAATTATTATCGGAAACGGCAATGAGTTTAATCGGCACGGCATAAAGACTTTAGTCTGGTTGAAACATGGGGCGAACAGGTAAAAGGTAGGCTCAAAGATAAAAACGTATCATGTAAAGCATAATTGTGCGGGACATAAAATTATTTTGAATAAATTCTGCAAGTTTTTGCAAAAACGTTAATTGTGTGCTGTGGATAAATCGACGCAAATCAATAAGAATAAATGAATCAGAAAGAGCAAAAGTAAAAATGCACAAGGCGTAATGCGTTTGTCGACAAGACTGCTCTGTTTCTGAGGGAGATGTGGCAAAGAGAGTTGGCAATGACTGTGGCTGTATGGTTAAACGACGTAGACACACCGCCGGAAAACGAAGACAAGGTGCAAGACGTTATCGCGTTACACGGCACGGTTTTAGCCTCGCGTCAGCGTCAATTGCAGTTCGCCCGCAAGACGCCAAAAACAAAAGTTTCACGCGGAACAATTTTCGACAAAAACAAGAAAAAATATGGCTACAATATAAACATTTCGGCTAATTAATAAATAAAAGAAATCAAAAACCTCTAAAAATCCATAACATATGGCAATAATTCTGTAGACAAAATACGGCTGAAAATGTCATAAACAAAAAATTTTTCGGCAATGTTTCACGCGTTTTGTGAAACATTTATAATTTACGATTATTAAAACCCGGCGCAGACAGGAAAAATCGTGAAACGTCGAGTCTTTGAGGGATAAAGATGCCGTTTTCGGGGGTATGATGTGAATCTTATTATCTCTTCTCTGCTTTTTATCTCATCTCTGCTCTTGCGTACGTTTCAGAAGTCATTGTGAAAAGTCGTTGGCTTTTCTTTGCCCGGCGTCGTTTTTATTGTGTGCTGCTCTGATATGGTTTTGCAGCTATTTGTGTGCAGACGGAATTGCGATTGATAATTCTCCTTTTGTTTATAACCGTTGTTGCTTGGCTTTTATATCTGCAATTTTTCTGTCGTCGGACGTGGCTTTGTTTGTTGTGCTGTCTTCTTCCGGCATTTTTTTGGTGTAAAACGCAATGATAACGGTTAATTTCTGCAACTCTTTCGCACGGACGCGCGCTATTTTTATGCTGTAAATTTTTGGTGTAATATCCGGGATGTCCGGTTTTGACAGAGTATCTTACTTTGGAAGTTTGCTTTTTTAGTTGTCTGTTCTGTTTCTTTTTTGTCTGGTTTAATTTTAGGACAGGAAACAAAATGCTAAAAAGACGGTTTTTGAGATAATTGATGTTTTTTGCATTTTCAATAGGTAACGCGAGTGGAAGTGCGCTGCGACCGAACGCCTTTACCGGGAATCCGAATTGTTCCTCTCTGTTATACCGGCATTTAAGCACGGCTCGCTCCTTGGGCGCGGGGTTGCGATTGCTGCGCTGCGTCGCAAACGCTTGAATATAATTTCTGCGTGTGATATCTTTATAGTGTGCACGGGAGGTTTTTATGCAGACAGAGCAGCAACAGGCGCGTGAATTGACTGACGCGCTGCTTATGAAATATAAATTTTATGCAGTCGGCGACGGACACTCAATCGTTAAGCATATAAAAGCACTTGTGTCCAACAGTAAGCCTAATCCGTCAAGACAATTCGTTGCGGAAGGGCTTTGGTTCAATTCTCTTATCGTGCAGGCAGGTACGCCTTTACACGCGCTTATAATTTGTCCCGAAAAGATATATACCGTTCAATCTGCAAAGCTTGTGGAGGAGCTTGCAAAACGTTGCGACCAGAGGTTTACGGTCAGCGCGAAAACGTTTGAAAAAATAAGCGAAAGAGAAAAACCCGACGGGGTAATGAGCATAGCGTATCTGACTTTAAGCGAGGTTGCAGACGTGCCGTTCACGGATAAGAGCGTGGTGCTTGTTCTGGACGGTGTCGAGATTCCGGGAAACGTCGGGACGATGATAAGAGTGGCAGACGGCGCAGGAGTCGACGCTGTGTTTATCTGCAACAGAAAGGCGCGTATGACGCATCCTAAACTTCTTCAGTCCAGTATGGGCAGTGTGCTGAATATTCCGATAGTGGAGTTTGAAAGCGCGGACGCCTGCTATGACGCGCTGAAGGCGAAAGGTTTTGAAATTTACCTGACTGACAGCAGGGCGGAAAAGAGCTATTACGAATATCCTTACGGGAAACGTTGCGCTTTTGTGATGGGCAGCGAAAGATACGGTATTTCGAGGGGATGGTACGATAAAGACGTCAGGCTTTTGTCGATTCCGATGTTCGGCAAATGCGATTCTCTCAATGTAGGGGTTGCCGCAACGGTGGTGTGCTACGAGGCAAGTCTGAAGAACAAAGGATATATAAAACGTTGAAGGACAGGGGTTGAGTGCTGTTTTAAGCGCGTTACGCGCGATTTGAGCGCGAAAGTATCAAGGGAGCGGGAAATCATGCGTGTAACGGCAATAAGGCGAAAATAAAGCGAAAATCGGGGCGGAGCGAGCAGACTCCGCCTTTTTCATGCGTTAAGAGCTGTTTGCTGAACTAAAATGCCGTTTTTATAATGCGCAAGACAGAGAAAGGGGTGAAGGTAAAGAATACTGCCGTGGATTTAGATAAACAGCGAAAAAGTCGCGAATAAAGTAACTTTTCGCTTACGCGCAAAGAAAAATTTAAAAAAAGAGAAGGAGGAAACCGCCCGGATATCGGAAAAGGCGGTAAACAACAAAAAGCCTTAGAAATTGCCGCGGAAAGAGGAGAACGCTCAAAACAGGCAAATGTAAAAGGAAAGAGCCTCAAAAGACAAAAAAGCACGCAGAAAGGGCAGAGAAGAGGAAGAAAAACTTAAAAAAGCCGTAAAATAACGAAAACACAGAAAAAAGAGCGAAAAAGCCTCAGAAGACATAAAAGAAAGGAAAACGCGCATAAACAGTCAAAAACACTGCAGGAAAAGTCGGAAAGAGGCGAAAACATTGAAAAACACTGAAAAGAGGCTGAGAAAGACGGTTTTTCGTGCGTTTATATTATAAAGCAATGGGCGGAGCGTAATTTCAGCGGAAATCTATTAATATGCGCGTAATACTTTAAGAGGCAGACAAAAAAGCTTGAAACAGGAAAATTATGTAAAAAACGGATATCTAAATGTAAAATATATCAGTAACAAAAAATGACAATAACTAAAAACAGGTCATTAAAAAATCGAAAATATAATTTTCTGATTTAGAAATAAAAATGCTAAAAATTATTAAAAAAACGGGAAAATATACTTATTTTAGTATATATCTGGCTATAAATTTGCCTTTGCGAGAATTGGCAAAGCGTTTTGCCGCAGATTTGCATCCGGGAATAAGGGGATTGAGTAATTTTGAAATACATATATAAGAAAACATGGAAAAAGCCGTTGTCGGAACGGCAAAAAACAAGCGGATTTCACCGTTGTTCATATAAAGTATTATTAACCAAAGGCAAAGCCCGGCTGTTCCTACTGACAAAAATTCTGCAAAAAAGCGTACGACAGCGTTGATATGTACTGCTTTGTCGACAAAGTTTATCGCAGAAAGAGCTGCTCCGACCGCCGTCCCGGTCGCAGACAGACAGCAAAGTATTGCAAATTGAGTCCCGGCGTCAGTCATTATCTGAACAGCTTTGAGAAAAAACCTTTCGCAGACATTTGTTTGCTGTGTGATACCGCGTATATTCTGCCGTTGAGTATTGCTGTGTTTTTCTCTATATCGATAAGACGAGGGCTTAAACCTTCTCCCGTTACCGTAAGAACGCCTTCGCCTGCTTTTGCGGTAAAAGTGCGGTCTGACGAGGACACGATTCCCGTTATGCCCTCAAGAGTTATGCTGTTTGAAAAATCTATCTGCGCACTTATTTTTTTGTTGTTGTCTTCTTTTACCATATTGCACCTGCCTACGGCTATTTTATGCAAGCGGAAATAAGGATATGATGTTTTTATTAAGCTATAAAACATTTCCTTGCTTTTTACGTCAGACAGGCAGATTGATTTGTTAAACAATTTTGAAGGAAAGTATGTATTTTAAAAGGCTGTGCGGAGGAAAGGACGAAAGTTTTGCCGCCAGGGAAGAAAACGCTTGAGGTAATCGAGAGGGTAATGCGAGTATCGAATCTGCAGAAATAGGGCGGAAATTACTGAAAAGAGTTTATTGATTACGAAGAAAAATCCCGGCAGGTTTTTGTTGAATACGGTTTTAAAAGTTATAGTTCAAATGGCCGGACAAGATATAAACGCAGATAAACTTACAAAACGCAAAAGCTCAAAGGGCGTGTGTCTACGGATGGCGACTACTGTCGGACCGGGTGTAATGCCGGAATAAGGCAAAAAGAGAAAAACAGAACAGAACGATGCCCCGGAAGGCGTACGGGATAACGGCAAAGGCGGTTCAGGAGGGAAAGCTATTGCCCAGGCATACCTCTGCAAAAGCAGCGATTACGGAGTTTTCGTCGTCGGCACAGTCGCGTTTAATCCATCGCAGAGTAATATTGGAGATGGCTCCTGCATAGCCCGACGCGGTATAAAGATTGTCGTTTGAAGAATCGTCGATAAAGTGTTTGTTCAGAGCGGTGTCAACAAAATCGGTATATATGTATTCAAGGCGTGCCGCAACGAGAGCCTGAAGACGGCATTTGTGATTTTTAATATATCTGATAACCCTTTTGATTATGTCGATATAATCTTCTTTGCAACGGGGGCGGTAAATCTGTTCTCCCGCAAATTCTGAACATGTGCGCTCAAAGAAAAATCTGATTACGTCTTCTTTTGAAGAAAAATATCTGTAAAACGTGGCGCGGCCGACCCCTGCTTTTTTTGCGATATCGGATACGGTAATATCCTTGAAGTCAGAATCTTCCATAAGTTTGAAGAGCGCGTCAATTATATAGTGCTTTGAATAATCCGCATAATTATAATCCACGATACAAAAACCCCTTATTTGTTTCAAACAGTGTGACACATCGGATATAGGTGTCTTATTGCGATTTTGAAGGCTTGATATGCCGTTTTTCACATCATATAATACACTTGTCTTACGGACATGTCAAGACCGTGGCAAGCCTAAGACAATAACATAAAAGGAGAAAAAATATGCAGGAAAAGAATTTTACGGCTTTCGAGTACAAGACGGAAACAGTACCCGTAAAAGACAAAACAAGAGTTGCTGACGAGGCGGAGGCTTTCGGCTGGGAAATCGTAGAAACGGGAAAGGCAATTGGCGCAAATTGCACGTTGACTATGAGGCGCGACCGAAAAATAAGACATCGTCAGGAACTGATTAGGCTTGAAAAAAGAGCGGCAGAGGCGAGAGCGACTCTGGATACGCTTGAGAGGAGCAAGAAGTTTGCGGCAAGAGTATTCTGTTGTATATTCGGTGTTTTTTCAACACTTGTTGCGGGAGGGGGCATGAGTCTTGTGATGTTGTCTGAAGGGAACGTCAGCAATATGGTTGTCGGTATAATTCTGGGTATAGTGGGGATTGCACTTTGCTGCATCAATTATCCCGTCTATAACAAAATCGTGATGAGAAAGACGAGGGAAACGTCGGCTGCGATTAATGCGGGAGAAGAGGCTCTCGCTAATATTCTCGAACAGGGCAACGACCTGCTTGAACACGACGAAATATAAGAAAATCTACAACAGAAAAGCATGCAGCTGATAATTTTTTAATATACGGGGGCGGTATGGTCAAATCTGATTACTTAAAATATCTGACGTTTATCTTCGGAATCATGACGGTAATAGTCAAATTTGCAGCAGGTGTGATTTCCGCCTCCGTTTTTGTAGTGGTATCTGCATTTTATTCACTTTCGGCTTTTGCCGCAAAGACGGTTTGCAGGGTATTTTCCGACAGAGAAAATTCTTGCGTATATTTTGTCGTTGCAGGTATAACCTTTGCGGCGGCAATGTTTTATTTTGCATGTGCGATAAAAGAATTGACAGAACCGTCGGGGTTCGCCTTCGGGCTTATACCGGCTATCGCGCTTGCGGCGGTATCTTTTGCGGATATAGCTGCGGCGGTGAAGGAATATATCGGAGCCGTCAAGTCTAAAAAGGGGCTTGACATAGCGAGAAGAAGGATGGATGTCTGCAAAGCCGTAGCTGCGATTGCTCTGACTCAGACCGCGCTGATTGCTGTCAACGAAGGAGGAGAAGGACTTTCGTTTTATATCCCGACGGGAATAATAGCCGCAGCGGCGATGACTATATCTTCGTTGTTGACAATGAGTAAAGGAATCGCAATTTATCTTGACGAAAAGAGAAAAAATCATGTGCCGGAAGACGGTGAAAAATAAGGGGTGTAGCGAAGGAAATTTTTAAACGTCCTCAACATGATTTGTATAAGCGGAAATTTATAAATACATGGACAAAACGGCAGTACTTTGTGAAAAACAGGACCGGTTAAGACGAAAAAATCAGGGAGTGAGAAATAAAAGCGACGATACTTTTGTAAAATTTTAAAAAAAGCGGTGAAAAAACTATACGTTTTTTTAAATATGTAATATAATGTCGCGGGAAAGAAAGAGATAGGGTTTGAATTTCGCGGGGGCGGAATTGTGAGAATAATTACAAAGGGAATTATTCTATGACTAAGGATTTGACGGTGGGGAAACCGTTCAAAAGCATTTTGTTTTTTACGATTCCGATATTTATCGGAAACGTATTTCAACAACTTTACAGTATGATTGACGCGATAATCGTCGGACAGACGATATCGGACGCAGCACTCGCGGGAGTAGGTGCGACCGGCGCGATTTCTTTTCTTATAATCGGATTCGTACAGGGACTTACGGCAGGGTTTGCGGTAAAGACAAGTCAGCTTTACGGCGCGCAGAACGAAGAAGGCATAAGGCGCAGCATTGCGAGTTCTCTCGCTCTTTCCACCGTGCTGTCGATAGTGCTTACGTTCGTAAGCGTATATACGACGATGCCTTTGCTCAGACTCATGCAGACTCCGGATGACATAATAGGATATTCTTACGACTATATAGTAACGATTTGCTGGGGACTTGCGGCGTCGGTGTTTTACAACCTCGCATCTTCTGTCCTCCGCGCTCTCGGCGACAGCAAAACACCGCTCGTTTTTCTTATCATTGCCGCTCTGCTCAATATAGGATTCGACTTTGCGTTTATTTTGGGACTTAACAGCGGCGTTGCCGGTGCCGGATGGGCGACGGTGCTTTCTCAGACATTGTCTGCGATAGGATGTTTTGTATATATGTTCGTACGTTTCCCGGTATGCAGGGTGAAGTTAAAGCATTTTGTGAACAAGCCGTTGTTCTATCTGCAGCATCTGGCTATAGGAGTGCCGATGGCTTTGCAGTATTCGATAACCGCGATAGGCATGATGGTTCAGCAGACCGCACTCAATAAGCTGGGAACTCAGATAGTTGCCGCGTATACCGCTGCCTCCAAGGTGGACAATCTCGCGCAGCAGAGTCTGGCTGCTCTGGGTACGGCGGTGGCGACTTACAGCGGACAGAATTACGGGGCAGGCAAGTTTGTCAGGATACGCAAGGGCGTAACCGAAAGCATGCTTATGGGAGCGGTATGCTCTGTAGTGAGTCTGGTTTTTGTCGTCGTATGCGCAAAGCCGCTCACAATGTTGTTTGTGAAAGACGCGTCGGAAGAGATACTTGCTTTAAGCAAAGAATTTCTGCTCTGGCAGGGAGTGTTTTACGTTGCGCTTGCGGCGATATTTGTTTACCGCAACGCGCTGCAGGGAATAGGAAGAAGTGCGCTGACGATGATTGCCGGCGCGACGGAACTGGTAATGAGGTCGCTTGCGTCGATATTCCTCGCAAAGTGGTACGGTTTTACGGGAATCTGCTTTTCAAGTCCTTCTGCATGGGTAGGCGCGGACGTGTTCCTGCTGATTGCTTATTTCGTAATCATGCACAAGGTAATAAAAAAGGCTATGCGTTCGGGTGCAGACAATCCGCTCAAAGTGGTTTACGGGAAAAAAAGCGTTGCCAACGACGGCAAGATAGCACCGCTGCCCGAAAACGAGGAAATAAAAAGAGTGGCAGATGCAAACTGAACGTTACCGCATAAAAACAGAGTGAAAGCGGACGGGCAGGTTAGGTGCCGTCGTGCAGAGCAAATTTAAAGGACGGGCAACGTGTGCCGGATACGTAAAGCCATCTTTTGACAAGAAGACACGCAGCGTAAAAAACGTGTTTCTCCGCTTGTCCGAGAAAAATTTTATAAAGCGGAATTTCCCGCTTTTTTTGATTTATAAACAGAGGCGCAATCTCAGAGTACGTCAGATTAACATAGTTATCCGTCAGTAAGATTTTGTATGACGGCTGAATTGCTCTGAGTGCCGGTTGCCGGAGAATAGTCGTATTTTGGGTGGATAGTGCGGTAAATCGTGCGAATCAGCGAAAGCGAAGGATTTTTGCTGTCAAGAGAATAATGCCATAGCGCGACTCCGCCCAGTCTTAAATCCATTGCGAAAGAAGTTTTGTCTATGACAAGCTGACGGCCGTTGAAATAACACGGTTTTGTCTGTCCGTCGCAATTTACGGAGGTAACGTTTGAAAAGAAAGACAGTTCTTCTGCATGGTCTGCATAAGTTGGAAAGTACAGAGTTCCGTCGGTAGGCTTTGAGTAAAGAGGCAGACCCAGCTGTATACTGCTCAGCGGCACGCCGTTGTCTTTCAGCCTTCTCAGTTGAGAATAAGCCGTGTAAAAAGTCGAGTGGCAGCCGTTTTCGTCGGGGCTGTCGTAAGCCATCAGAGTTATTCTGTCAAAGCAGGAAAGGGCTTTTGCGTTCAGACGTTTTTCGTCCACGCACCACGCGCTTACGGCAGCAGTCAGCATTTTTCCGTCAGGCATATCTTTTTTAAGCTGTGCGCAAAAATCCGAGAAAAGGGAATAATCCCTTTCTGATACCGGATATTCGTAATCGAAAGACAGTCCGTCCAGGCGGTAAGTTTCAATAAGAGAGAGAAGTGCCGCTTTCAGCGTTTGCGAGTTTGAAAAAGCAGAAGAATATCTCTGATTGAGAGAAAGTCCGTCGCTGTCGAATTCTTTGTCGCCGAGGACGGTGGCGAGAATTTTTGCGTCAGGATATGCCGTGCGAAGAGAACGGATGCAGGAAGAGAGCATGTCGCGCCCGTCTACCTTAGAATCGTCGACATAGTAATCGGGAAGGCGTACGTTTCCGTCTTTGTCGAGGTAAACTGAGTATATCAGATTGAATATGTCGACGGGAGCGTCGGCATCGGGGGATAAAGAGTATGCGGTTTTTGCCGTAATGTACGAAGTCAGCGTAAACGGATAATCGGATGCCGGGATATAATACGCCTCAATTGTTCCCAAAGACATATGCTGAGAGGAAGTCGCGCTTATGCATAGCTTGTCGGTGGTTACCGAAGGGAAGGCGCAATAGCGGTATCCTCCTATAAAGTCGTTTTCGTAAAAAGGATAAGAACCCGGAAGAGAAAGAGCAAAAGAAACGACACCCCCTTTTTTTTCACGCAATACAAGGCGGTTGAAAGTAACCGTTCTTCCAAAGTCGACGACGGTTGTGTTTTCTGACGAGGATACTTTGGCTTTTTTTGCGAGATTGAAGTAATTTGAGGTTATTTCTTCAAAAGTAGAGTCTGCGACATAACAGGAAGAAAAGAGAAACGCAAATATTATTGCAGTAAGAGTAATAAAAACTGTCTTTTTCATATCTGATTTAGTTTGCGTAAATTTATTTTTAGAATACCGGACCAGAGTAATACGAACCGGGTTTAAAGCGGCAAATTTACGTAGCTATTGCGTTAAATGCCTTGATAATATGTTTAATATTCCCTGCGGCATTTGCCTTGTACCCGTATGACGGGTTGCATTGACAGGTTTTATGCCCTGCAAATCTGCATTGGTAAATGTTGCTTAAAACCGTATCACCCTCAGGGCAGGTTCGTATTATTCTGGTCTGGTATACCGAGGCGTCGCAAATAAGTTGCCGTAAAAAATGCGGTTGTCGGGCAGGACGTGAGCGGAGAATCGGATAAAAAACCGTTCTGAAGGCAGCGGCGCGACAACGCAGCAGGAAAATGACATAATCTTTAAAAACTCAATACTTATCGAAAAAAATGTCATTGAATTTATTTTAGAACATATAAGATACGTCCCTCAAAAGAGGCTCTAAGTCAAAAAAAGTTTGCAAACCTCTGAAATTATGGTATAATAAGAATATCGCGATATGCGTATGCGTATAAAAGGAGAGAGTTTCGGCAAAAGTCGAAAGGTTATGGATACAAAGCGATTTGTAAAAAAATTAAAAGACAGGGTGCTGACGCCGATAAGGCTGGTAATGCTCAGTTTCTTTGTTATAATAATCGTCGGCACGTTGTTGCTGCTCTTGCCGTTTGCTATAAAAGAACCAGGCTCTCTATCGTTTATCGACGCCTTGTTTACGGCGACGAGCGCAACCTGCGTTACCGGACTTTCGGTAGCCAGTCTGCATGACGATTTTACCGTGTTCGGGCAGATAGTCGTGCTTTTGCTCGTGCAGCTGGGCGGACTGGGTTTCATGACTCTGACTTCCACGGTATACATTTTTATCAGGCACAAGATTTCGCTCAGAAAAAGACTTAGTATGAGAGAAGACCTTTCTCAGCCCGGACTTGCGGATTTGAAAAAGCTTACGCTCGACGTCGTAAAGCTTACCGCGGCGGCAGAACTTACGGGTGCGCTATTGCTTGCGATAGGATTTTCACGCTATTACGATTTCGGAACCGCTTTGTGGTACGGACTTTTCCACAGCATAACGGCTTTCTGTAATGCGGGTTTCGATATTATAAGCGGCAGCACTTCTTTGCAGACGTTCTATTCGGACCCCTATATACTTATAGTCATTTCTCTGCTCATAATAGTGGGAGGCATTGGTTTTGTCGTAGTCAGCGACATCTTCCGCGCCGGTAGTTGGCGCAAGCTTAAACTGCATACAAAAATCGTTCTGCCCGTTACTCTCGCACTTATTGTTATAGGAACGGTCGGTTTTCTTTCTGCAGAATACTCAAATCCCGAAACTTTGGGCAAAATGAGTTTCGGAGATAAACTGGTAAACGCCTTTTTCCAGTCCGTTACCGCGAGAACGGCAGGATTTGCGTCCATAAATCAGGGGGCGATGACCGATTTCTCAAAGTCGCTGACCATCGTGCTTATGTTTGTCGGAGCGTGTCCCGGCGGTACGGGCGGCGGTATCAAGACCACAACGCTTTTCGTCCTGCTGGCTACGGTCTATGCGACTATAAGACAAAAAAAGGAAATCATTATCGATATGCACAGTATAGGCAGAGAAACTCTTGCCAAAGCCGCTACAATCCTTACTCTCGCGGTATCCGTTGCGGTAATCAGCCTTATGGGACTGGAAATCTGTATGCAGGGCAGGTTCCCCTGGTCGCAGCTTATGTTCGAGCAGGTGAGCGCGTACGCTACGGTAGGTCTTTCAGAAGGCATTACGTCATCTCTCAATACGGGCGCAAAACTTATTCTTTCGCTCAATATGTATATGGGAAGAATAGGTTCTTTCGGTTTCTTTATGGCTTTCTCTTCAAGCGTAAGAACGCAGGCTCAGGTCAAATATCCCGAAGCGGGAATCATCTTGTAATCAGGAGGAAATATGGATAACAATTTACCTAAATCCAATATGAAACAGGTTGCTGTACTCGGACTGGGAAGGTTCGGTACAGAAGTAACCAAAGCTCTTTACAGTTACGGCTGTGAGGTGCTTGCCGTCGACGAAAACGAAGAAAAAACATATGAGGTCGCTGATTTTGCCACGCATACCGTTACCACAAACGTTGCGGAAGAGAGCAATCTCAAAACGATAGGAATAACGGACTTTGACACAGTCATAATCGCGATAGGCGACAATATTCAGGCGTCTATAATAACCGCGCTGATTTGCAAAGAAATGGGCGTAAACTATATCGTGGCAAAAGCGCAGAACAGCAAACACGCAAAAGTTCTTAAAAAGATAGGCGTGGATTATGTCGTTATACCTGAGGCGGATACGGCTGTAAAAACCGCGCGCCTTCTGACTCATCCTAAAATAAACGACCTTATAGAAATTGCCGCAGGATACGGCCTTGCGGAAATAGAAGTGCCTAAAGAGTGGATAGGAAAGCCGCTTATAGAGCTGGATATCCGCAACAGATATGCGGTAAACGTGCTTATCGTCATAAATAAAAAAGGCGAAGTCAATGCAAATCCTTACGGTGCAACAGTTCTTGAAGAGGGAAGTAAGTTAATCGTAGGCGGCAATATGGATGACATAGGCGCGCTAAGTTCAAGGATGTCCTGAAAGTAAAATCAGGGTAACGGACGGTGTGATTTACGGAGAGCAAAAGCTCTCCTTTTTTTAACGGAAACAACGCAAAACCTTTGGTATTGACGGAAGCAAATCATTGTGGTATAATTTTATTAACGGTTGGAGATAAGTGTTGCCGCCGTGCATAGTTTTCAGGCAGCAGTGCTTACTGCGGAAACTGCCGCAATATTGCGGTTTGCCAAAAGTTGAAAAAGGAGGAGTTATGAAAAAGAAAACTTGTATAATTATCGCGTCCGTGTTGATTATAGCAACTTTTTGTGTGTTGCTGACAGGTTGCTCAAAGACTGGGTACGTGAAGAACTCAGACATTACCGCCCTTACTGAAAACAACACCGGTTTTACTGACGGAACGGCATATAAAATCCCCGTCGAAGACGCGAAGTTGCTTGATTACCGGTCGGGCGAAGACCTGGTTTTGTTATCTGTGACCAAGACGGAAAACGACGTGTCGTACGTCGAATATTGCGTTGTAAGCGGTTCTGAGGGCAAAATCGTTTATTCCGGCAAAGACAGACCGTATATTACCCAAACCGACAGCGGTTCTCTCGTCTGGGGCGACGTTTATTATGTCGTTTCAGAAAACCTTGCAGGGGAAGACGTTGCGACTTTCTATTCGGTTGCAGGAGCAATTGTCGAAAACGTGCCGTGTGAAGGATTTGCCTCAGGTACGGGAAAAATTAAAGCGAACAACTATTCAGAAGGCAATCTTGATTTGGGCAACGGGAAAATTATTCAGAAACAGGGAGATTCTTACGTTGTCAAAGACAAAGAATACTTTACAGTGAACGCTTATTCCGAAGACGAAACGTCAGAACTCGAAAGTTACAGACTTCATTATCTGAGCTACACCGAAAGTTTCGTAATAGCGGATAAGGATACAGGCATGCCTGTAAAGACGGTAACCATGAACGAAATTCTGGGAACGCAGAGTTCTGATGTGGGGAACAGGGAGTTCGTTATTCTTCCCGAAAACAAAATTCTTGTTCAGGAAATTACGGTTTTGCCGGAAAATACCACTAAAAACTATGATTTTTACAACGGAGGAAATTATTATACGCTGAAGACGGCGGTTTACGACGTTGAAAAAGGAAAGACAAAAGAAATAAAAGATTGCAAATATGTTTTCAACGGTTACGGAGAATATATCAAAGACGCAGGAATTACCGTTTGCAACGTATCGCAGATAATCGACGAAAAGTTGTGTACCGTAGGATTGCAGGGATTTGACGCAGACCTCAACGAGGCGTTCGATATCCAGTCCATGTTGCCTATGGCGAAAAATTGGATGTGTTACGGCGATTACATAGCGTTTACAAACGGTGACGTTACCGTTATATACAAAGGAGATACCAAAATTCTTGAGTATAACGAAGATAAAATCAATGTGACCACTTCTTATCTGTTTGATTCGGATATTCTCGTTTCTTTAGACAAGAAAGCGGTATTCAATTATGACGGAACGTTGATTGCGACTCTCGAAAGCCTCGGCGCGGACAGCTTTGAATATCTCGATTACGCTAAGAACTACATATATTACGTAAAGACGGACAAGGACGCAACTACAGGCAAAGAAGTGCAGAATCTTTACGCTTACGACAGAAGTACGGGAACTTCGTCTTTGGTTGCAGATTATGACAGCAGCATTGACGTCGGCTACGGATATCTGGCAATAGCCGACCGGGAAAACGACGACGCTTACGGGGTTGTGGACCTTATGTTCAACAAGAAGATTATCGACAGTAAATACAGCTATGCAATAAACATTATATCTCTTGAAGATACGTACCTGATTTTCTGCCTTGAAAAAGAGAGTTTGGACAGCGAATTCTATATCTGCCAGAGAAAGTAACCGAAATTCAATAAAAAATGGGCTGCCTTTGCAGGCGGCCCATTTTTTATTTTCTCAAAGGACAAGCGTCAATGCGCGGACAAAAAGAGAGTTCTTGCGGCTTTACGGTTCTTTGAACAGAATAAAGTCGGGCGGACATAAAGTAAATGTGAGAAAACATGCCGCTATTACCGCAATGCCTGCCGCAGCCAAAAATGTTACAGGCTTGCGCGGCTTTGAGTTGTAGACGAAAAAAGCAAAGGCATATCCGGCGATTACCGATATAAAAAATACGGCTATGTCTGCGGGGAGATACGACCTGCCGACAAAATAAGTATAGCTGTAAAACAGCAACGGGATAAGCCCTGCTCCTACGATAAGCGCGATAAACCATGCCGCGATGTAATTGCCTTTGCGTATTTTGAAAGACGCGATGCCAAGATAAAGAAAGGTGGGGAAGAGAGCGAGTTTCATATGTTCCCATACGCTTTCGTTGACAGGGAAAAAAATACCCGTCAATGGGTTTTCGCCCGACCACTCGTAAAAGAAGTGTCCTATCGTGCCAAGGATAAGAGTGAAAAGCGCGCCGACTGAAAAAAATATCAGAGATTGTATTGTTGTAATAGAGACATTATATCCTTGAACCGGCGTCGTTATTCCGCTTTTGCCGATATCCGTTTTTATAATGGCTGTCGAATCCGGATAATTTTGAAAAAGGAAGGCTGAAGTTGTTAGAGAAACAATTTTTAAATGTATTTCTGACGATTTCCGAGCATGAAATCAACGGTTTTGCTTTTAAAAGCAATTGTCGGTTCTTTTTTATTTGCGCACGCATACGCGCAACCTGATTTAAAATTTGACATACGCAATTTAATATAGTATTATAGGTATGTATCAAAAGCGGACCCCTGCCTGGGCGTCATAAAGAGGAGCAATGGAAAAGATATCCGAAAAAGCAGAAAAATTCCGGTTTGAGGGAAACCTCGTAAGCGCGGAGCCTTACGGCGACGGACATATAAACGACACGTACGCGCTTGTATATACAACCGGGGACAAAAAAAGAAGATACATCCTGCAGAGGATGAATAAAAGCGTTTTCCCGGACATAGGAACGCTTATGGAAAACGTCGCTCTGGTAACGGACTTTCTTGCACGTGAAATAGAAAAGCGCGGAGGGGACTGCGAAAGAGAAACACTTAAACTAATAAAGACAAAAGACGGAAAAAATTATTTCGTGGACGAAAACGGGGATTGTTGGAGAGCGTTTTTGTTTATTGAAAACACAATAGCATATCAGACAGTCGACAGTCCTGAGATATTTGAGGATACAGGCAGAGCTTTCGGCGTGTTTATCGCCGGACTTGCAGATTTCGATGCGTCCAGGCTCGGAGAGGTAATAAAGAATTTTCACGATACCCGCGACAGGTACCGTAAATTCAACGACGCGCTTGAAAAAGACAAGGCAAACAGAGCCGCCGGAGTAGCCGAAGAGATAGAGTTTGTAAAACAAAGACAGAATTATTGCGGACTTATCACGGGTATGCTGGAAAGAGGAGAAATTCCTCTGAGAGTAACTCATAACGATACAAAACTCAATAATATATTGGTGGACGCAGACACAAAAAAGGCAATTTGCGTTATAGACCTCGATACCATTATGCCGGGGTCGCTTTTGTATGATTTCGGCGATGCGGTGCGTTTTGGTTGTTCTACTGCGGCGGAAGACGAAAAAGACTTGTCAAAAGTGAATTTCGATATAAATCTTTACGAGTCGTTCACCAAAGGATTTTTGAACGGTATAGGGGACAGCATTACTGCAAAAGAGGTTGAAAACCTGTCTTACGGTGCGATAATTATGACTTACGAGTGCGGTATGAGATTTCTTACGGATTATCTCGACGGAGATAATTATTTCAAGACGAAATATCCCGAACACAATCTCGTTCGTTGCCGTACGCAGTTTAAACTTGTCAGGTGTATGGAAGAGCGTCTTGAAGAAATGAATTATATCGCGCGTAAATACACAAAATAATATAAACCAACCGCATTTGCGGAAAAAGGAGATATTTTTATGAAGGTTTTGGTAACTGGCGGTGCCGGATACATAGGCAGCCATACTGTAGTCGACCTTCTCGACAACGATTTTGAAGTTGTGGTCGTCGACAACATGTGCAACAGCAAACCTGCCGTTGCGGAAAGAGTAAAGAAGATTACGGGCAAAGATTTTACGTTCTATCAGAACGACGTTTGCGACGAAGAGGCTCTTGACGCTATTTTCGCAAAGGAAAAACCGGAGGCGGTTATTCATTTTGCCGGACTTAAAGCAGTCGGAGAGTCGTGCCATAAGCCGCTTGAATATTATCGCAATAACCTTATCAGCACGCTTAATCTGCTTAAGGTCATGAAAAAGTACGGCTGCAGGAATTTTGTATTCTCATCGTCGGCTACCGTTTACGGTCAGCCCAAGAGCGTACCTATAAAAGAAGATTTTCCTCTTTCTACTACAAACCCGTACGGTTCTACAAAACTGATGATTGAGGATATGCTGCGCGACATTTATAAAGCCGATTCAAGCTGGAATATCGCGATTCTGCGTTATTTCAATCCTATCGGTGCGCACAAGAGCGGACTTATCGGCGAAGACCCTGCCGGCATCCCCAACAATCTTATGCCGTACATCACGCAGGTTGCGATAGGAAAACTTGAAAAACTCAGCGTATTCGGCAACGATTATCCGACACCCGACGGTACGGGAGTCAGAGATTACATCCACGTACTCGACCTTGCGAGAGGACATCTGCTTGCACTTAAAAAACTTGCGACAGACAGCGGACTTGTAACATACAACCTGGGTACCGGCAAGGGATACAGCGTTCTTCAGATGGTGAAGGCATTTGAAAAGGCAAGCGGAAAAGCCGTTCCTTACGTAATTGCACCCAGACGTTCGGGCGATATAGCAGAGTGCTATGCGGACGCAAGTCTTGCAAAAAAAGAAATAGGATTCGAGTGCCGTTACGACCTTAAAGATATGTGCGAAGACAGCTGGAGATGGCAGGTCAACAATCCTAAAGGATACGACGAAGACTGATTTACTAAACAGAGAAAAAGGGAGAAGTAGTTTGACGGGGTTAACGATTTCGGCATACCAAAGACAGAGCGTATTGCCGGATAAATGGCTGAATATCGTCGATAAAATAGTATATTCTGATTATTACCTGCTCGCCATAGCCGCTCTGGTTGTTCTGTTCTGGGCAACAGAGGCTATGGTTGCGGGTTTTATTACGATATTGCTGATTATGAGCTTTCTGCTGGTAGCGAAACGCGATATGACACCGTGTCTGCCGTTGCTTATAAGCGTTTACTGCGTGATTTCAAAAGGCGAATTCCCTCCCTATTTCGCATACATGTTCATAATTCTCGTGCCTGTTGCCGGTAGTCTGATATTCCACTTTATATATTACAGACCCGAAAAAATCAAAGGCGGAGCATTTGGCGTCGCATATCTTATGGTTGCGGCAAGTATGTTTATGGGCGGAGTAATGAGCAATCAGCTCAATGATGAACTGAAAGGACTCGCTTTTGCGGCGTTTCTCGGATTGCTGCCTTTTGCCGTTTACGAATTGATTGTGAACTGCTGCAACGGGATGAAAAAGACGGATTTCGTTAATTACGTATGCAAGGCGTTTGCATATCTCGGGTTGCTTATTTCCGTGCAATTGGTGATATATTATATCCGCGTATTTGTCGGTATTATTCCGGAAGGGGCAGAAGTTCATCTGGGCTGGGGCATAAGTAACGGTGCCGCAACCGTATTGCTTGCAACAATGCCTATAACTATGTACGTAGCCGTTTCAGACAAAAAACTGTGGCGGTCGGTATTGTTTGCTCTGCTTTCTGTGTTGCAGTTTGCAGGGGTGTTGGCGACCGTATCCAGAGGAGCGATTCTGGTAGGAATTGCAGAATTCGTGCTGATGATAATAGCATCGGTAATATTCAATAAGCATCGCAAGGTATATCTTTTTATTTATATTCTGTTGGCAGCGATTGCAATTGCGCTTTGCGTTTTGTTCAAGGACAGGTTGATTGCTTTTATTGAAAGGGCTTTCAGCAACGGTCTTGACGGTTCGGGCAGAGATAATATATATAAAGAGGCAGTAGAGGTATTCAAAGAAAATAAAATATTTGGAGTTGGCTTTGGATATATTGGGAAAAACAGCTTTCTTAATATGTATCCTATGTATTATTTCCACTCCACATTTTTCCAGACAATAGCAAGCTTAGGGCTTTTCGGACTTGCGGCAAGTCTGTTTATGTATTATAAAAGGATAAAATTTGCGTTTGCAAAAGGCAGAGCGTTTAACGTCTTTCTGATAGTGTCCTGTTTCGGATTCGAAGGATACGCGATGATAAATACGTTTACCTTCCTTGCAGTACCCGGATTGCTTATAATCGCCGTGCTTACCGCAGTAAACGAGAAATGTAATTCTATTTCTGACGAAGAGTACGCCGAGTGCGGCGCGCCGATGTTGTTTGCAGAGCCGGAAAAAGACGCAAAAAAGTTGCTGAAAAGCGTGATATTTGCCGGAAAGAGTGCGACTGACTGCGAAGAAGACAATTGCGACAAAGATACAGCAAAAGATTTCTCAGACCTTGAAAAAG
The DNA here is from genome assembly GCA_944380275.1 of uncultured Christensenellaceae bacterium. Taxonomy (GTDB): domain Bacteria; phylum Bacillota; class Clostridia; order Christensenellales; family UBA3700; genus Ornithoclostridium. The sequence continues at coordinate 22,489 of CALWHB010000006.1, read as the reverse complement.
AGGTTGCGGCAACAGATGACGAAAAAGAAAAAGACAAAAGGGCGGTTGAAATAAATCGTACGAACAGCGAAAAAACAGAAAATGACTGAACAAGATACGGTCATGTCAAAAAATAAAAGCGCGGAAAACCGTGCAGGTACGGAGTGGAATACCCGATGAAAAAATTCGACAAAGACAGTTTTAATATAAGAACCTTACGCGAGTGGACGATGTTTATCACAGACCTCGTGTTTATAGGCATTTGTTTTATTTTGTCCGTAATACTCGGACAGGCATATATGCTGGATGACGGCGTCAGCAAGACAATTATAGAAAAAGCTTTTATCGCACTGCCTGTTGCTCTGGCATTGTTCTTTGTCAGTTTTATTGCGTTCAGAGTAAACAAAGTCGTATGGCGTTATGCAAGAGGCAGGGACTATCTCAGACTGGTATTCGCATGCGCGGTAGCGACCGTAATATTTGCGCTTATCGACCAGTTGCTGGGAGGTTGGGTTTCCGGAGAGGTGGTAAAACCGGGAGAAGAGGGGACTCCTCAGATGCTTAAGGCATATCCCGTGTATACGAACATCGGATTCACCACTATGGGTGTAACTGTCGTATACCGTCTTTTTTACGAGATGATATACGCTAAACTTAAAGACAAAGCTCTCCCCAAACAGCGCAAGCGTACGATGATAGTCGGCGCAGGCTATACCGCAAGTGCGATTCTGGAAGAGCTTGCGAGGGCGGGCAGTATATACAAGCCAGTATGTCTTGTAGACGACGACCCGGACAAGCAGGGGAGAATATTGCATGACATACCTGTCGTAGGTACGACCAAGGAAATCCCCAGGCTGGCTCGAAAATACGACGTCGCATGTATAATTTTTGCGATACCGTCAATCAATCCGCAGGCAAGACAGAATATACTTGAGACCTGTATGCAGACGGGATGTCAGCTCAAAGTTCTGCCGTATATAAGCGAGATGATAGCAAACGTCGACCTCGTCGGGCAGGCGAAAGAGATAAATATCGGCGACCTTCTGGGGAGAGAGCAGATTTCGTTCAACGATGCGGGCGTAAAAGGATATATCGAAGATAAAGTCTGTATGATTACGGGAGGCGGCGGTTCTATCGGCAGCGAACTTGTCAGACAGATTGTCAAATATAAACCCAGGAGAATCATAGTTCTCGACGTATACGAAAACTGCGCTTATGCTATACAGCAGGAGATATTGAGAAATTACGGCTCGGATTACGACCTGAACGTGGAAATCGCGTCTGTTACGGATTACGGCAAGATGCAGGATTTGTTTGAACAATATCATCCGCAGATAATATTCCATGCTGCTGCACACAAGCACGTCCCGCTTATGGAAACCAACCCCGAAGAGGCGGTCAAGAACAACGTATTCGGCACGCTCAACGTAGTAAAACTCAGCTATGAATACGGAGTGCAGAAATTCATTATGATATCTACTGACAAGGCGGTCAACCCCACCAACGTAATGGGCGCGACAAAACGCTGCTGTGAGGAAATCATAGAGATGTTCAGTCAGATTTACGGCAATGCGCGTACGGAGTTTGCAGCGGTAAGATTCGGCAACGTGCTTGGCAGTAACGGCTCTGTTATTCCGTTGTTCAGAGAGCAGATTAAAAACGGCGGACCCGTAACCGTTACGCATCCGGAAATAATCAGATATTTTATGACGATACCTGAGGCAGTATCTCTTGTATTGCAGGCGGGTGCTTATGCGCACGGCGGCGAAGTATTCGTCCTCGATATGGGTGAACCGGTCAAAATCGTTACGCTTGCGGAAAACATGATAAAGATGATGGGATATAAGCCATATGAAGATATACAGATTAAATTTACCGGATTAAGACCCGGCGAAAAACTTTACGAGGAACTCCTCATGAAGGAAGAGGGACTCAAAAAGACGGACAACAACAAGATATTCATAGGAAAACAGATGACTATCGACATAGATAAGTTTATTTTCGACCTCAAAGAAATGCGCGCTATCTGCAATACCAACGACAAAGAAAAGGTGATTGAGAAACTCAAGGTTCTCGTGCCGACTTTCCATCACGATACCGCTTATCTTGAGCTTATGAGGCAAAAAGAACTGCAGTATCAGAAGGAGTATTCCGCAGAGCATAAGAGCGACGAACTGAAAGAGGCAGAAGAGATAGTCGCAAACGTTGTGGAGAAGGAAACGGAAGACATCGTAAGTTTTGCCGACTATGAAGAAACTGAAGATATTTTCGGAGTAAAGGAAGTATCTGAAAACGTCGAAAGCGGAAAGAACGATGTGAAAGAAGAAGGCACGGAAAAACCCGCCGGGAAAACAGTTTTCAAGGAATCGTCAGGAAAAAAAGAGAGAAAGAGCGGCGCAAAGAAAAAAACTGCCGCAAAATAAGAGTCCTGAAAAAAGAGATAAATCCAGGCAGTACAGGATAAAAAACTAAAAGATTCAAAAAACAAAAAACCGCCGCCCTTTACCGGGCGGCGATTTTTTGTATCCGTTTGTCTTCAGTATATAACAGAATTACAATTCTGATATCAAAGCGTTACCGTTACTTTTTTGAGGTTTCTGGGGCTGTCAACGTTAAGTCCCTTTGCAAGACCGACGTTCAAAGCAAGCAGCGATACTGCGGTGCCGTAAAGTACGGGGGCGCACAGGTCGCAGGTTGCAGGCATTTCCACTTTCTGCTTTGCGCAGGAGAGAACTTCGGGTATATCGCTGAAAGCGGTCAGGTTTGCGCCTGCGTCCTTAACGCGTTTAGCCATCTCGATAAACTCTGCGTCAAACTTGCCTTTGGGCGCGAGCATGATTACGTTTGCGCCTTCTGCAAGAAGGGAGAGCGGACCATGCATAAAGTTGGCAGAAGAGTAGGAGCGGTTGAACAGATAGCAGCACTCGGTAAGTTTTAGAGAACACTCGTCGCCCGTTCCCAGCATTGTTCCGCGGGAGAGGATGATAAAGTTGTTAAGGTTGTGAAGTTTTTCTGCTACAGCCTTAATATCGTCGTTGAGAGCTATGATTTCTCCTATGCGCGCAACGGTTTCGTTTACCTTGGTGTCGCACGGCTTGCCGACTACCGTGGTCAGCATATAGAGGGCAATCAGCTCTGCAATATATGTTTTTGTTGCAGCGACGGATTTTTCTTCTTCGACGTCGAGGAAGAGGTGGAAGTCGCACCCTTTTGCGGTGTCGCTTTCTTTGTTGTTGGTTACGCCTATAGTCATTGCTCCCAGTTTTTTAGCTTTTCTCAAAACCGCAATCGTGTCTTTGGACATACCGCTCTGGCTTACGATAACCATACAGGTGTGTTTCATATCTACGTCGGCATCATATACGGTTGTAAGAGAAGGATGATATTTTCCCACTTTCATGCCGCTGTATAACGGGCATACGAAAGAGAATACCGTAGCGGCGTTGTCGGACGTGCCTCTCGCCATTGTAATAATGTTGGTGATGCCCTTTTCTTCAAAAGCTTTTTTGATTTGGGGAAGAACGGGGCTGCATGCGGCAACCGTTCTTTTGAGCATTTCCGGTTCGCTGAAAATTTCTTGTTGCATCAAACTTGTCATGATTGCACCTCTCAAATTATTGTTCTCTTATATTATATCCGTAAAATTATAAATTAGCAATGTTTTAACTCAATAATTTGGTAGGTCGTGCGACGACGGCGGGGTAGGGCTAATTGAGTTTGTAGCATATAGAAGATAAACAATATTGGTAATATAACGGGGTCGTGCGACGACGGCGGGGTAGGGCTGGTTGAGTTTGTAGCATAGAAAAGATAAGCGGCACAGGGAAAGAGAAGGCTGCATAAAGGGCGGCGGCGCGATACGGATGAGTCATACAAAACATGTTAAATTTTGCCGCCCGTGTAGATTAAACGCAAAAAACAGGACCTCCGTAATCGGAGGTCGATATTTTTTAATACTGAGTGAGTTTGCCTTCTTCTTTCAGTCCGTCAAAGTCATGCTGACGGAGATACTCGTAAACTATTATCGCAACGCTGTTGGCGAGGTTGAGAGAGCGTGCCTGAGCGCGCATGGGGATACGCACGCATTTTTCGTAATTTTCATGCAGCAGCTCTTCAGGCAGACCTTTGGTTTCTCTGCCGAAGAAAACAAAACAGTCTTTGTCGTATTTTACGTGCGTGAAATTTTTTGCGGATTTAGTGGAGGCGAAAAGCATCTGAGTGTCTGCAACCTGAGCGGTCGCTCTTACGGCAAGGCCTTCGGTTTCTCCCGTCATTGCTTTGTCACCGAAGTTGGCTTTGAGAAAAGCCTGCATATCCGGATAGCGTTTTACGTCTGCGATTTCCCAGTAATCCAGTCCGCTCCTCTTCAGATATTTGTCTTCCCAGCTGAAACCGCACGGTTCTATTACGTGCAGTATCGCGCCGGTTGCCGCGCAGGTACGCACGATATTGCCCGTGTTGTTGGGTATTTCCGGATTTACGAGAACTACGTTTATCATGCAAGTGCCTTTTGGAGAAGGGCGATTGAGAAATCGAGTCTATTGAGAGATTCCTCTTTGCCGAAGAGTTCTGCCATTTCGGTAGCTCCGCCGGGGGTCGTTGCCGCGCCTGTAATCGCAAGGCGCAGTGGCAGGAATACCTGACCTGTCTTCAGACCTTTTTCTGCGGCAAGGGCATTGAGTCTTGCCTTGAGAGTTTCGTCTGACCAGTCTTCGACGGAGGGAAGAACTTCTCTGCATGCAAGAAGTGAGGCGAGAGCAAGCTCTTTTGTTATCTTCATTTTCTTATGCTCGAACATTTCGGGGTCGTATTCTCCGAAAGAGGCGAGAGGCTGGACTTTTTCCTCTATTTCGCCAAAAGTTTCGACGCGGGGTATAAGCAGCTTTGCGATTTTTTCGTAATCGAATTTTCCTTTGACCGCGCTTGCGTCCAGGAAGGCGCGTGCTTTCTCTGCAAACTGAGCAGGGGTGAGTTCTTTAATATATCTGCCGTTGAGCCAACGCATTTTGGTTTCGTCGAAAATGCTCGGCGACTTTGACAGTCCGTCCACGCTGAACTGCTGTATCAGTTCCTGCATAGAGAGTTTTTCGTCAGTGTTTTTAGGACTCCAGCCGAGGAGCGCGATATAGTTTACTATTGCCTCAGGCAGATAGCCTTTTGCGAGAAAGTCCTCAAAGTTTGCGTCGCCGTAACGCTTGCTGAGTTTGCGCTGAGCGTCTTTCATTATAGGCGAAAGGTGCATATAATGCGGTCTTTCCCAGCCGAAGGCATCGTACATCAGGTTGTATTTAGGGGTGCTTGAAAGGTATTCGACGCCGCGTATCACGTAATTTATTTTCATCAGGTGGTCGTCCACTACGTTTGCGAAATTGTATGTGGGCATGCCGTCCGATTTAATCAGGATATTGTCTTCCATATCTGCGTTGGGGACGCTTATATGTCCGAAAACGAGGTCGTCGTACTCGCTTACGCCTTCAGTAGGTACGTTCTGACGGATTACGAAAGGTTCGCCTGCTTTGAGTTTTGCCTCTACCTCTTCTTTTGAAAGAGAAAGGCAGTGTTTGTCATACTTGTGGACGCCAGCCTCGTTGTCGCCCCCAAGGGAGGCAAGTCTTTCTTTGGTGCAGAAACAGTAATATGCTCCGCCCAGTTCGACGAGCTTTTTAGCATATTCCATATATATAGGTTTACGTTCGCTCTGTACGTAAGGACCGTATCCCTTGTCTTTGTCGGGGCCTTCGTCGTGTTCTATGCCCGCGGTTTTAAGCGTGCGGTAAATAAGTTCGGTCGCGCCTTCGACGTAGCGTTCTCTGTCCGTATCCTCTATGCGCAACACGAAATCGCCGCCGTGCTGTTTAGCGAAGAGGTAGGCGTAAAGGCAGGTGCGCAGGTTGCCTATATGCATAAATCCCGTGGGGGAGGGTGCAAATCTTGTTCTGACTTTTTCTTCCATAATCAAATCTCCGTAAGCTCCCGCGATGGAGGGGAAAGGTCTTAATTACTTATTACATATTATCACAACTTTAAAGAAAAGACTATAAAATAGCGTCAAAAAGCTCAAAATCAGAACAGAAGGCAGAAAAAAACGGTTTGAGGTTGCGACTTGAATCAAAAAAAGCATTTTAAACGGAATTTTAAGCAAAAGGTTTATAATAATAAAGACGACTCAAGATGAAAGCTCAAACGTATATGAGTTTTTGCCGTGCGCAAGGATACAGCAAAGCGTTGTACGCGAGAGATAGGGAGCAAAAGTAATGTAAAATTCAAAGAGAAAAGGAAAGGTGAAAAATATGGACATTTTTGCCGAAAGACTCAAAGAACTCCGTACGCAGAGCCATATTACGCAGAGAGAGATTTCTCAGATACTCAACGTCAAGCAGCAGTCCTATTCAAGATACGAATTAGGCACGGGACAGCCTTCGCTTGAAACGCTGTGTAAGATAGCGGAGTATTACAACGTATCTGTGGATTATCTTTTGGGGATATCCGAAATTTAAGGCGCGCATAACGTGTCGCAGATAAGTGCGCGCACTCTTTATAGCCTGTAATTATAAAAAGTCGTTCCGCTCCTTAACGGGGGCGGATTTTTATGTATAATCCGCGGGGAATCTGCCGTGAGGAGTTGCAGAAAAAGATATGGAATCGACGTGAAGAAATGCCGGCACGGAGAGCCTTGCGCGAGAAATTGCGTACAGCGTACGGGAAAGCCGACAATCCGTGTTAAAGCAGGGCGGATATAAAACGATATGCAAGGCAGACTCAACGAGAGAGGATTATAGATTTATGCTTTGTTTTTTATCTGGGACTGTAGCGTTTTTTTTGCGTTTGGTATATTATAATATGTGAAATAATTTATAGAGGTGAAATATGGATTTGTTCGACAAGGCTCTGGATGCGACTATGAAAATGCTTTCCGTGAACAGCGTGCAAAGCGCGCCGTGTGACGAAAGCCCTTTCGGCGAGGGAGTCGCAAAGTGCCTGCATTTTGTAAAAGACGAGGCTGAAAAACGCGGTTTCAGGACTTTGTACGGCGACGGATATTACGTCTGGGCAGAGATAGGAGAAGGCGACCTTTTCGGAATACTCGGACACGTGGACACGGTGCCTTTTGAAGGAAAGTGGGACGCAAATCCGTTGGGCGAGATAAAGGACGGCAGAATATACGGCAGAGGCGTCCTGGACGACAAAGGGCCTATGGTTTGCTGTATGTATGCCGCGTTCCAGTTGCTTGAAGAGGGATACAAGCCTTCCTGCAGGTTGCGTTTTATCTTCGGAGGAAACGAGGAGACCGGCTGGAAGTGTATAGAGAGATATATGCAAAAAGAGGAAAAACCCGTTACGGGATTTTCGCCTGACGGAGATTTCCCCGTCATAAACTGCGAGAGAGGGGTTGCGCAGATTCTCGTAACTTTCAAAAAGCCGCAAAGTCTTATCTCTCTTGACGGCGGAGTGCGTGCAAACATAGTGATAGACGACGCGTCCGCGGTAATCGAAGGCGAGGGCAGCGAGGTTGAATCAGACAACCTTACCGCAAAAGCGAAAGACGGAAAGACGTATATAAAGGCGACGGGAAGACCCGCACACGGTTCCACTCCGGATAAAGGCGACAATGCGCTCTGGCATATCCTGAAGTATGCGGCGAAAGAATTCGGCGGAGAATACGAAACGCTCGCAAGCCAGATATGCGACTGGACGGGAGAGGGACTGGGGATTGCGGCAAGCGATTACAGCGGAGCGTTGACGTGCAACGCAGGTATAGCTAAGGTAAACGGCGACAATCTTGAGATAACGCTTGATATAAGACATCCCAATACCGTGGCAAGAGCAGAGGTTGAAAAAGGGCTGGCAAAGGCTGCAGGCGTCAAGAGCGTGCAGACGCAGCATTTCCACGACCCTCATTTCGTAGACGAAAAAGAGCCGCTTATTCAAGGTCTTTTGGGCGCGTATAACGCCGTTACCGGAACTGACGACAAACCGTTTTCGATAGGCGGCGCAACGTATGCGAGAGCGTTGGAACACGGCGTCGCGTTCGGACCTATGTTTCCGTGGCAGGAAAGCACGATACATCAGAAGAACGAATATGCGACTATTGAAGACTTCCGCAAGATGTATGACGTCTATCTTGAGGCATTGAAACGCACGGTTTTTACAAAACGCTGAAAAGTTCGCAGGGTGGGAGAAAAGCTGTCTACGGGCAAGAAGAACATACAGGTAAACCGTACGGATAAAAATCCGCAGGACAGACAAATGCGTCGCATTTAAAAAGCGTAATGACAGACGGCAAAGAAATATAAAACAGACAATAAAAGGTATAAATAAAGCATTAAAAAACGCAACCCCTTGACGGAGTTGCGTTTTTGTTAAATCAAAGCCTGATTTTATTGCTGAGGAGCGGGAGCGACGTATGCGGTTACAACGGTAGCTGACGGGTCGCTTTGGGTGTAATATCCGCAAGCCTGAGCCGTTACGCTTATCGTGTCGCCTACGTTAAGACCCTGAAGAGTTACGGTAGTATTGGTGGTTACGAGCGATACGCTCTTTTTAGAGCCGTCCTCAAGAGTCATTGTGTAGTTGACGATGTAGGTGGTGGATACGCCCTCTGTGGTCGCAATCGTAAGCACGACGCTGCCGTCTTCCTGCTGAGCCGCGCTGAGAGCGGGTCTGAGCAGTTTTTCGGTCTTTATGGTAGAAGTCATTGCAGGTTTGCTGGTAAGAATATCCGCGCTGTCAGCCGCTGCAACAACTCTTATGGCATACGCGCCTGCGGTCGTCAGTTTATCTGTGATGTCAATCGAAACCGTTGCGGAATCGTCTGCGGGAGCAAACGTATACATTGTACCGTTGACGTAATACTCGTACCTGGTAGCGAACGCAACCTTGTCGAAGGTAAGTACGTACGAACCTTCGTTTACGGTAACGTTGAGGTTAGACGGGGTAGCGAGCTGAATCTGATATGTGTACTCGCATGCGGTGGGATTGCCTGAAATATAAAGTACGGACGCGTCGCCGAGAGCAAACGGGTCGCTGTAGCTGTAATTGCCTTTGGCAAACACTTCTATGCGGTGGCTGCCTGTCTGAGAGGTAAGCTGTGCGGTGATGTCGAACTCGTTGGTTTCGACGTCAACCCAGTCGCCTCCGTCAACTCTGAAGGAATACCCCTGCGCGTTCTGAACTTTTGAAGAAACCGCGACGAGAGAGCCGTCTGAACGTTCGTCGATATTGACGTCGACCGGAGAAGACAGGCGGTCGATGTATTTGACCTGAGTGCAGTCGTATATGTTGATTGAAAGACCCGTTCTGCGTTCTATCGCAAGGGTGTGTATGTTGCTGACGACGGGGCAGGAGAAGTCTGTTCCCAGCAGAACGACGATGTTGTAATTTGCGGTTCCTTCCTCGTTGGCAGCGGCTACGGGTTGAGCGGTTTCTTCGTCAGAACCTTCGTCTGCAGCAGGCGCGAGGGTGGAAATGCTTTGCGTTACGACGCCGTAAACCGCAGCGCGGGATGCGTTGTCGAGAGCGATGGAATTTACCGTCGCGTTTTTAGCGAGGTTGAGAGTGGAGTAGTTCAGCTCTATGGCAGAAGATACGTTTGCATTTACGTTGACCGCGTCAGAATTGTTTGCAACGAATTTTGCGTCTGCACCTTCACCGAAGGCAATCGCGCCGTTCACGTTGACGGTACGAGCGTTTACGCTTACCGTACCGTTTGCCTGTGCGGAAGACGAAAGAGTAAACGTCTTAGCGTTTACGTTCATGGTGTTTACGGTTACAGAAGACGCGAGATTGATGTCTGCGTTTGCTGTGTCTATCACGAGCGTTTGTGCCTGCAGAAGTCCTTTTGCAATATATTCTTTGCCTTTTTTAGTGCCTATGACAAGAGTTCCTTCCGTGCCGGAAGTGAGAGTCATGGTTCCGTTTACCACGAGGGTATGGCCGTTGAGGTCGATGTTGTAAAGGCGGTCGATAGTGAGGTCGCCTTCTACGGTTACGTCTTTTTCGAGAACGAAGTAAGTGCCGTCGTTGTAGTTTGCAAAGTCCTCTGCGCTTTTTACGAAAATCTTATCTTTGTTCACGAAGTAAATGGGAAGAGCGATACCGAGGGTAATCGCGACGACGAGAACCGCAGCTACGACCGCAATGATTATGCGTTTTTTCTTTTTTACCGAAGTTTCTTTGAGTTTGGGCTTGAGAGCCTCGTTCATTTCTTCCGCGTCGGGGAGAGGTACGTTTTCGTCGACGACGGGCGTATCGTCGTCGTTTGCCTCGCCTTCTGTATTTCCGTCGCTTGCGTTGTCGTCTGATTGAGTATCTTCGGCAACAATATTTTCCTCTTTTTGTTCTTCGTCCCTTGAGAGAAGTTCCGCTTTGTCCGAAACTTCTGCAACCTCTTCGTCGTCCACGAAATCGGACGGTCCGTCGAGGGGAATATCGTCTGAAAGCAGAGCGTCGTTTCCGACACCGGCATTGTCGACGTCAAAATCTTTTTCTTTATCGTCCATTGTCAGTCCTCCTTGATGAACTTATCTATAAGGGCGCAGCTGTCGTCGTAATAGATGCCGCTCGCCTTTGCGTTTTTCTCTGTCATGCTCTTGAAGGCATTGTCTTTTTCGTCGAAAGAGCGGTACAGTACGTACGGCACGGGGTCGGACGTATGAGTTTTGAGCTTTATCGGCGTGGGGTGGTCCGGCGCGACGAGTATGCTGAACCCGACTTTTGCTTCTCTGAGCTTTTCTACAATATATTGTACCACAACACGGTCTATCAATTCAACAGATAAAATTTTGTGTTTAAGGTCGCCCTGATGTCCGCACTCGTCGGGAGCCTCCATATGCACGTATACGTAATCGCAGCCGTCCTCAAGGAGAGCTTTTACCGCGCTTTCTGCTTTTCCGGCAAAGTTGGTTTCGTAAGTGCCGCACGCACCTTCGACCTCTATGACTTTCATCTTCGCGCCGATGCCTATGCCTTTGATAAGGTCGACCGCGCTTATGACCGCGCCTTTTTTGCCGTACTTTTCTTCAAACGGAGAAAGAGCGGGGCGTGTGCCTTCCCCCCACAGCCAGATACTGTTTGCCGGATTCTTGCCTGCCTTTATGCGCGCAACGTTTACCGGGTGGTCTTTGAGCAGTTCGTACGACTTTTTCATAAGAGAGAGCATCTCTTCGCCGTACAGAGCTTTGGGCAGATAATCCGTTATACGTCTGTCCGAAATATCGTGCGGAGGAGTGTAGTCCGTGCCGAGAACGGAGTTGTGTCTGACGAGGCAGTGGCGGTAGCTTACTCCGCTGTAAAAGTGCAGAGTTTCGCTGCCCAGCTTGCTCTGAATAAAGTCTATCAGCTTTTTCGCCTCGGCAGTGGAGATTTCTCCCGCGCTGTAATCTTTCATAATCTTGTTTTCGTAAGGCTCGTCGTCAGAAAGCGTTACGAGGTTGCATCTTATCGCGACGTCGGTATCTCTGAGGTCTATACCGATGCTGAGAGCCTCCAGAGGAGAGCGACCGCTGTAATAGCGTGCGGGGGAATAGCCCATAACCGCAAGGTTGGCTACGTCGCTGCCCGGTTTCATGCCGTCCGGAACGGTTTTGACAAGCCCCAGTTCTCCTTTTGCGCAAAGAGCGTCTATATTAGGCTTTACCGCGACTTCGAGAGGGGTTTTGCCTCCAAGCGCGTCAATAGGGTAATCTGCCATGCCGTCGCCCAGGATAACGACGTATTTTTTATCGTTTTTCATAATATTTTCCTTGTTTGCACGCGCGCAGAACGTCGCGCACATTAATATTTTATTGTTATAGTTTATCGCGCCGCGTGCAAAATGTCAAGCGTTGCCGCAGCCGCCGTTTTCGGCGGGTAGACTATTTGTATAAAATTTATTGATAAAAAGCGCGGGATATGATACAATTATCAGGACGATAAAGGAGGATTTATGGCTGAAACAGTAAATTTGAATTACGGCTGGAAATATTCCGCCGATTTTAAAAAGGAATACCTCGCCGCAGATTTTGACGACAAGGCGTTCCTGACGGTAAACATACCCCACGCAAACAAGGAAATCCCTTATAATAACTTTGACGAAGAAAGCTATCAGTTTGTCAGTTGCTATCGCAAGACGTTGGACGTACCTGCAGAGTGGAAAGGCAAAAAGCTGATACTCAGTTTCGAGGCGGTCGCCAACTATGCCGAGGTTTACGTAAACGGCAAGGCGGCTTTTGCGCACAAGGGAAGTTATACCGAATTCAACGGCGACATAGCTCCCTTTGTGGAATACGGCAAGAGCAACGTTATCGCCGTAATGGTCGACAGCACCGAAAGACCTGAAATTCCTCCGTTCGGCGGCGTGGTTGACTATCTTGTATATGGAGGTATTTACAGAGAAGTGTATCTGTACGTTCACGACGGCGCGTATTGCAAAAACCTGCGTCTGACCCCGACGGATGTGCTTACTTCTCCCAAACTTGACGTTGAAATGACTTTCAGCGAGGCGGTGAGCGGCACTCCCGTAAAAGTGGAAGTTGCGGCGGCGGACGGCACTGTCGTGACGCATGCCGATTTGATTGCAAACGGCGATAAGGCGCACGGATTGCTTGACTGCAAAGGCGTGAAACTGTGGGACGTGGACAACCCCGTGCTTTATACGGTAACCGTTACCTTCGGCAACGAAATGGTTGTTGAAAGAACGGGATTCAGAACGTGCGAGTTCAGAAAAGACGGTTTTTATCTCAACGGAAATCTGCTCAAAATCAGAGGACTCAACCGTCATCAGTCATATCCTTACGTCGGATACGCGATGCCTAAATCGGCTCAGGAGGCGGACGCGATATATCTCAAGAACGAGCTGGGCGTAAACCTGGCGCGCACTTCTCACTATCCCAACAGCAAGCACTTCCTCAACAAGTGCGACGAACTGGGACTTATGGTGTTTACAGAAATCCCCGGATGGCAGCACGTAAGCCGCAATCCTGAGTGGAGAGAGATGTGCCTGCAGCACGTACGCGAGATGATAGACCAGGACTACAATCACCCCTGCATTATCCTCTGGGGCGTGAGAATAAACGAGTCCGGGGATGACGACGAACTCTATACCAAGACAAACGCGCTTGCGCACTCTCTCGACAAGAGCAGACAGACGGGCGGCGTAAGGTGTATACCCAGAAGTCATCTTCTCGAAGACGTATATACGTACAACGATTTTATACACTCCGGCGGAAAAATCAGACTTCTTCCCAAATTCATCGTTGCGGGCAACGTGCCTTATCTCGTTACCGAACACAACGGACACATGTTCCCCACAAAGACCTTCGACCACGAGAAGAAGAGGCAGGAACACGCCATCCGCCACGCCAGAGTGCTTGACAAAATGTACGGCACGAAAGGAACAAGCGGCGTAATAGGATGGTGTATGAGCGACTACAATACGCATAAAGACTTCGGCAGCGGCGATAAGATATGTTATCACGGCGTTTCGGATATGTTCCGTATCGACAAGCTGGCGGCAAAAGTCTACCGTATGCAGGGCAAAAAACCCGTTCTCGAAATCTCTTCCAATATGGAGATAGGCGACGTCGCCGGCGGACAGGTAGGCACGGTATATATGTTTACCAACTGTCCCACGGTCAGGATGTATAAGAACGGCGTACTTATCAATACGTTTGATATGGTTGAGGAATACGGCAAGAGCAAAGAATTCAAAAATCTTCCCACCCCGCCCGTGCCGCTCGACGACGTTATAGGCGACCAGCTTGAAAAAGACGAGCAGTATAAGTTCTCGAAGAGAGATGCGGAAAAACTCAAGAAGGCTTTGCTGGCTGTCAAGAAATACGGTACCTTCGGCGGTATCTTCCGTCACCCGTTCACTTTGATAAAATGCCTTATCAAATACAAACTTTCTGTTGACAGCATCACGATTCTGTTCGGCAAGTACGTAACGAGTTGGGGCGGAAAACAGGTTACATACAAGTTCGAGGGACTCAACTCAAAAGGCGAGGTCGTCGTTACGACAGAAAAAGGCTCTGTGTTCCAGGCAAGCCTCTATGCGAAAGCAGACAGTGAAAAGCTGGTCGAGGATGAAACGTACGACGTTACCAGAATCGTGCTTAAGGCGGTTTCTCAGTGCGGCAACGTATTGCCTTACGACAACACCGCAATCACGATTAAGACTACCGGACCTATAGAGGTAATAGGCGAGAAGAACGTCGCCCTGATTGGCGGGCAGAGAGGCGTGTGGATAAAGACTACCGGCAAGAGCGGTAAAGCAACGGTTACGTTCTCAGCAGGCAAGCTGGGCGAAAAGACGCTTGAGTTTGAAGTTGTCAAAAAATAGCATAAAACACGTTTAATAAACACGGACACGATAAAATCCCCTTTTCTCAAATCAGAAAAGGGGATTTTTTGTCGCGCTTGTTTTTGTCGTGTTTCATTTATTGTCGCATTTATGTTTTGCAGTTGAATTTGATTTTTCGTTACATTTTTATCGTCGGTTTTGTTTATGCCGCGTTTTATTTTTATCGTCGCGTTCTCTTTTGTCAGGTCGGATTATTTTGCCTCGCGCTTGCCTTAAATCGACGGACGGGTCTTGAACTTGAGGCAGATAGGTTATATAATATTATTAAGGTCTGACAAGCGAGAGGTGGAATATGAAGGAAAAACTCGGTGCAAGAGTGTGGCTAAGCATAGTTCTGTTCGGACTCGTCGGGCAGATAGCGTGGATGGTGGAAAACATGTACCTCAACGTATATCTGTATAAGACGGTTACCTACGACCTCAACGCCACAAGCGCGATGGTCGCCTCAAGTGCCGTCGTCGCTACGGTCGTTACGCTTTTTGCCGGCGGATTTTCAGACAGAGTGGGCAAGCGCAGACTGTTTATAAGCATAGGTTACGTTTTATGGGGTGCAAGCGTGTTTGCGTTTGCTCTGATTACCAAGGAAAATTCTCAAAAACTGTTTCCTTCTGCAGACGCCGTCGCGCTTACCACCGTGATGATTATCGTCATGGACTGTCTTATGACGGCGATAGGCTCCACGGCTAACGACGCGGCGTTCAACGCCTGGATTACGGACGTTACCACCCACGGCACGAGGGCGAAAGCTGAAGGCGTTTTGCAGGTCATGCCTCTTGCCGCTTTGCTTGTGATATTCGGAGTGTTCGACTCTTTTACTCAGAACGGGCAGTGGATGCTCTTTTTCGGCGTGCTGGGCGCAATTACAACCGCTATGGGCATCGCGGGCATTTTCCTCATAAAGGACAGCCCCGACCTTAAACCCAAAAAAGAAAGTTTCGTCAAAGAACTCGTTTACGGGTTCCGTCCGTCCGTCGTAAAGCAGAATAAAAACCTCTATCTGATTTATGCCGCCGTCTGTGTGATAGGGATAGCCAATAATATTTATATGTCCTATCTTATTATTTACGTTGAATATTTCCTGGGTATAAAAGATTACGTGCTTATGCTGGGTGCGATTCTCATACTTTCCGCAGTGTTCAGCGTCGTATTCGGATTCCTGCGAGGCAAGGTTTCTCTCAAAATCCTTTTGCCTGCGTCGCTTGCCCTATATACCGTGGGAGGACTCATGATGTTCTTTGCGCGCAACGTCTGGTTTGTTTCGGTATCCGGCATCATAATGATGACAGGCTATCTGTGGGAAATGGCATTGCTGTCGGCGTCTATGCGCGACAATACTCCCAAGGATAAAGTAGGACATTTCCAGGGAATAAGGATGGTGTTCAGCGTGCTTATTCCTATGTGCGTGGGTCCGTTTATCGGCGCGTACGTAAGTTCTACAAGCAACGGTATTTATATAGACCCGACGACGGGGGCAGAACAACCTGTTCCCACAAACTATATCTTCCTTGCCGCGGTCGTCGTCAACTTCCTCATAGTGATACCGCTCGCCTTTATGTTAGCAAAGAGAAAGGGCGGTGCGGCGACGTCAGGCGGAGAAGAGGAAAAAACGCAAGCGGACGGAGATAAAGAAGAAAACGCGTCCGCGGATACAGCAAGAGAAGAAAGTGCGCCCACAGATATATTAAGAGCAGAAAATGCGCCTGTGGACGGGCGGCGATAAATATCGCGCACGGCAAGCGCGTTTAATAAGCGCGCTTATACCGTTGACAAACGGGGGTTTGTTATGTTAGACTAACAAACGGTGAGGGAGTAGTCGGCGAAACTCTCGTGATAAGTCAACATACTTGCTTTCAACGGCATGGCTTATATTAAATGGCAAGACTCACACATAGCACCCGTACTATGTGTGATTTTTTATTGCACGGTACGAAAGAGAGGAAAAAATGTCAATCTGGGAGATTTTGTTGATAGGACTCGGCGTGTCTGCGGACGCGTTTGCCGTATCCATGTGCAAGGGCGTAGAGATGAAAAAGTTCATCTTAAAATACGCTCTGCTCATCGCTCTTTTCTTTGGCGGATTTCAGATGCTCATGCCGCTTATAGGCTGGGGAGCAGGTTCGCTTTTTCAGAAATACATCACTTCTGTCGACCACTGGATAGCGTTCGGTCTTTTACTTATTCTGGGCGGAAAAATGATTTATGACGGCATTTTCGACAAGGATAAAAAAGAAGAAGGAGAGGAAAAACCTCTGCAACTCGGACTTGTAACCCTTCTCGTAATGGCGGTTGCGACTAGTATCGACGCACTTGCGGTAGGCGTAACGTTTGCCTTTCTTTCGGTAAACATCTGGCTTGCAATCTCAGTTATCGGCGCAACTACTTTTACTTTCAGTCTTATCGGCGTCGGAATAGGAGTTAAAGTGGGGGATAAGTTCAAAAACAAGGCAGAAATTCTCGGCGGCGTCATACTGATATTGCTGGGAGTAAAGATTCTTCTTGAACATCTCGATGTAATCAATTTCTGAAATACGGCTTTTGAATTTGTCCGGCGTTCCCTTTAAGGGACGCCGTTTTTTCTGCTTTATATTAGAGAAAGATTTACCGCGCTAAAAAAGATTTGACAAGCCGCAGACTTCTGTACGGCAGACAGAGTAGAGAATATAAGATGTTCTTTGTTGAATAATGAAAGGCAAGGTGCGTGCATGCCGTATTCTGCCGCCGCAGAGAACAGCTCAGAGTGCGGCTTATAAGAGCGCGAAAAAGAGGCGCAATTTTATTGCGCCGTAAAAATTTTGTACCCGTGTGGATTAAAAGCGATTATAAACGGGGTCTTACAGAAATTTCTCCGCATGACAGCGTGCGAGTTTCTTTCCTTCCGTCCTCTTTTATTATCAGTGCGCCGTTGTCGTCGATGTTTTCGACAATTCCGCTTTTTTGCTCTCTGTCTATCTCGTAGTCCACGCGTTTACCCGTTACGAAACAGTTTGCGCGGTAATAGTCCATATAGCTTTTATCCGTGAGGTCGCGCGAAAGGTCGAGCAGGTTGGTTATCGTCGCCGCCACAAGTTCGTTGCGTTTTGCGGGTGCGTTTTCGTAAAACAGTGAACCTGCTTTGTCCTTGAGTTCGGGAGCAAAGTCCGACAAAGACGTATTGTAGTTTATACCTGTGCCTACTATTATTCCGCTTATTCCGCCTACCGCTATATCAGCCTGCGCCTGTGTGGAAATACCCACGACTTTTCTGCCGTTCAGATATACGTCGTTGACCCACTTTATGCTTACGGGGAGATTGAAGAGTTCTTTTATCGCCTTGTGAACGGCGCATGCCGCCGCAGGCGTAATCATTACCGCTTTGTCAATCGACAGAGAAGGTCTGATTAATGTAGAAAAATATATGCCGCCTTTGGGAGAGCAAAAACTCTTGCCCAATCTGCCTTGTCCGCTTTTCTGTTCGAGCGCAACGACCGTCGTGCCGTGAGGTGCGCCGTTTGCCGCGGCTATTCCCACGTCAATATTCGTCGACGTCGTGCTGTCTTTGACTTCGAGGGAGAGGTCCTTATACCGTTCAGGGAGAGCGGCGCGTATGCCTTGTACAGATATTATGTCGCTTGCGCTTGTCAGTATATATCCTCTGTTGGTTGCGGCAGAAATAGAGTAGCCGTCTTCCTGAAGGCTTTTTACCGCTTTCCATACCGCAGCGCGCGTAACGCCCAGCATGTCTGCAATTTGCTGACCGGACAAAGCTGAGGTCTTGTTTTCTTCGAGAAGTTGTAATACAGCGGTTTTCGTATCCATTGTTTCACCTCGTTTTGCCTTTTTATTTTAGCTCTAAACCGCAGTTTAAGTCAAGTTTCATAAGCGATTCTACAATTCAGAGAGAGCGCAGGTTGCGACGGATATTGAAAATAGGATTTCGTTATCGTATAATGAAACCGAAAGGGAGGTGCTTATGCAGAGCCGCTTGCAAAAGACGGATAAAACCGTCGCCGTCAATATACGCAGACTGCGTGAGCAAAGAGGTCTTACGCAGAAACAACTTGCAGACAAGCTGTTTGTGTCGGACAACGTCGTCAGCAAGTGGGAAAGAGGCGAGAGCCTTCCCGACCCGGAAACGCTTGCGTTGCTTGCGAGGATATTTGAAGTGGAACCCGGAGAAATAGTGTACGACGCGCAGGATGCGCGTACGCATGGACCGTCCGACAGAACGCCGCGCAGATTGCCGATGAACGTATTTTCGCTGTTGTGCATGGCGGGAGTCGTGCTGTCTTCGGTCATACTTTTCGCGTTAAGCGTCAAAGCGTATATACGATTGCCGGGCAGGATAGGGATACATTTCGGTCCGGACGGAGAAATCGACCTTTACGGGAGAAAGGGTATGTTGTTCCTGTGTCCGGGAGTCAGCGCGATGTTTGCGATTGCAGCCCTTTTGTTGAATTTTATAAAGATAAGATGGAAAGTCAATCTGGGCGTCTTACCCGTCTATCTTGACGACTTGTGCAAGGAGGAAGGTAATCGTATAAAAATTCACAAGCTGTTGTCTGCAGGACTTAACGCAACGTTGCTTGCGGCGCAGAGTCTTTTTGTTTTACTCGGCTGTTACATGGCTTTGCAAAGAGCTGTTCCCGTTGCCGCGATGTGGAGCATTGTCTGCGCAGTTATTCTCGTTCCCGTCGTCTTTGTTGTCGCAAGCATTGTAAAAATCAACGTCATTAGAGAAAGCGAAAGAGAGTGTGAAGATGAAAGACAGAATTAAAAAACTCAGAGAATCGCATTCGCTTACTCAAAGGCAATTCGGCGCGAGAATCGGCGTGTCGGATAAGGTCGTCAGCAAGTGGGAAAGGGGATTGAGCGAACCTGACATCGATACGCTGAAGTCAATATCCGAAAACTTCAGGGTAGGCATAGAGGAGCTTATAGGAATACCCAGACTTGAAAAAGTCGCGTTTCCCGCAAGAAAGGTAGAGAAAGGGATTTTGTATTATGTCGCTTTTGTTGTGGCGACCTTGTGTTTTATCTCTGCGACGACGGCTTTTTGCGTGCTTTACGTTCTTGCGTTGCAAGGCAAAGACGTTCTTGCGCGACCTGTCGGGGAGAGCGCGTTTGTTTTTGTTCCCGTGGCTTTCGGGGTGATTCTTATATCTATATTCACCGTATGCTCTCAGATGAAATTCAAGGCTTTTTCTGTTTTTGGCAACAGGTATTCGGGAGGGAAGACTCTCAACGAGGTTTTGCTTTTACCTTGCAGTATACGCGATGTCTATGGCGTGTTCGGGAAATGGCTTTCAATGTATTATTTCGTTTTTCAGATGTGGAATTCGTTCAACATTGCCGCGTACATTTTAGGAGCGGATTCCGTTTTCAGATACGTTTCGCACGGTTTCTGCGTCTTGGCTTTGGCAATCGTAACGATTTTTGCAGGGCACGCGATTAAAAGAACAGAAGAAAAAGACAGAGCCGCGGCAAAAATGTTTGAAGAAAAAGGCTGAAGGTTTTTGCTTTTTACTTGTTGAACCAGCCCATTTCCATACGCACTTCTTTGCGTTCAAGGTCTGTGTCGGAATAGTCGCAGGACAAGAAACCCACCAGGTCGAAACCTTCGTGAAGATAAAACCCTATTGCGTTTATGTTGCAGGACTGCGTTTCGAGAATAAGCATACGCGCGCCGCGTTGCTTTGCCCGTGATTTTGCCTTATCCATAAGCTGTTTGCCTATGCCGCGTTTTCTGTATTTTTCTTCAATCCACAGTTCTGTTATTCTGATGCGGTTTGCCCATTTTTCCGCGTAGAGTTCGATTGCGCCTATAAGGCGTTCTCCGTCGAACGCACCGTAAGCAAAAGCACCTTTCCAATGAGGCTGAAAGAGTTTGTCGGGGTAGTCGTATTCTTCCGGAGTGTGAGTTACGGGAGAGTCGAAAAACTTTTTTTCAAAGGTTGCGCTCCAGCCTTTGTCAGAAGAAGTGAGGGTTACGTCATAATATCTGTCTGTCGTATATTCTATCGGCAGCACAAAACCTTCGTAATCTTTTTTATATATGCGTTTTATCGTCACGGGTGCCATATTTATCCTCAAATTTTATATTCTCCGCTTGCGACAAGTCTGGACAGAGTGATTGTTTTTTCATTGTCGTAAGCTGCTTTCAGTTCTTCGGAAGAGGTGTATCTTCCGCTGTAAAACGGCAAAGTGTTATAATATTCGTTTTCGTATTCGCAGACGAACTCGCGGCACCATGTGCAGAAAGTGAGCCAGCGGGTGTTTTCTCTGAAAGCGGCATCTATATCAAAAACAAAATCGTTTTCGCTCATCATTATCATTTTGTTTTCGCCGTATTTGTAATTAGTCTTGAAACGTAACGAGTTGGCAGGGTCTTTCTCGTACGATTCGCGGGAGTTGTAATCGTAGTAAGGGTCGTCGCCTATAATGTCGCATTTGTCGTCACCGACGTACCAGTCCTTGTCCTGTCCGTTATATACCCATATAAGGTTGTTGAGTTTGTGTACGTTTGTCATGCGGTCATATAAGATGTCCCACAGTTCCTTGTATGCGTCCTCGCCGCTCGCGCCCCACCAGAACCAACCGCCGCTTGCCTCGTGAAGAGGACGCCACAATACAGGCACACCGTTTACAGCAAGCGGTTTCAGTGCCTCTGCGACGGCGTCTATATCCGAGATAAGCCCTTTGTACAGATTTCCGCCTTTGTCGGCAAGTGCTGCCGCAAGAGAGAAAGAGGTCTGCTGAGTATAAAAAGCACGAGGATTGCCGTCCATACTGTCTATTTTCCAATGCCAGCATATTGTAACTATGCCGCCGGCATTGTGCCACTCAACGGCTTGTCCCACAGAATAGCAGGGGTCGCCGCTTTCTATGCCCGATACGTCCAGTCCGAGAAGAGCGGGATATTCTCCGGTTATGGAATATACGGCTTTCAGTTCATGCGCGTTGAAAACGGTTGAAGGGCTGTCGGGATTGTCCGGGTCTGCCTGAAATTCCGCAGCAGAGTAGTCTGCGTATTCGTTGATATACTGACCCGCAATGACTTTTGTGCCGTATACGCTTTTGAGATAACGCATAAGTTCTTTCGCGCAGTCGTCAGCGTCGGGGTTTATAAGCGACGCGTCCGCGTCTGAGTAATGCGACTCTTTTACCCGTGTTATAGAAAGACAGCCGCAGAATATGAATAAAAGACAGACAATCGTTGCGGCGGAGATTAAATATAAGCAGATTTTTCTTCGCATTTTCATTTTATACCAATCATCGTTCTGATTTGAGCAGAGCATAGTAGCATGCGTCGCATATGCCTTGATTGTTCCAGTCAGAGCTGCGTAAAGTTCCTTCGTATTTCATGCCGCATTTTTGCATGACTTTGCCTGAGTTCGGATTGTTAGGGTCATGTCTGGATTCAATTCTGTTGAAGTCCGCAACGTCGAATAAAAAATCCGTTACCGCCTTCAGAGCCTCGGACATAATGCCTTGATGCCACCATTTTTTGCCCAGACAATAGCCGATATGCGCCATAGAAACTTTTTCGTTCATGTTTACTACGGCTATGTCGCCTATAGGTTCGTTGCCGTTGTCTTTCAGAACGATTGCCCAATGATAAAAGTTTTCGTTTGCATATTGCCTGACCCACTCGTCGGTAACGCTCCGGCTGACTTCGGGACTCAGATGAGGCTGCCACATAAGGTATTTCGTAACGTCTTCGTCACTTGCCCAGTTTTTATACATTGAAATCGCGTCTTCACTTATATATCTTCGCAAAATCAATCTTTCGGTTTCCAACTTCTGCGTACCGCAATGTTTCATTTTTTTACCTTATGTCTTTTGAATTATAAAGTCTTCTTCTATAATAATCTATAATATTATGATATAATGCGTCGCCATTGTTGTCAATATCGCTTTTAATTTTGAAAATGTCAGGGAAGTATTAAAAAATAAAATCCAACAATTTTCGCGCCGCATTTTACTTTCTTGTCTTGACGGCGCGTCGTTGTTGTGCTAATCTTACAAATAGACAGCTGAATATCTTGCAGGTATAGTTCAATGGTAGAATACGGGCTTCCCAAGCCTGGGGCGCGGGTCCGATTCCCGTTACCTGCTCCAGCTCAGGAGCAAAGGCAACTTTGCTCCACTTTTTTATACAAAAAGTTTCGCTTTAAGCCTTGCTCCTTCGCTATC
>CALWHB010000005.1 GCA_944380275.1 uncultured Christensenellaceae bacterium | reverse complement strand
GATATAATGACTGCTGAACGCGAAAACGGAACTTACGCGGTCGGTATAAGCGGATTGCAGGGACTTGACTTCCTGTTTGCAAAATCTCCAGATATAACGGCAGAGGCGCAGACGCGCATCACAGAAAGACTGCTCACGGGAGAGCCGTGGAGCGGCGGAGCTTACGATTCTTCGTCAGACTTTGCAAAGCTCAATCAGGCGTTGTTGTCCGCACTGTCGCTTTATGTCAACGACAGCGAAAGCGCGGTATCTCCCGCTATCGTGGACAGATACCTCGCAGACAATTTCAAGTACGTTGCGCAAGGCAGCGGTTACGTGCTGAGCTTTACCTTCACGGGACTTGAAGGTTATGATATGCAGACTGCGACCGACAGATACACCTTTGCGGTAAAGGGCAACGACGATTCTGTCAACTCTACCAATGCGTCTACGACGTCGTCAGAACTCGAAAGCGGACAGATGACGGCGGCGACGGCAGGTACGGGCATAGCGGTGTCTACCGCAGAGCAGTTCTTGCAGGCGATAAAGAACAATTCGTCCTTCTACCTTACAAGCAGCATTTACGGCGTGGACACCTCTGAGATTTCAGATGCTGTATTCTCGGGCGTATTTGACGGCAGAGGATATACAATTTCTCTCGTGAGCGGAGCTGCGGCGACAAACAAGAACGGCGCGGCGGGTATGCTTGTGGCGGTCAACGCAGGCACAATAGAAAACGTCAACGTAAAACTGATGCCTTTATCGCCTCTTACGGCGGCTTGCACGGGCGGTCTTACAGGAATAAACAGAGGCACGATTTCAAACGTATCCGTTGAGCTGATAAGCGACTTTACAATCACGGGCGCGACAAACGCGGGCGGTATAACGGGACTGAACGAGTCGGGGGCGAGCATCGTCGACGCAAGCTTTACATACTCTGCCGACGTCAATGCGGCAGGAGCGGTATGGGGTGCGATTTCTGGCAGAAATGACGGCACGCTGAGCAGGATTGCGGTCAGGGTGAACGAAAGCGCAGGGGCGGAAAATTATAACGTAATATCTGCCGGCGCAGGATATGTTGCAGGCGTTTCAGACGGTGCGATTGACGGCGTAATCGTCGCGGTCGCGGACGGAAGACTTACAGGAGCAGGCGCGATAACGGGAGGCGGAACTTCTCAGGCGACCAACGTGTATTCTTACGTAGAGATTGACGGCGCGGCAGGCGGCAGCCTCAGCCTTCTCGAACCGTATACAGAGGGCTATATAGGATATTATTTCGCGGCACAGGACGACTACACGACTGACGGCTTGCAGCACAACGTGCTGACGGGAGAGGGCGAGTACAACAAGTCGTATTACGTCGACTATTCGTCCGGCGCGGGATATATTGCGATTGAGGCTATAGCTCCTTACAACAGATTCGTGTGGGACGGTTACGGAATAAGTTACCGCAGCGCAATCGGTGATTTCAACGTGGGTTCGTCGCTCAACCGTATCGTGGCTTTGTTCGCGCAAGGCGACGTGGCTCAGCAGTTTGAGGGTACGACGGTAATTACTTCGGGAGTCAACGCGTTCACCGTGGCTATCGGTGTTCGCGGAGGCAACGTAGAGGTGGACGGCGACGTGGAAACCAGTATGAAAGAAGTCGTATATACGGGTGTTGCGCAGATTTACTCAGTAAATATCACCGTTACGAGCGGAGGGGTGTCAGAAACCAGAACGCTTTCCGTAGGCGGTACAGAGGCAGGATATTACAGCAAAGCGAGCCTTGAAGGCATTATCGGCGGCGGAGCGAGCGGAGAAACGATTGGCGACGTTACTTATGACAGCGGTTCGAGAACGGAATACACCTTCTCAGGAGAAGGAACAAAGGTCGCCAACGGAATTGCACTCGTAATCTATCCCAGACAGATAGACGCCGACGGCGTTGAGGCGGTCAAGTATTACGACACGACCGCTGACGGCACTCTTACGCTCAAGGACGGAGATAAAGATGCCGGTATGCTTACGGGCAGTTACTTTACATCGGCCGGAGAACTAACTTCGCAGGTTGCGGCGGCTGAAAGATTCGGATTTGCGGATTTCACGGCTTTGACGAGAAAGGTATTGGCAAAAGACGGAGTGCTTTACGAGATTGTACAGAAAATTACCGGCGAAGGAGAAAGCACGGTCATAACTTACGAAACGCAGCAAATCACCGTGGGCAGCGGAGAAAACGCGGCGGTATTCAGCTTAAGCGATACGGTAGGCACGTATACGCCGCACGACCTTATGATTGCAATGAGCAGGCTGGCTGACGAAGATTACGCGAGAGAGGTCCTCTCAGAGGCGCAGCTTGCCGGATTTGAATTTGTTGACGTATACGATTTCACGACAAGCGTTCAGGCAGATGCCGACAATACGGCGTCGCTCGGTGCGACGGTTGTGTTCAGACCCGTACTCGGCGGCGAAAACGGCGGCAATTACACGCTGTATTCGGCAGAGTGGGTCGCGCCTTCCGATTTGACGATAGGCGCGGTCGAAAGCGAATTTTCCATGAACGCAAACGCGATGACGACGGCAGGCAGAATACTTGCGGTAGACCTGGGAATTTATGCTGATTATACAGTAGGAAAAGACCAGTCCTACAACTCTGCGATGCTTGCGCCTAAAGCTGTTTCTGACGGCATAATAACCTTTACCCAGGAACAGGCGGCGGCTCTCGGAATATCCTCTGAAAATTACGCAAAACTCGTAAGCGAGGCGGCGGCGGGAATAACCGTATCCTTCCCCGAAAACTTCTTTGACGAACTTGTGAGCGAAGGCGTTCTTGAAAAACGTGATGACGGTTATTTTGCGACGACTCAGGTTTACGCGACGGCAAATCTTCCCGAAAAGGCAGACGGTGGCAACTTCGTCGTAACTATGAGAGATTGCACTCTGACTTTCCGCTATTTCGATACGACCCTGAAAGAAGGCGACGCGTTCTATGTGCTTGCCGATGCGACAGATTACGATATGTGGATTGACAACGAAGGCGGCACAGCGGATTATTACGCGATAGATATGCTCCTCGCCGGAGATATAGACTTCGGAGGAAAGCTGACCGATATGCTTGCTTGGCGCGACGGAGAAGGCAACGTACAGGGATTCAAGGGCATATTTGAAGGCAACGGTTATGCGTTTAAGGGTATGCTTATAGACAGAGCCGGCAGCGCGGCGTTGTTCGAGAGAGTGGACGAAGGCGCGGTCGTCAGAAATCTTACGGTTGCCGACACCGTTGTGATAGCGACGGGCGACGGTTCTGCGGCAGGCGGCATAGCGGTAGACAATTACGGAACGATAGAAAATTGCGCGTTTGAAGGCGTACTCAGCGCGTCTGCAAAGACAGGCGGCATAGCCGCGACCAATTACGGCGTGATAAGCGGCGGCGTGAGTGTCAACAGGGCTTATCTCGATGATGGCGGAAAGGCAGAAGGAATTGCACAAAACGCACAAACCGACGGCACGACGGGAACGGCACAAGGCGTAAGCATTACAGAGAGCGTGCAGGGCAGCGGTGAGAGCATGGTTGAAGAAACCGCGATAGAAACGGCAGACGGCGGTGCGGCAGAGTGGAACGACGCATCTCTCGTACCCGTTATAAAGGCATACGTGTTTGACGAAACCTATGTAAAAACCGACGCTTACGGTCTGTTCGTTACCGATAATTACTTCAAACTCAACGCGGTTGACAAACTGTTCGGCTGGGTAGGAGCGGCGGCGGTAACCTCGGCAACGCAGACAGGATTTTACGGTCCTTTGACGATAAACTGATTCTTGCGTGTCGGAACAGGCATTGAGCTTTGAAGGTTCGGTCGTTGAGTTAAGAGCTGCAGATTACAGCAGTTAGTGCATGCTGAAGAAAAATACGAAAATATAAAAAACGTATTTAATATCAATAAAAAATATCCCCTTCGATAAGGGGATATTTTTTATTTGCTGAATTTAAAAGTCTGATATCAGATGTCGTCGTCATCGTCGCCGGGAGTTTCTTCTTCTTCCTCTTCGTCGTCAGCGACGTCGCTGATGTCATAATTGAAGTCGTCGTCGAGGTCGTCTTTGTATTCTTCTTCCTCTTCGTCGCTTTCTTCTTCGTCGTCGAAGGCGTCGCCGTAATCGTCGCTGTCGAAGTCTTCGTTGTCATCAAAGGGTTCATCGAAGTCGTTCCATGCCTCTTCTTCTGCAAGTTCGTCAAAAGACACCTTGTTTTCGTCGTCTTCTTCAGGCTGGTCGTCTTTTTCGTATTCTTCGTCTGCGCCGTTCTTACCTGTTTTGCGAGCGCACTCTGCGCAGATTTTTTCGCCCGGTTCGAGATAATTAGTATGACAAACTGGGCAGAGCATTTCGTCTTCGTCTTCGTCTTCAAGAAGGGTTGCACCGCCGATTTTGAGTTCGGCTTTACAAACGTCGCAGTAATCTTCTTCTACGGGAATCCAGTTGAGTTCGCATCTGGAACATTTTTTGTATTTTGCCATTGTCGTTACCTCACAATTTTCCTGAAATAAAGGTAAAATCGTCCTTACCTATGCGTGTAGTATTATATTCACTATTGTGCGGTTTGTAAACACTTTTTCGGTAAAATTTTTGTATTTTTACATTTTTAAATTTTTCCGCGCGTGTAAGCGTATAGAAGAATCCCAATATGTCGTTCTTTTGTTGAATTTTGTCAAAAGCACAAAAAATACAATACAAATCATGTCGCATGCAAAAACCGCGTCGCAAAAGGGTAAGCGACGCGGAAAGAGGGGAAGTTGTACCGGTTGCCCGGCACGGGGTTGCTTTTTAATATCCTCACGGCGTCAGACTGCGCCTTCCATTATCATTTTGTCGGCAAGCAGTGCGATAAATTCACCGTTTGTAGGCTTGTCGTTGGCTGAATATATCTTGATGCCGAAAATCTGGTTTATGTTTTCTATCTTGCCTCTGTTCCATGCGACCTCTATCGCGTGGCGTATCGCGCGCTCGACTTTGGATGCAGACGTGTTAAAGTTTTCTGCAATTCCGGGATAAAGTTTTTTGGTTATGCTGTTGATGACTTCGGGAGAATCTATCGTCATTTTTATCGCCTCTCTTAAAAACTGATAACCTTTTATATGTGCCGGAATACCAACCGATATGAAGATATTTGCGAGTTTTTCGTCAAGAGTATGACGGCTGCGGCGTATTGCCTGCTTTATCTGGGAGTCATCCTTTACTGCAACGGGGGAATATTTGACTCTCGTACACTCAATCAGTCTTTCTTTGAGAGAAGAAGGAGAAACGGGTTTTAACATATAATAATCCGCGCCCGCTCCTATTGCCTTGCGTATAAACGTATCGCCTGAAAGTCCCGAAGTCATTATAAATACGGGTCTTTTGCGAAGTTTAGAAAAATCCACGTTTGCGAGGACGCCGTAACCGTCAAGGTTGGGCATAACTATATCCAGTGCTACGGCGTCGGGATTGAGCGTTTCGATTTTAGCGATAGCGTCCAGTCCGTCTTTCGCGACGGCAATGACCTCGATGTCTGCGTCGCCTTCAAAACTGCGGGCGAGGCTGTTGGCACAGTCGGGTTCGTCGTCCGCAATGATAAGTCTGATTTTTTGCATAATGTTACCTCCGTTTTCTGACAAAATTCATTTTATTACAATTGTTTTTGACCTCAAAGAAAAAATCCGCTCAAAATTCTGTCAAAAAGCCTTAAAATCGCAATATTATTACAAAAGTAATTTTTTAAAATGTTATTAAATTCATTTGTGATATAACGTGCCGTATGATAAAATAAAGCTATGGAATTTTGTGAAAAGCTAAAATTATTGAGAGAAGAAGAGGGCGTAACGCAGGCAGAACTGGCAAAGAGGCTCAATGCGTCGCAGTCTGCGATAGCGCAATGGGAGGCAGGGACGCGCATGCCTACGGCACAGGCAATTGTCGCTCTTGCGAGGTATTTCGACACGTCCGCGGATTTTCTTCTGGGGCTTGTGGACGAAAAGCTAAAGCTGGTGCCGTATTATAAAAACCTGACAGAAAGAGAGCAGACGTTTATGCAGGCTTACTCGCAGCTTTCGGGAGCAGAGAAAAACGCAGTTGCTGAAATCGTAAGGCTTATGCTTGAAAGAAGATAATTTTTGTTTTTAGTATAAGCCGCTTAAAAAGAAGAAAAGAGAAAAAGCTTTGAAAGCATATATGCAATAAAATATCGGTTCCCGTGCGAAGAGATACGTTTATGCGCGTGCGTTACGGCATATATAGGATATTTGCCGTTGCGATTGTTCCGTCGACGTAAAATAAGATTGACTGTAAAAGAGTAGGGTGATATAATTTTGCTATGAAATTCAAGTCGGGAGAGGCGTTAAAACCTGTCAAAAACAGAATATGGGAGCTGGATTTTCTCAGAGGCGTATGCGTACTTCTGATGATTTTCGACCACTTTATGTTCGACATTAGCGGTGTTTTCGGCAAGGCATGGGCGCAGGCACAGGGGACGGAATTTTTTATAGGACTTTACAAACGTGCGGTAATTTATGACACAAGCCCGTTAAGGCTCGTTACGAGAGATATAGTCGTGTGGGTTTTTGCCCTTCTCTGCGGCATATCCTGTTCGTTTTCAAGGAGCAATCTCAAAAGAGGCATTGAAGTCGCGGTTTTCGCTCTTATAATAACGGCGGTAACCACGGCAATGGATATGCCGATAAAATTCGGTATTCTGCACATGTTCGCGGTGGCGATACTTCTTTGGGTTGCGATTAATTTCATCGCGCGCAAAGACGCGTGGAGAACCGCGGTGATATGTCTTGCCGTAGGAATAATGATTATAATAATAAACGAATTCTGCAAGGTAAGATACAGTATTGACGAACAGGCGTTTTCGGATAACAACGACTGGTATTTTATCGCAGACTGGATGCTTGGAAATTCCGATGAGTTTTATTCTGCGGATTATTATCCTATATTCCCGTCTGTGGGATATATGCTTATCGGGGCAGGAGTCGCGCCTTTGCTTTACGGCAAGAAACGTAGTCTTATGCCGTGGCTCGGCGAATACAACTGGCACGCGCCTTTCGATTTCTGGGGCAGGATAGCGATATGGGTGTACGTACTGCATCAGGTCGTAATTGCGGTTATACTGGCTGCGCTGAGCTGGCTTTTCATAACGCCCGGCGACTTTGTAATTATATAGTTTGCAGACACGGGCATGAAAAAACTGCACTCGCGTCATAGACAGATAAAAACACGTTTAGCCGCAAAAAAATGCGGCTAAGGAGGATATATGGAGTGTAATCACGATTGTTCTTCATGCTCTTCGGCAAATTGCGGTGAACGCAAGCAGGAGAAAAAGAACGGCGGAGGTAAAGTAAAGAAAGTAATCGCGGTAGTCAGCGGTAAGGGCGGCGTAGGCAAATCTCTTGTCAGCGCGCTTACGGCGTGTGCGCTTGCGGCGCGAGGCAATAAAGTCGCAGTCCTCGACGCGGACGTTACAGGACCGTCGATGTGCAAGGTGTTCGGCGTAAAGGCAAAGGCTATGGGCGACGGGAAGATGATTATTCCCGCAATGACGAAAAAAGGTACAAAGATGATTTCCGTAAACATGATGCTTGAACACGAGGACGACCCCGTTATATGGAGAGGTCCGCTCATTGCCGGTATGGTTCAGCAGTTCTGGACTGATGTGGACTGGGGCGAGACAGACTATATGGTGGTGGACATGCCTCCCGGCACGGGCGACGTGCCGCTTACCGTGTTCCAGAGCCTTCCGGTGGACGGCATAATCATAGTAACTTCTCCTCAGGAACTTGTTTCTATGATAGTCGCAAAAGCTCTCAAAATGGCGAAGATGATGAATATACCCGTACTGGGCGTCGTCGAAAATATGAGTTATTTCGAGTGCGACAATTGCGGCAAAAGACATTATATTTACGGCGAGTCGAAGGCAGAAGAAGTGTGCGAGAGTTACGGCGTGAAACTTCTCTCAAGACTTCCGATAAATCCCTGTTTTGCAAAGCTGTGCGACGAGGGAAGGATTGAGGACGCAGAGTGTGCCGAAATCGCGCCCGTAGCGGACGCGGTGACCGTCGCTGAAAAGCGTATACGCGAATAATTATTCACAAAATATCGGTTTATTCATAAAAATCATATCCGTCCGCAACAAAAGCGGACGGATTTTCTGTTAAAAAACGCATGATATGCGCATTTTAACGTGCTTTTTGTAAAATATTCAAATATACGTCAAAAAAATCAAAAAACTCTTTTAATTTATTCTTTATATATGTTATAATATTTCCAATATTCAAAAATCCGTATAAACGGAAGGAGAGAATTATGAAGAAGATTCTGATATTGACAATAGTCCTTGTTACGCTCGTAACGGGCTGTTTCGCGCTTGTCGCGTGCAACAACACGAAAGCGGATTACAAAGTAGGTGTTATTCAGCTTGCTCCTCACGTTGCTCTCGACCAGGCAAACGAGGCTTTCTGCAATAAACTGACAGAACTGCTTAAGGCAGACGGAAAAACCGTAGAATTCCTGCAAGGCAACGCAATGGGCGACGATTCGCAGAACGGTTCTATCGTTGACGGCTTTATAGGAAAGCAGGTAAACCTCGTGTATTCAATAGCTACCGCGTCCTCGCAGACTGCTGTAACAAAGTGCAAGGATTACGAAATCCCCGTAATATTCAACGCGGTTACTGACCCTGTTGACGCAAAACTCGTAACCAGCATGACCGCTCCTACCGGCGGCAACGTTACCGGCGTATCCGATATCAACCCGATAGCTGACCAGGTATCTCTTATGCAGGAACTGCTCGGCGGCGGCACAGACATTACCATCGGCGTGCTTTACGTTACCAAAGAAACCAACTCTGTTGTTCAGATGGAATCGGTGCAGGCGGCTTGCCAGGAGAAAGGCATTGCGTTTGTCAGCGAGGGTATTTCTGAGGTTGACAATATAGGTTTCGGACTCCAGTCCCTCAAGAACAAAGGTGCGGATATCGTATATCTCCCCACCGATAACGTTCTTGCAGAGAGCGCGACCACCGTTCACGCTCAGAACGTGAGTCTCGGCGTAAAGCTCCCCATCGTCTGCGGTGAGGGCGGTATGACAGAGGTATGCGGCGTTGCGACCCTCAGCGTAAGCTACACTTATCTCGGAGAGCTTGCTGCGCAGATGGCATACGATATTCTGACAGGAAAAAAAGCTGCAGGCGATATATCTGTCGGCAGCCAGACAGAGGATTACGATTACGTAGTAAATAAAGCGGTCGCTGACGAAATCGGATTTACGATTCCTCAGAGCATATTAGACAAGGCATAAAAAACAATATAAGGCTTTCCCGCCTGAAAAGAGGCGGGAAAGTCGGGATGAAGAAATGGGCATAACTTTATTGGGCGGACTCAATCAGGGTCTGCTATGGGCTGTAATGGCAATCGGCGTGTTTATCACGTTCAGACTGCTTGACTTCGCGGACCTGACTTGTGAGGGCAGTTTCGCTCTTGGCGGCGCAGTTGCTGCGGTGATGATTCAGAACAATTCCTGGCACGGCATCACAGCATGTTTAATAGCGTTGCTTGCAGGTGCTGCAGCGGGACTTATCACCGCGCTTTTGCATACCAAACTCAAGATAGCTCCCATACTTTCGGGAATTATCACGTTGACGGCATTGTATTCCGTTACGTTTATTACGATGGGTAACAAGTCTTCGATAGGACTTATCAACGTACCCGTCTTCTATGCTGTTTTCGGAGAGATGAAATCCATGTACAGCATATTGATTATGGGCGCGATTTGCGTAGTTGCAATAATCGGTGCTTGTTACTGGTTCTTCGGAACAGAAATAGGCAGCGCGATACGTGCAACGGGTGCAAACGAAAAGATGTGCCGCGCGCAGGGTATCAATACCGACAATACAAAGATAATAGGACTTATGCTTTCCAATGCGCTGATAGCTTTGTCGGGGGCGTTGGTTGCGCAATCTCAGGGTACGACAAGCTGGTCTTTGGGACAGGGCGCGATAGTTGCCGGACTTGCGTCGGTAATCATAGGTGAAGTTCTGATACCTGCAAACAGCAACTTTGCGGTTACGCTTACGGGCGTAGTTATAGGCAGTATAATATACCGTATAATCTATGCGATAGTTTATTACGTAGGTCTTCCCACGGAATATATCAAACTCTGCACGGCGGTTCTCGTCGTAATCGCTCTGTGTCTGCCTATGATTAAAGCAAAGAGCAAGGCGGGCGCGAAGATGCTGGACAATTATCTTATAAAGAAGTATCCTAAGTACGCAGATTATGCTGCAAAGCGTGACGAACGCAATGCCGCTAAGAAAGAGGCGGAGAGGCAGAAACTGCTTGCGACAATAAATTCGCTTACACAACAGCTCAAAACGTGCGTTGACGAAAAGACGGTGAAGAAACAGCACGCAAAACTCGTCAAGGCAAAGGAGAAGTACGTTGAAAAGTACGGCTCCAAATCGATGGAAGAAATCGAAGAAAGCGCAGAGGCTTTATCTGTATCGACGGCAGGAGGTGAGGACAAATGAGTATGCTCAGTTTGAAAAACGTGTCCAAAACCTTCAATATGGGTACGGTAAACGAAAAGAAAGCGATAATCAATCTTTCTCTTGAGGTGGAAAAGGGCGACTTTATTACGGTAATAGGCGGAAACGGAGCGGGCAAATCCACGCTGCTTAACCTTATCGCCGGAGTGTATTTCCCTGAAGAAGGAACGATTGAGCTTGACGGACAAAACGTAACCAGACTAAAAGAACATAAACGTGCGAAGTATCTGGGGAGAGTGTTTCAGGACCCGATGACGGGTACGGCGGCAAATATGGAAATTCAGGAAAATCTCGCTCTGGCTGCACGCAGAGGAAAAATGAGAGGTTTGTCCTGGGGTGTAACTCACAGAGAAAAAGTGGATTACAAGAGTCAGCTCAAGATACTGGGACTGGGACTCGAAGACAGACTGACGGCAAAGGTCGGACTGCTTTCCGGAGGACAGAGGCAGGCACTCACACTTCTCATGGCTACTATGAAAAAGCCCAAGGTGCTTTTGCTGGACGAGCATACCGCGGCTCTCGACCCCAAAACAGCTGAAAAAGTGCTTGCGGTTACAGAAGAACTTACGTCGATGAACAAGCTGACGACGATAATGATAACGCACAACATGAAAGACGCGATACGTTACGGCAACCGTCTTATAATGATGAACGAAGGCAATATCATTTACGACGTGCGCGGCGAAGAAAAGAAAAATCTTACGGTAGCTCAGCTGCTTGAAAAATTCAAGATAGAGAGCGACAAGATGCTGATGATTTAAGACAAAAACCTCGGTTTGCCGAGGTTTTTTCAGCACTTATCGGAGAACGTTATTCAGATTGACAGAAAGCTCATTATGCGACGCGTTTCGGGATTATAGTCACATCGCGCGAGGATGTCGACTGACTCTTTAATGTGGTAGCGCGCGATTTTCAACGAGTTATCGCACGGTTTACAGCCGGACAGAAAGACGTGTTTTAAAGTGGGCGCGGAAAGGAGTCCGCACACGTATAAAAGGAGATTATATGGAAAAAATTGCCAGTTTTTGCATAGACCACACAAAATTGCTGCCGGGGATTTACCTTTCAAGGCGCGACAGGTGCAAAGATTGCACGGTTACGACTTTTGACATCAGGATGACTGCTCCCAACAGAGAGCCCGTGATAGACCAGCCTGCGCTGCATACTATAGAGCATCTTGCGGCGACGTGGCTGAGAAACTGTCCGATAAAGGACAGCATCGTTTATTTCGGACCTATGGGCTGCAGGACGGGCTGTTATCTGCTGGTATTCGGAGAACTTTCCCCTGCACAGATTGAGCCGTACGTCAGAGGAGCTTTTGAGTTTATCGTTGATTTCGAGGGCGAAATTCCGGGCGCAAAGGCGGACGAGTGCGGCAATTATCTTGAACAGAATCTCTCTATGGCAAAGTATTACGCAATAAGATATCTTGACGAACTGAAAAACAACAAGAGATTTGAATATCCCGTAAAATAAAACAGCGGTTTGTCCGGCAGAAGGAGTCTGCAACTTTGTAAAAATACAGAGATAATTCAGACGTTGTAAAAAAAATAACAAATTAATATTATCAATCCGAAACGAATAATCACTCAAGGCAGCATCAGACGCAAACCGGATATAATCCTCTGCAGAAACGCAGAGGATTTTTTTGCATTATAATATGCTTATACAAACACGGGCGAGGAAATTTTTTTAGTAAACGTCAATTGACGTTTTGATAAGACATTTAGAAAAACAGGCAAAACGATTCAAAGTCTGCTGTTTAAAGTAAAGTCTGAAAAATGTATAAATTCTATAATTATTCGTTTTGCAAGGATTAATGGTACAAAATTATGTATAAAACGGGTATATGTTCAAAATTAATTTTACCTTAAATTGCGTTGATTTTTAAATTTTTATATAATATAATGTAAACGCTTAAAAAAGATTGTACGGGCTTGAATTATAAAAAGCGGAATTCCGCATAAGAAGAGAAAAGAAGAAAAAGTAGGGACAGATAGCGCGCGGCAACAGTGCGGCGCACAGAAGGAGCTGGTTATTATGAAGAAATTCATTTCGGTTTTGCTTATCGTTACGGTAATCGCTTTGGGGGCTTTTGCCATGTCGGCATGCGATACGAAGGAAACAACTGAGGTCAATGAAGGGAACGGGGGTGTCGATACTTCTACGGGCATCAATGCCGTTTACTGGGAGGGGTATGCAGTCAATATTTCGTCAGACGAAATTACCTCGCTTTTCACGTCGGTGCCTGAAAGAGAAGGTTATGTATTCGGCGGCTGGTATTTCGACAACAATCTGTGGCAGTTGCCTGCTGATTACAATGCGGTAACAAATGCAGAAGAAGGCACCGTTCTTTATGCGAGATGGCTTGAAATGGACGAGGTCGTAAAGGTTACGTTTTACGACTGGTCGGATGCACTCGTGCTTTACAGCGCGTACTTCCCGATAGGGACAAATCTCACGGGATATATGTCTGCGTCAGACAAGCCTTCTGACGAAATGTACGATTATTATTTTTCAGGCTGGGACACCCCGCTTTCGAATATTACCGAAGACATTGAAGTGCGCCCCGTTTACGAGCAGAAGATAAGAACGTTTACCGTTACTTTCTCTGTTGACGGAGTCGTGATAAAGACTGAAGAGGTTGAATACGGCAAATCCGCAACCGCTCCTTCTCAGCAGGCGATAGAGGCGGCTCTGCCTTCACTCAAGGGAAGTGTTTATAAATTTGCCGGCTGGAATAAAGATTTTTCAGTTGTCAAATCTGACCTCAAAATCAGCGCGAGCATCACGAGAGAATACAAGAGCTATACCGTTACTTTCAATTACGGCGACGGAAAGAGCGAAACTCAGACGGTAAAATACGGTGAGGATGCGGTCGCTCCGACAAACGAGGGAGGAAAACTGGATAAAGCTCCTACCGAAAACATAGATTATCTGTTCGTCGGCTGGGACAACAACTATTGTTACGTTACGGAAGACAGAGTAATAAACGCGATTTACAACAACAACGTCAGATATTTCACCGTGGATTTTTATGACGGCGATACGCTTTATTGCCGCAGATACGTTCCTCTCGGAGGAAATGCGGAACTCCCGGAATCAGACCCCGTAAAAGCGTCTGACGACACTTACGATTACGCTTTCGCGGGCTGGAGCAATAGTGCTAATAACATAACCGAAGATACCGTCATACACGCAGTATACGAAGAAACGTACAGAAAATACACGGTATCTTTCTATCTTGACGGAATACTGGTGGGCAGCAAGCAGGTGGCGTACGGCAGCAACGTTGAGCCTCCTTCAACGGTATCCCTTGAGGATAAATACGTGTTGATAGGCTGGGATTCTTCGCTTGAAAACATCACTTCGGACAAGAAAATCAACGCGGTATACGAGCTTAAGACTTTTGACGTAACTTTCCAGTTCGGAATCAACAACAGTTACATAACTCGTACGGTTAAGGTATCTTACGGCAAGGGAGCCAATTCTCCTGACGGTATGAACGCCGAATTTTCCGCTTACGACACGGCGCAGTACCATTACGTATTCACAGGTTGGGACAAGGATTTCTCATGCGTAACCGATAACATATACGTTACCGCGACATACGACAAGATTCTGAGAGTATATGCGGTCGACTTTGTTGACGAAAACGGCGACAGACTTTGCGAAACACAGTATGTGGAATACGGTTCTTACGCAACAGCTCCTTCTGAGGAACAGACAGCGAGAGAAAGCGACGCGCAGTACAGCTATGCGTTTGAAAAATGGATGGACGGCAGCGGTGAAGACGTTGACGTTTCTCAGACGGCGGTAGTAGGCGCAACTACTTTCACAGCCGTTTACGTCAGAACTGTGAGAAGTTACAATATCACTTTTATAGCGAAGAACGAGCTGGGAGAGGACGTCGTATACGGCAAGATGCTCGATTACGGCGCAGAGATAGAAATTCCTCAGACTGTTCAGAATTACAGCGACGACAAGTACGACTATACGTTTGAAGGCTGGAAGGTTGAGCAGGGCGCGACCGTTAGCGGCGATTACACAGAGGTCGCATCATACTCAAAGACGCTCAGAAAGTTTACCGTAACGTTTAACTACGGCGACGGAAAGAGCGACGTTCAGACGGTCGTTTACGGAGATAAGGCAGTGGAACCCACTGAAGGGCTTGAAAAGAGCGAAACGGCTGAATACGAATACATATTCAAGGGTTGGGACAGCTCTAACTGGCTCAACGTAACCAAGGACATAACGGTAAACGCAGAATATATCGCGGTAGAGAATTACCACGAGGTGCGTTTTGTCGCAGAGGACGGAAAGACTTTGCTCAGCGAAGTGCAGTACGTCAGGTATCTCAAAGACAGCGCGGTTCAGCCCGATGCGGCGGGACTTGTCAAGACAAGTGACGACGAGTTTGATTATACGTTCGACGGATGGACGTATACCGATAAAGAAGGAGTTCAGCAGTTCGTTTCTCTTGCCGACGAAAACGGATTGTTCGGAAAAATAGACAAAGATTACACATTTACCGTCCACTTTGACAAGACGGTGAGAAACTATGAAGTCGTATTCCTTGACGATGACGGCAGCGTGATTTCAAGTGCGTCTTACGCTTACGGAACTCTGCTTGCAGACGTTGCTCCTCAGACTCCCGTCAAAGAGGCTAATCAGCAGTATACTTACGTCTTTGAAAAGTGGATTGACGAAAAAGGAATTGAGGCTGACCTCTCTCAGACGACTGTCGTCGGCGCGGCTACGTTTACCGCCGTTTACAGCGCAACAGTCAACGAGTATACGGTAATATTCCTTTACGGCGACGACAAGAAGAGCGAACAGAAAGTCAGATACGGCAGCGCGGCGGTCGCTCCTTCGGCAGAAGAGGCGGCAAAAAGCACGACCGCTACGACTAAATACATATTCCAGGGTTGGGAAAACGCAAACTGGCTCAACGTAACCCAGGACATGACGATAAATGCCGTATACCTTGAAATAGAGGTTTACCATAAGGTAGCGTTCTATACTGAGGACGGAAACACCCTGCTCAGCGCGCCGCAATACGTCAGATACGATAAAGACACTCTGGTATTGCCCGACGTGTCGCAGATTGTCAAGCAGCAGACGGTCCAGTTTACCTACGAGTTTGACGGCTGGAATTATACGACCGAAAGAGGAGCAAGCGGCTTTATTTTGCACAGCGAACTCGAAACCAAAGTCAACTCAATCGACGACAGCTATACGTTTACCGCACACTTTAAGGAAACCGTACGTCAGTATACGGTTACCTTCCTCGACGACGACGGTACGACGATAGACGCGGCGACCGTGGATTACGGCACGGTGATTTCGACGGTAGAGCCGCCCAAACCGACAAAAGAGCAGACAGAGCAGTACGTGTTTACGTTTGCAGGCTGGGTTGACGTAAACGGAGAGGCGTTCGATACCGCGGCGACAGTAAGCGGTGATATATATCTGAAGGCGACTTACAACAGAGAGTTAAGGCCTTATACGGTTACGTTTATTTACGGCAATAACCGCGAAGATGAGCAGACCGTGCTTTACGGTTATGCCGCAGACCCGAGCGTTTATTCAGAGCAGGACCTTGCAAAGGATTCAACCGTCAAGTACGACTTTGCCTTCAGCGGTTGGGATAAGCCGATGACTATATATGCCGATACGGTAATCACCGCGCTGTACAGCAAGACGATACGCAATTATACGATTACGTATTACGACCTCAACAGCGGGGCATACGAGGGTCAGAACACCTTGCCTTACGGCAGCCTTATCGACCGCACGATGGCAGAGGCGGGTTACGAGTGGGACAGCTGGTATCTGTCTGACGGCAACGGAGGTTATTATGCTCTGGCACTTCCCGAAGAAATCACAGACCTTGACGAGGACGGTTTGTCTGTCGGCCACGTACAGGGAGATATGACTCTTTACGGCAACCTCGTTATGGAAGGATTCCAGATAGACAATCAGGTCATCAGACATTACGACGGCGATGCAAGTTTCGTAATTCTGCCTACTTACGCTAAGCGACAGAAGGTCGTAAGAGCAGAAGGGAAGATATTCTACGGCAGGACGAGTAAAGAGATAAGCGCGGTCTACGTACCTGACGGATTGACTTTGGACAAATATGTGTTCCGCTCAGAGGATTCTCCGTATCCTTGGGACTTGGGTGAAGGAGTAATAAGCGAAACCGACCTTCTGAATACGATAGTCGTCTATATGGCGAGAGAAAAGAAACTCGTAGACGATACGCTCAAAACGAGCTGGGATTACGGTATCGACAGCAACCGTATATTCTGGGAAGTCAGCAATATAACCGCTATCGGAGATTACGAAGTCATTATGTACGGCGACAGCAGTGCGATACTTCACAAGTTCCTCAATGCGACCACCGCTTATGTGAATATCCCGACGACCGTTTCGTATAAAGGCGCGACGGATACAGAGGCAAAGACATACACGGTAACCAACATTTCAGACTACTGCTATGCGGATATGACGAATATACAGACTGCGTTCATACCTGCAGAGGCAGCGAATATGAAACTGGGCGCATATCTGTTCAAAAACGTGACCGCGACGGTATATCTCGCTATGGAAAGACCCGTAGCCTTAGGTATTCCTTACGATTACATAATCGGCAAGTGGAGCTGGGTCTGGAATTACAACACGTTGACGAGCAAAAACGACAACCTTACCCTTGAGTGGAACTGCGACGGACTTGTCGAGATAGACAACGTAACCTATCTGCTGAGAGGTACCGGAGAGGCGGTGGCAATCGCACAGAATCTGACGTTTGTGGGTTCGCTTACCAACTATACGATTCCGTCTGAAATAACTTATAATGAAAAGACGTATACGGTAACGGAACTGGGAGCGCAGCTGTTCAAGGACGAATTCCTGCTGTCTGTCGTAACCATACCCGATACCATAAACGTTATTGGCGACCAGGCGTTCTACGGTACGAATCTTGAAAGCCTGACTTTGCCTGAAGGCGTAACGACGATAGGCGACCTTGCGTTTGCGATGAATACCAATCTCAAGTACGTTTACGTACCTGCGTCCTGCGACGAGATAGGATATTTCGCCTTTACGGGTGCCAACAACGCAGAGCTGTTTATGGGCAGAGATTCTGCGCCGACAGCGTCCGGTCTGATTGGCTACAAGATGGGCTGGAACTATACGACTTCGCTTACCGGCATAGACCTTAGCAATATCGCGGGAGCTGTCGAAACGCTGTTCAAGAACGGTACAGAATTGCCTACTTTCTGGAGTGCGAAAGGCAAGGTTCAGGAAAAGAAAGACAATTTTGGTTCTGTGCCATATAAAGAAATATATATAAATTACGTCGTAAAGACCGACAATACGGCATACATATACAGCACCTCCGAAACGTCTTCGATTATGCCCGTACTCGATAAAATCACGTTGCCTTCGACGATTACGTATAACGGGGAGAGTATTGCGTTGACTGTAATAAAAGCAAATGCGTTCAAGAATTCCGTCAGCGAGATATTCATACCGTCTACGGTTACGACGATAGAACCCAATGCGTTCAGCAATGCCGTTACGGTCAAGACGGATGCGGAGCAGCAGCCTGCCGGCTGGAATCTGCCCGAAGGTTCGACCGTTATAACGGGTCAGAGCAAGCTGTAACCGATACAATCGTTAAAACAAAGACTTCCGCAAAAAGTGGGAGTCTTTGTTTAAACCGCAATTGCGGAAAATACCTTACGACGACGTTTTCCGTACCGTATTATAAGGACGACAGACATCGCAAAAGAAAGAGGAAGTGTCAGAAACGCGTGCCTTAAAACGGGTATGTTGTCTTTGCGGGATTTTTAAATAGTATATAATGAACAATATATCTATACGTGCGCGCGCAAACTGTGTTATCATATATATAATAATAAAAGCGCACGGCATTTTTTGGCATGGAGGATTTATGACAGAAAAAGAAAAGGGAAAAGCAGGACTTTTTTACAATCCCAATTACGACCCGGAACTCACCAAGGACAGAGAAACCGTAAAGGATAAATGTTTTGAGTACAACAATATTCCTCCATCTCACAGAGAAGAGCGCAAAGCTAAAATGCTCGAAATACTCGGCGGCGCGAAAGGGGATTTTCTGATAGAGTCGCCGTTCAACTGCGATTACGGATACAACACGTATGTAGGCGAAAATTTTTATGCCAATCACGGGCTGGTTATTCTGGACACCGCGCGCGTAACCATAGGCGACAACGTCTTTATTGCGCCCAATTGCGGTATATACTGTGCCGGGCATCCTTTGGACAAGGAAGAGAGAAACGAGGGGATTGAATACGCTCTGCCCGTTACTATAGGCAGCGACGTATGGATAGGAGGCAACGTGGTAATACTTCCGGGGGTTACAGTCGGCGGCAATACCGTGATAGGCGCGGGCAGCGTGGTAACCAAGGATATACCTTCGGGGGTAATTGCAGCAGGCAATCCCTGCAGGGTGCTGCGTCCGATTACTGCTGAGGACAAAGGGAGATTTCCTTCTATCGCAAAAAAACGCTGAAAAGCATATAATAACATGCTGAAAATAACGTCAAGGCAAAAATTTTCAGCGTTGTGCATACCGCTTGACAGATTTTTTTCAATCCTTTAAAATAAAGATGTAAATTCCGGACGCGGGGAGTAGTCGGCGCGGCATGTCGCGTAGTTAAATCGCTAACACGGAGAGCTTTCTCCCGGTTTAATTTGAAATGACAAGACCGCACCAAGCCGCTCAGTCGGCTCGGTGTGGCTTTTTTAATAAGGAGATAAAGGAGAGTTTCTTATGGATTTTTTGATTGAGTCGATTTCTCAGGTCGGGCCAAAGCATGTCGCGATGTGGATAATCGGCGGAATCCTTATCTTTCTCGCAATAAAGAAAGATATGGAACCTGCACTGTTACTCCCGATGGGTTTCGGTGCGATACTCGTCAATATCCCGTTGTCAAACGTGGTAAACGAGGT
The DNA here is from genome assembly GCA_944380275.1 of uncultured Christensenellaceae bacterium. GTDB lineage: Bacteria > Bacillota > Clostridia > Christensenellales > UBA3700 > Ornithoclostridium. The sequence goes on along the minus strand of CALWHB010000005.1, from coordinate 43,840 downwards.
CGTAGACGGCAATGTGGTTTCAGCAGGCATAATCGACTGGATGTTCGAGATAGGCGTTGAGGCGAGCGAGGCAATGCCTATACTGCTGTTTATAGGTATAGGAGCGATGATAGACTTCGGTCCGCTGCTATCCAATCCAAAGCTGTTTTTGCTGGGCGGAGCGGCTCAGTTCGGTATCTTCCTGACGATACTGCTTGCGGCGATGATAGGTTTCAATATCAACGACGCGGCGGCAATAGGTATCATAGGCGCGGCAGACGGTCCCACTTCGATACTCGTCGCAATGAAACTGGGCAGCCAGTTCTTGGGACCAATAACAGTAGTCGCGTATTCGTATATGGCACTCGTGCCTATAATTCAGCCTGCGGTCGTTAAATGTATCACCACAAAGAAAGAAAGAAGAATAAAGATGGAGTACAATCCCGTATCCGTATCCCGTACGACCAAGGTGCTTTTCCCGATAGTGGTAACGCTGATAGCTGGACTTATCGCTCCCAAGTCGCTTGCTCTTGTAGGATTCCTTATGTTCGGCAACCTGCTCAGAGAGTGCGGAGTTCTGAGATTACTCAGCGAAACGGCTCAGAACATACTTGCAAATCTGATAACGCTGCTGCTGGGTATTACGATAGCTGCGCAGATGAAGGCTGAAAGCTTTATAAGCATTGAAACTCTTATAATCCTTGCACTGGGCTTGCTTGCATTCGTATTCGATACGGTAGCAGGCGTCATGTTTGCAAAATTTATGAATCTGTTCTCAAAGAAAAAGCTCAATCCCATGATAGGCGCGGCAGGCATTTCAGCTTTCCCGATGTCGGCGCGCGTTATACAAAAGATGGGACTAAAAGAGGACCCCAGCAACCATTTGCTTATGCACGCTATCGGTGCAAACGTGTCGGGACAGATAGCGTCTGCGATAGTCGGCGGTCTGATTATCGGTCTGGTACTGGTTTAAGGAGGTGGAAATATGAATATGTATTCTTTGCTTGCAATATCATTGAACCTTACTCCCATGAATAAGGACAACGTACTCAAGTCGCTTGAGATAATGTGGAAAGGAGTTCTCGCGATTTTTATCACGATAGCGATAATTCTGTTCGTATCATGGGCAATCAACACAATCTGCAACAAAGCCCGCGCCGCGGTCGACAAGAAGAGAGCGGAGCAGGCGCAGAACAAGCCGGACGACAGCGGTCAGAACAAAGCTGATTGAAAATATTATCAACAATATAAGAAGACAAGAAACGCATCGTTTCTTGTCTTCTTGCTTTTTAAACCGTAGTTGTAATGAATTGTTCGTCTGTTTTAAGCGTGTAAAATCGGTTTAGAAGAGTTCTGCTCAGGGTGTGTTTTTGAGTTTTTGCATTTATTCCGTCGCGTATTCAAATAAGAATTTATAAAATGCTTGGGTTATGCTGTCTGAGTTTGCGTGCGTTTTTAAGAGAAAATCAGGTGCTTAACAAAAATGCAACGCTTTACGGGCAATAAAATTTGCAGGAAAAATGAGGTTAAAAAAATAACTTATTTTAAACTGAATTTTTGGCGTAAATGTATTGACAATATTTTTTATTAATCTTATAATGTTAGCAAACCTAACAAAAATGTTAGTAATACTAACAAAATCCGAAGGCGAAAATGAGAAAAAATCTTGGTTACGAGTTGAAGACGGTCGCAAGGATGATGAAACAATGCATCGACAATACCGACTTTATGAAATCCAACGCTCAGATGACGGGCATGCAGGGCTGGGTACTCGGATACTTTACACATCACGATGGCGAGGATATCTTTCAGAGAGATTTGGAAACTGAATTCAGAGTGCGCCGTTCAACGATGACGCAGCTGCTCAATACGATGGAAAGCGGCGGACTTATAGAAAGGACAGAGGTATCGTCTGACCGCAGACTTAAAAAAATCGTACCCACTCCTCTTGCGAGAGAGTATATGAGAAGGAGCGAAGAGGCGATAAACGAGGCTGAGGCAAAGATTACGCAAGGATTTTCAAAAGAAGAACTTGACACGTTTTATTCCTTCTTAGAGAGGTGCAAATACAATCTGGGCGGGGATTCCGCTCAAAAGGAGTGAAAAGACAGATATGTTAAAGACTTTGGCAAAGAGCATACGACAATACAAAAAAACGTCTGTTTTGTCACCTGTATGCGTTACTTTCGAGGTCGCGCTTGAGTGTATCCTGCCGTTTTATATGGCAGAAATGCTTGAAAAGATTCAGTTGGACAATTCACTTTCCAACATAATCAAATGGGGTGCGATACTTCTCGTATTTTCGGCATTATCATTGCTGTTCGGCATGCTCGCGGGTAAGTTTTCCGCGACGGCGTCGGCAGGATTTGCGCGCAATCTTAGAGAGGATATGTATTACAGAATACAGGATTTCTCGTTCGCAAACATAGACAAATTCTCTACATCCAGCCTCGTTACGAGGATGACGACAGACGTTACCAACGTTCAGAACGCTTATATGATGCTGATAAGAGTAGCGGTAAGAAGTCCTATCATGCTTGTGTTTTCGCTGATAATGGCATTCTTTATCGACTCCGTCGTTTCACTTGTGTTCCTTGTGCTTGTACCCGTACTCGGAGTGGGCTTGTTCGTAATATTCAAAAAGAGCTGGCCTATATTCGACAAGGTGTTCAAGAAGTACGACGCGATGAACGAATCCATACAGGAGAACATCAAGGGTATAAGGGTTGTAAAATCCTACGTCAGAGAGGATTATGAAAAGAAAAAGTTTGCGGCGACGGCAGAAAACGTAAAGAAAGACTTCGTACGCGGCGAAAAGCTGATTGCTTTGTCCAACCCGCTTATGCAGTTCTGTTTCTGGGCGGCGACGCTGTTTATCTGCTTTATGGGACCTATGGTCGGCTTGCAGAAAGGCGACGTCAACGTCAGCAGCAAAATGAGTTCTCTTATCGTTTATTCTGCGCAGATACTTTCAAGCCTTATGATGCTTTCCATGGTGCTGGTAATGTTCTCAATTGCCCGCACCTCTGCGGAACGTATAGTTGAAGTAATAAAAGAAGAGAGTACTCTTCACAACCCCGAAGACCCGATAAAGGAAGTAAAGGACGGTTCTGTAAAATTCGAAAACGTATCCTTCAAGTATAACGAAAACGCAGAACGCCGCGCTCTCAAAGAAGTAAACCTTGACATAAAGAGCGGTCAGACAATAGGTATTCTGGGAGGTACGGGCAGCAGCAAGACTTCGCTCGTAAACCTTATTCCCAGACTTTACGACGTGTCAGAAGGTGCGGTTTACGTGGGCGGAGTGGACGTAAGAGAATACGACCTTGAAACGCTGAGAAATCAGGTTGCCGTGGTACTTCAGAAAAACCTGCTTTTCTCCGGTACGATAAAGGAAAATCTGCGCTGGGGCAATCCAGACGCTACAGACGAAGAACTGGTAAAGGCATGCAAACTCGCTCAGGCAGACGACTTCATACTGTCTTTCCCTGACAAGTACGACACGCATATCGAACAGGGCGGCACCAACGTATCCGGCGGACAGAAACAGAGATTGTGCATAGCGCGCGCTCTGCTCAAAAAGCCCAAGATACTTATCCTCGACGACTCGACGAGTGCTGTCGATACAAAGACGGACGCGCTGATAAGAAAAGCGTTCAAAGAAGAAATTCCGGACACGACGAAGTTCATTATCGCGCAGAGAGTATCTTCCGTGCAGGATGCCGACCAGATAATTCTTATGAAGAACGGCATGGTCAGCGACGTAGGTACGCACGAAGAATTGCTTGCCCGCAACCCCGTATATCAGGAAGTATATTATTCTCAGAACAAGATAGGCAACGCGGACGCAGTAAAGGGAGGTGAGAATCGTGAATAAACAGGAAAAGAAAGGCGGAACGATGGCGATTCTCGGCAGACTACTTAAATACATGTTCAGATTTTACAAATTTGAACTGGCTGCGGTAATTATCTGTATTACGATAAACGCAATCGCGGCGATAAGCTCTTCGATATTCCTCGAAATAATCGTGGACGAAGTTATCGACCCCGGACTCGTTGCAGGCTGGGACGCGGTTAAAGGCACGATGCTCAACATAGGGTTGATAATGGCGGGCATATTTGCTCTGGGCGTAATCTGTTCATTTGCTTACAACCGCATAATGGCGTACGTAACGCAGGGATTCCTCAAGCATATGAGGCTTGAAATGTTCAACAAGATGCAATCTCTGCCGATACGTTATTTCGATACAAACACGCACGGCGACATAATGAGCTGTTACACCAACGATATCGACGCTCTCAGACAGCTTGTTTCGCAGAGCTTGCCGCAGATGTATTATTCGGCGGTTGCGCTGATAACGCTTATATTCAGCATGTTGCAGTCCAGCATATGGCTCTTCCTGGTCGTGATTCTCGGCTGCGTCGCTATGCTGTGCGTAACAAAGGCGGTGGGCGGAAGAAGTTCAAAGTTCTTTATCCGTCAGCAGCGTTCTATGGGTAAGACGGAAGGCTTTGTGGAAGAGATGATGAACGGACAGAAAGTCATCAAAGTATTCTGCCACGAAGAGCAGTCAAAACGTGATTTCGACAAGATAAACGAACAGCTCTTTAAAGACAGCGAAAGCGCGAACAAATTTGCCAACGTGCTTATGCCTACAATCAACAACATAGGACACGTACTGTACGTTCTCGTTGCGATTGTCGGGGGACTTCTCGTTCTCGCAGGCGTTCACAACCTGAGCATTACGGGCATGGAGGCTGACGCTATAAAGATGGGCGCGATAGTGGCGTTTCTCAACATGAGCCGTCAGTTTACGATAAATATAGGACAGCTTTCAATGCAGCTCAACTCTGTGGTTATGGGTACCGCGGGCGCGAAACGTATATTCGAACTGCTCGACCAGGAACCCGAAACCGACGACGGATACGTTACTCTCGTAAATGCAGAGATTGACGAAAAGGGCAACATACGCGAAAGCGCGACCCGTACAGGAAAATGGGCATGGCGACATCCGCATAAGGCAGACGGTTCTGTAACGTATCAGGAACTCAAAGGAGATATTCAGCTCTTTGACGTCGATTTCGGATATGTGCCTGAAAAGATAGTGCTGCACGACGTGTCGTTGTATGCAAAACCGGGTCAGAAGATAGCTTTCGTCGGTGCGACCGGCGCGGGAAAGACGACGATAACCAACCTTATCAACCGTTTTTACGATATTGCGGACGGAAAGATAAGATACGACGGTATCAATATCAATAAGATAAAGAAAGACGACCTGCGTCGTTCTTTGGGTATGGTTTTGCAGGATACCAATCTGTTTACGGGTACGATAATGGACAATATCCGTTACGGCAAGCTCGACGCGTCCGACGATGAGTGTGTGGCAGCGGCAAAACTTGCAAATGCGCACGACTTTATCACCAGATTGCCTGAAGGGTACAACACGATGCTGACGGGCGACGGTGCGAATTTGTCGCAGGGACAAAAGCAGCTGTTGTCCATTGCCCGCGCGGCGGTCGCCAACGCTCCCGTGCTTATTCTGGACGAGGCGACGTCGTCGATAGACACACGTACCGAGGCTCTCGTACAGCAGGGTATGGACCACCTTATGGAGGGCAGAACGGTATTTGTAATCGCACACAGACTTTCTACGATTCAGAACTCGGACGCGATAATGGTTCTCGACCACGGCAGGATTATAGAGCGCGGTTCACACGACCAGCTTATCGCGCAGAAAGGCGTTTATTATCAGCTTTATACAGGTGCTTTCGAACTTGAATAAAACACAAACAGAAATGCGGCGGCGCAAGCCGTCGTATTTTTTTGCCTTATAAAACCGACCCTTCAGGCAAGAGGGGTCGGTTTGGTGGAAGTTCGGCGTTATGCCGATGAGAGATAGCATATATATCCGGGTATTTTTTCGCGTCTAATCGGAATACTGTTGACGCAAGTGCATATTCATTTTATACATATAAATACCCGTTACGTCTATAAATATAACATCTGAATTTATCATTGTCAACTGATTAATATCAATATTTATTTTTATTTTGATATTATTATGAGTTGCATCTGCAATACCTGAGAGTTGCTCAATCGGTCAAAGATAGCAATTGTCAGAGAATTAAAAGTAGAGCAACCTGAAATTTGCGTTTTAACCGCATTTTTTATTGTTTTGTCGTGTGGCGGTCGTGTTTTTGCGCCTCCGTTTCGTTCGATTCGGCAGCGCGGCAGCGCGAGTCTGTGCCATTTTCAGAGCAACCCGTTTGAATTGCGGCAGTATTCATTTCTGTCGCGTAAGCGTCTTTTATTATGGTACCCATGAGCAGGTTACGACGCGACAAGCGGTGAATCAGATAATGTATTGAGAAAATCAGAGAGCCGAGCGTATGCACCGCCATATCGGTATCAGTATCAAGCACTCCGACGTACTTCAGCTTTTCAAAGTTTGCACGTATACCGGAATAACCTTGTTCTGCGATTTTTTGCAAAATTTCTTCGGATACGTAACCCTGACCGTTCTGTCCCAGCAGCCAATCGAAAAGAAATTCAATGACTTCCCATGCGCAGGCAGTGCCTAAGCTGAAGGCAAAAATCATCATAATCGACACGGGCGCGTTTATTTTGTCAAAATCCTTCACGAAATACACAAAGATTCCCAGTATAAAAATCATAATCAGATAGCCGCTTGTGCCGTGAGCCAGTTTGTCATAAGGAGCCCAGATTTCAAAGACGTAGAATACAGAACCTATCACGCAGGACGTCAGCATTATAAAAGCGTATACGAGATGCTGAACAAAAGAAAATCTGTGCTTGAGCAGTCGCTCTGCGACAAAAGGCAGCCATACCGCAAGTGCCGTATTCACGCAATTTGCGGTGCGTTTGTAAGGGTCGCCTATGGCGCGGTAGTAAATCAGCATACCTATCGATATAAGACACATTGCTCCGTAAAGCGCAGAGAGAAAAAATATCTGTCTGCGTTGTTTGGGGGCAAGGTCTTTGATTTTAATCAGTTTGCGGTTGTTCAAGAGTTCCTCCTTTTATCGGTTCTTCGCGACCGTCCTGGGGACAACAAGAGTACGCCTCGGAGATTATGAACAGATGAGTAATCAGCATTACGAAAGGTATCGGCACGAAGTCGCTTGCATCAACCAGTTGATATGCCTCGTATCCGAGAAAAGCTATCGCGAAGAATACGAAATACAATCTCTTTGAAGAAAAGAGTATTCTGAATTTTATTGCATAATTATATCCGTAAGCGAGTACGCCCACGAGTCCCGCTGTACCTATAATCTGAAGAGGAGTGCTGTGATACCAATACATGCTTGTAGGCTTGAAATTGTCCAATTCACCTCTGTAACCCACGCCTGCACCGAATATCGGGTTGTTTTTAAAGTTGTTCCACGCCTCTTTCCACAGTTTTATCCTTGCCTCGCTTGAAGATACTTGCATTTTTTCAGCAAGTTTCTGAAACAGCCCACCGGCTGCGGCAAAAGACGCTGCCGCGGCAACCGATATTATCGTGAATACGACAAAGAAAATCCTGTTGCGCTTTTCACAGAAAATACAGGTAACGACGATACATACGACAAGGGATATACTTCCAAACAGTATTCCGCCTCTCGAAAAAGACAGAGCTGCTGCGCCGAACCCTGCAATGCCAAGTGCATAGTTAGCCCATGCCTTAAGTCCGAAATCCTCTTTTGCAGCAGTATAAAATGCGAACGGCGACGACAGCAGCAGGAAAGTAGTCAAAGTGTTTTTCCATGTGAAATACCAGTCAAAACGGCTGAGAATCAGATATGGCAGTATCTGAGAGAAAAGCATTATTACCGCGCCGAGCGTGAGGTAGCTCATCTGAGAACTTACGGCGCGTGCAGGAGAACAGTCGGGGCGCGTATAAGAATATACGACGAGTGCGGCTATAGTTACACCAATACCGAGAGTAAGAGTATAGTACAGCGCAGAAGGCGCAAAGTAGTCCTTTGCGTTTATTGAAAAAGCTCCGCCGGCAATCAGCGCAACGGCGACTGCGGCAGAAGGGATTAAAAGTTTTCCTTTTCTGAAAACGGGCGGATAGATAATAAAATGCAATATCGCGCTTATTATCAGCAAAACGACAACGGGTATATAAACATAATAATCTTCAGGCTTGCTGTCGTATTGACGTGTAAGGGAGAGAGAAAGCAGGCAGAAAGGCAGTATAACGGGTGTAACGTCGTCGCTCATTACGAAGAGCGCAGAGATGAACAATCCAAAGAAAATTATCGTCAGAGACACGCTGTTCAGGCAGAACGCGAGCGACGCGACGACTACTTCCGACATCATTACCGGGTCAGACAGAAATATGCTTTTGTATTTTGCTTTTATACCTGTTTTATACATAATTTTATCCAATATGTATATAAATATAGCATTAAGAAAGAGAAGTGTCAAACGTTTTAAAATGTATAAAATCCTGATAAAAACGAGGATTTTTTAAAATAATACCTTAAAATATCGAAATAATATGTTTTATATGTGTTTTATATGCATTTTTTAGGTTTAAACAAATTTATATGCACGAAACAAGCCGTAATATAGTTTTTTATACATTATGTACAAAACGTGACGTAGAATTAAGAGCAAATCTTATTTCACAGCGGTGACAGAAGAGAAATGCAAAATTATAGTGCATGCATAATAATAAACATGTCGGACAGCACAAAAGGCAAGCAGGTGAAAAGGGAGTTATATATACGGGCATCGGCACCGCGCGTTTGCGTACTTTGAAGTCATAAACGTCATACTGAAATATGTAAAAGAGATTGTGTATTGACAAACTTTTCGCGCGCAAGTTATAATTATAAAAAACAATAATACTGTTTGGGGAGAGATTATGGATGTAAGCAAAGCCTGCGAGAGCAGATTCAGTTGCAGAAAATACAGTCGTGAAGACGTGGGAAACGGACTTATAGAACAATGCCTTGAGTGCGCCAGACTTGCCCCCTCGGCTCTCAACAAACAGCCGTGGAAGTTTTACGTTACCAGGGGAGAGCTGAAAGCGCAAATTGCAAAACAGACTCAGCTTTTCGGGGCAAACGCGTTTACGGACGAGGCACCCGTTCTCGTGGCGGTAACGGTAAAACCCAGGCTTGCCGACAAAATGGCTGACAAAATCAAACATCAGGATTTTTCGTCGATAGACCTCGGCATCGCAGTACAGAGTTTTTGCCTTAAAGCTGCGGAACTCGGACTTGGTACGTGTATAATCGGTTGGGTCAACGCTAAAAACGTAGACAAAATACTGGGTACCTCGTTGGGAGAAAAAACGAAACTTGTAATATCGCTTGGGTATCCTGCCTGCGAGCAGCCGCCTAAGCGCAGAAAATCAACGGAGGAGATAGCGGTTTATCTTTCATGACCGCAACATATATGGACGAGAATCAGAACGTAATAAATGCAAAAAAATACGAGAAAAAATCTCTGATTGCCGCAATCGTACTCAGCATGATGCTGATAGTCGGAGTTCCTATGATAGTGCTTGGCGCGTCAAACAAGATATGGGCGGTTATGGCAATAGGCATAGCGTTTACTGTACTGGGATTTTACGGCTGCCCGATAGCGTGGGTGTTCTTCGGAGAAAACAGATTCCGCAGCGCGCTTGTCGGCGCGGTGGAGTACGAGGGGGCGGAAACCGTTGAAAGCCTTGCGGCGCAGTTCGGTAAACCCGTCAACAAAATTGCCGCAGACATACGCAAGCTTATAGAGCGTCGTTGTCTGGTAGGATACGTATTTGACGGGACGACTCTTGTGGCGTCCAGAAAGAAGGAAAAGCCCAGAGAGCGCATAGAGGTGGGCAAATGTCCGTCGTGCAATGCCGTTATGGTGTACGAAAACGGTAAGGTCGTATGTCCTTACTGCGGTTTCGTAAGAGAGGCGACGATAGAAGAAATGCATATAAGGCAATGATAAAACCCGCTTGAAAAAAGCGGGTTTTTTATAAGTCGCAAGCGATTGCGTTTAAAGCGTTGACCGAAGGAAGATAAAGGTATATACTCTTTACGGATTAAAAGTATATTTTAACGGTATAGAGGAAATCAGCGGTATGGAAGAAGACAAAGAAAAAGAGGACAAAACTGTCGATAATGAACACAGACAGGAGAATTTTGGCGCAAACGCAGAAAGTTGCGAAGACAATATGTCAGACGTCAGGACGGGTGCAGACGCCGAAGAACCGCTTAGGGGAGCAGATGCTCGCGCAGAAAGACTGCGCATAAAAAAGCTTTTTCGCAAACAGGACATAAAGAATTTTCTCAAGGCAAACACGGTGCTTATAATAGCGATAATCGCGGCGGCGATTACCTGCTTTTTCGTACCTTTCGACAGTCAGTATGTCGATTATTTCGACTGGCGTACGCTTTCTTGTCTTTTCTGTACTCTCGCGGTCGTTGCCGCTTTCAAGAACATCAGATTTTTCGTCTGGCTTGCAGACGTCATAGTCAGAAGGTTCAAAAGTATAAGGACGGTTATCATTTCTCTTGTATTCGTAACTTATTTCGGTTCTATGATTATGGCAAACGATATGGCTCTCGTTACTTTTCTTCCGCTGGGCTATTTCGTGCTTGAATCCTGCAACGGCAAGCGTTATATGGCGTTTACGTTTATAATGCAGAACATAGCGGCAAATCTCGGAGGCATGCTGACTCCTTTCGGCAATCCGCAAAACCTGTATCTGTATTCTTTTTTCAATATCGGCGCGGCGGAATTTTTCAAGATAATGGCGGTGCCTTTTGCTGCGGCTTTTCTGCTCATACTCGGCACGTGCCTTTTCGTAAAACCGGAAAAAGTAGAAGTTGGCACAAAAAAACGTCCTGCTCCCAAAGCGTGGAGAGTGGCGGTATACAGCGTGCTTTTTATCGTGTCCGTTCTCATAGTTTTCAGGATATTCCCTTATTACTGGGGACTGCTTGCGGTAACTGTCGCACTCTTGTTGCTTGATTTCAGGTCTGTGCTTAAGGTGGATTACGGACTTCTGCTGACGTTCTGCGCGTTTTTCGTATTTTCCGGCAATATGTCGAGGATTGAACCCGTCCAGCAATTTCTGAGTAAACTGATGGACATCGACCCGCTTGCCTTCGGCATACTGTCATGCCAGGTGATAAGCAACGTACCCAGCGCGGTACTGCTTTCGAGGTTTACTACAGATTACGCAAGGTTGCTTATAGCGGTAAACCTGGGAGGACTGGGGACGCCTATTGCGTCGCTCGCCAGCCTTATAACGCTGAATACGTACCGCAAACTTATGCCGGGAGATACAAAGAAATACATATTGCTGTTCCTTGGTCTGAACTTCGGGTTTTTGCTCATACTTGCCGGATTCGGTTATCTGACGTGTTACACGGTCTTATAAAGAATAAAAACATCCGTCGCTCTCCGCAAGGAGGGCGTTTTTATGAACAAATTGATTTATTCGTTTTGTGCGAGGCGGGATTTCTCAAGTCGCCGCGACTGACCTGTTTCACGTCGTTGCAGGGCAGACTTTGTATATTGACAAGTTATAATACTTATAGTAAAATAAGACTATTAATAAAAAAGGCGCGTATACGCGCAAAGAAAGAGAGAAGAGTAAATGTCGCATTACCTGCAAGACGGAACTGTAATATTGAGAATAGAGGGAAGAAAGGCAGCGGACGAGTTTGAAAGCAGGCTTTCACTGATAGTTCCTGAAGGCAAAAAAGCGGTCGTATTGTGCGATTCGGATGCAGAACTCAACCTTGAGGCAACGGCAGGTGCCGTACCGCGTATCGACCTTGTCAACCTTGACAGGGCGCGCGCGCTAACCGTCATGTTCAGGTATCCCCCCGCGTTTTTTTGCAAAGTTAAATCGCATTTTTGCAGCGAAGGCAAAAGAGTATGCGCGGCGTTTTTCGGATTTGATTCTTTGTCCTCTGAGATTTTCAAGGCGTTTGCCTCGGTATTCGCCGCGACGGATACGGGAGAGGACGGCCTTATAAAAGAGGTGAGTACTGACTGCGTTTTCAGCGTTTCGGCAGAAGAAAAGAGGTTGTACCGCGGCGGATACTCAAAATTTAATTTTTTTGTAGACAGTCACGCCGACGACGCGGATTTTTACGAGATGCCGCAAAAAAACATAAGTACGGTATTTGCTGAGGGCGATTGCGACGCGGTTCAACGTCTTTGCCGGGACAATATGCAAATCTTTGTGTTTGTCGTTGTCGCAAACGGCGATGTTTCGCGCGCGCAACGGGTTGAAAGGCTGCTTAAAGAGAAAGGAGCAGACTGCGTCGTATTCTGCGACGGTGCCGAAGAAAAAGGGCAAATCTTAAGTATGCCGTCAGAAAAAGAAAGCGTTGAAACCTATCTCTGTCTATGCAGGATTGCCTACGGACGCGACCTGGTGTATGGCGGCGCATTTACACGTTCGCTCGGAGAGGCGGAAAGACGGTTCAAAACTTCGTCTGCCGCACCCGTCAAAAAACTTTCAAACGTTTACGCGGCGACCGCTTTGAGAGAAGTTCTGCTTGAGTGCGGGTACGACTGCGCTGATGAAGGCGAAAATGCCGCGGTTGATTTTTATGCGTTGTATGACGAAGGCAATCCCCGCAAATACGTCGCGGGCAACGTAGTTTACGACTTGAGGACGACTCGGACGTGCGGACTAAGGACGGCTCTCGCTGTCAGAGAGCATTTCAGATGGAACGGATATATGGCGGCTTGCGGGTTTGTTCCCGCGGCAAAGAGCGAGTATGCGCTCAAAGGCAAGGACAAGCTGTTTGAAGAGGGAAAACACGTCAATCTCACCACATGGAGAGGGCTTGCTGATTTCGGCAGGGACGAGGCAGTGCGCAAAGGTACGGACGAGGAAAAAGAAGACGTCAGAAAATACGACTATCAACTGATTGACGAGGCACAAAGACTGCTGGCTTACGTTGATAAAAAGATAATAAAAGCGAGGAGATAAGGGAGTGAAAAAACTGTTAGCTGTTTGCATAGTCCTGCTGGGAGTATTGCTTGTCCCGTACGAGAATTTTGCGGGCATAGTCATATCTGACTGGCTGATTGTTACTATGGGTATTCTGAAAGGCGCGCTCATAATAGTCGTGCTTTACTGTCTGACGATGTGGCTTTATTTTGCCTTGAAGAAGAGGACAAGGACGAGATACGCGGTTGAGTTCTCTTTCGTCGCGGTTGTTTTGTTGTTCAGCATAGCGGGAAAGATGGCGATAAGCTATATAGAAGACACGGGCGAGGTAAAATACGATACCTGGGACAGCACGGTAAAGTTCGTATATTCGGTATTTCAGGCGGTAGGAGGACTGTCTTTTGACGGTCTGCCTTACTATAAGAGTTACGAGAATCTTTATGCGATGTATTACGCGGCCTCTTCTTTGTATGCGGGACTTGTAGTGCTCAGCGTCGTAACTTTCAGTCTGAGTTACGAAATATACAGTTTTTTTGCCTGGGTGAATTTTTCCGGAAAGGGCAAATCCAAGGTTTATATATTTACCGCGATAACTGAAGACAGCGTCGCTCTCGCTCACAGCATTGATAAGAAAAACAGGACATGTCTGGCAGACGTGTACCGCAATATCCTCACAAAACAGGGGGCAGAGTCTGAGCGGAAGGCAGGCGTGGGTCAGAAAATAGTTGCGGCGGCTAAAGCTGTCGTGAAATATATCTTCAGACAAAAATACGCGATAATCTTCCTCCGTACAGAAGGGAGAGAGGCTTTCAGCGGCAAGAATCCGTTATGTCTTGACATCATGCACTCGGGATTTTTGTTTCTGACATACAGTCCCGGCAAACACGACAAATCGATTACCGAATTTCTCAGGATAAATTCAAAAGACAGGGATTTGACTTCTCCTCATGGAAGAAAGCTGTTCAACGAAGATTATGCCGACGGAAAAGTGGAAGAAATACATATCTTTGCGCTTGACTGGGAAAAGGAAAAGACTTGTGTAAACGACAAGGTTGTTTTTGACGATGTGGGAAGAAACGTAAGAAGAAAATTCAAGGACAAAAAGGTTTTTATCCCTGAAGACTATCTGTGCGAAGAAGAGTACGAGAAGAGATTTGCTGAGGCAAATAAAGAGGAACAGAAAGTCGTCAAGGCTGCGCGCAACGCTCAGGTGGACAGGCTCTTTGGAGAAATGCGTCTGTCGACGGTAAATTACTACTTCCTGTCAAGCGAGGATATTGACATCTCCAACGTTGATATGCGTTGCGACAGCGAACTGGCAAAATTTGCCAAAGGCGACGCAATAGAAAAAGGTAAAGAAATCAGCTTGCTGAGTTATATAGGCTACTTTGCCCGCAAAGCAGAAGGCAACGACACAGGCAAGAGTCCTGAGGCGTACAACCGGCTGAAAAAGCACTTCAGATTTTACGCAGTTAACGAGGCGAGCCTGGCGGCGGCAGATTTTGCGCTGAAAAAAAGCGAACTTATAAGAGATTGTCCGATGTTGTACGAGCAGGAACTCAGAGATAAAAATTACAGGGCGATGATTATAGGTTTCGGGCAGAACGGACAGCAGACCATGAACGCCGCTTACGTGTTCGCGGCAAGCGGTGAACACGGCAATGGCGCAGAGCACGAAGGCGAAGAGAAGGATTCGCCTCTTCTCGGTTACAATCCTCAGCCTTTTGTCGCAGACGTATTCGACAAGAACGCAGACGAACTGGGCGGAGTGTACAGGATTAAGCATCCTGACGTCGAAGTCCGATATGCAGATTCTGACGAAGTAAATGATTGCTCTGAAGTTGCGGCAAAAAAGCAAGTCAGACTGCGCGTCAATATGTACAGAGAATCCGCTTTTTCAAAAGAGTTCATAAGAAGAGCTGACAAAAACACAGGGCTGAGAAAGTGTTCAAAATACGATTACAATCTGATAGTTATCGCTCTGGGCAACGATGACAGCAACGTCAGTATAGCCAACGCCCTTCTTGAAGACGTAAAGCATGAACTTATGCGCGGCAGCGGCAAGGACGGTTACCAGACGATAGCGATAAACTTGCGCGACAAACAGAATTATGACAGGATAAACTGGTGCGGAAACGATGCGCGCAGGTTCGATAAGGTCAAAGTAATTGTTTACGGTGCGGCAGAAGATATGTACTGTTATGACGGAATAGTCAACTGGGAAAATGCAAAGTACTGCAATTACGTTTATTCCTGCATAGAGAGAGGATTGAAAGACGGCAATGATAATGTGTTGAGAAAGGATATGGGCGACGTATGCACGGGAAAAAAGACGGCGGACAAGCTATACCTTTCGGGCGGATATTACAAAAAACTCACAGAGAGTTACGACCCTGCCGGTATTGAAATGCAATGGGATAGCACGGCGCAACTGTCTTTCTACAACAGGCTGTCTAGCAGATATGCGGCAATGTTTTATCCCTTCACACGCAGTCAGTGCGCGATAAAATTCGGCGGAGGTAAAAACGGAGCTTTCGACGACGTTTCGACAGAAAATCTCGTCAGACTGGGCGCGGTGGAACACGACAGATGGTCAAGATACATGACTGTAAACGGTTATGTGCAAGGCGAAGTCAAACGTCTTTCTGTAAAAGAACATCCCGACATAAGGAAATACGACGAACTCAAGGGGGAAAACCGTTGTTATGACGTCATAAACGTGCTAAGTGCGTTCTATTTAGCCGATAACGGGAAAAACGTATAAGGTCAAGCATGGTTGCGGCAGCAGAAAAACGGATTAGAGCGGACAGACTTAAACAAAAAGACAAGAGGAATTTATGAAAATCTACATAAGATTTACTGACAAATGGATTGAAAACAACAAAGAAAAGAAAGCGGCAAAAGAGCTTGATAAGCTGATTGAACTGCTTTCCGTGGTATTGCCGGGAGTAAACTGCAAAACCGTCAAGGATAATTTCTGCGAAATAGAGGGAGAAACATTTCTGTCTTACGAACAGGTCTGCGAACTTGTAAAGAGGGCAGCTGAGGCGTGCGACCTGAGTTTTGACGACATTGAGCTGCAATATATCGACAACGCGGGCAATTCTTACGGCATAAGATTCGGGTCCCTGACAAATGAAGATTGCGGCGAAAAATCCGTCGGTGAGCAAAGCGGGCAAAATAATCCCGACGGTGAAAAAGCCGTATCTGTCGGCGCGACGGGAAAAGAGGAAAAACAGGCACAATTTGCAGCTATCGCCATGAAAGCATTTTCAGACAGCGACAATGACAAAAAAGCGGTGGCAGCGGCATGCGAAGACGCATATGAAGACAAAACCGACTATGAAGGTTTTGCCGGATTTGCAAAGCAGGCAGGCGTAAAGGACGAAGATTTGAAGAGAGAGCAATTTGTAAAAGATTACGAGGCGGAAGAAGGCAAAGAAACTCTCGGAGAAATACAAAAGCGCATATCTGATATGAAAGCGGAACTTTCGCGCAAAGTAAAAGGACAGCCGCATGCGATTGCCGCTTTTGTCAGGGCATACTTCGGTGCCGAAGTGCTTGCCGACAAAGGACGTAAGGGACCTCTTGCCACATTTTTCTTTGCGGGACCTCCGGGATGCGGAAAGACTTATCTCGCAGAGTGCGCCGCACCGTTCTGCAAGGGTAGACCGTATCTCAGGGTTAATATGAGCGAGTACGGCGAAACGGGCGCGCCCCTCAACGGCAGCGATATGATTTACAAGACTCCCGGAGTAGTTACTTCTTTCGTTGCAAAAAATCCAAAGTGTATAATACTGTTCGACGAGATAGAAAAAGCGTCGCAGTCCAACCTCAAACTGTTTTTGCAGATACTTGACGCAGGTACGATACAGGATGCGGCAACAAAAAAGGACGTGTCTTTCAGAGATACCATACTGATATTTACGACAAACGTTGCAAAAAATCTGTATGAGGATTCTGAAAACGCAAATCTCGCCTCTATACCCAAGAACGCCGTGATTGCCGCGCTCGAAAGCGACAAGAATCCCTTGACGGGAAGACCTTATTTCCCCAAAGAACTCGTTTCGCGCTGGGCTAAAGGCACGGTTGTGCTTTTCAATCGCTTAGAACCTTACGCTGTTAAAGAAATCGTGCTGGGGCAGTTGAAAAGAGAGATAAATTCCGCTGCGGAAAATATGGGTGTGAAGATAGAGTGCAATTATGACCGCATCGCCTCGCTGATAATGTATTCCGTGGGCGGCAGCGGTGACGCACGCAGTATGACCGGCGCGGTTTCAAGATTTGTGGACAGCGAACTTTTTGACGCGGTTTCTCAGTATTCCCGCAAGAAGATGGATATTTCTTCACTCAGAAAAATATATATAGACGTCGACTATAAAAAGAGTGCCGTCGCAGAGCTTTTTGAAGAAAAAGGCAAGCTCAGTCTGCTCGTTGCGGCTGACAAAAAGTATAAAAAAGAAATGAAGGAAATCTGCGACGCAGCGTGCGTAAAGCAGATTTTCAGGACGGATATTAAGTCGGTAAAAGAGGCGTTCAGAAACGATGTCAGCGCGTTCGTTCTCGATATTTTTGCAGGAGAAAAAAACATGCAGTTCCGCCCCAGCGACCTTGAGGATATTGATTCAGACGGCGTCGAACTCTTTGGGTATGTGAGAACAAATTATCCTGAAATTCCCGTTTACGTACTCAACGATGCCGATGCGGAATACGACGACGCTGCTTTTGACACCTTCCTCGCTAAGGGAGCTAAAGGTGTGTTGCGCTTTGACAAGGACGACAAAGAGGACAGCATTGAAGAGATAGAATATATTCGCAACGCTACCGTAACAGGCAACAATTTTTATAAACTGTCGCGTTCGTTGAAAGTTGTCAGCTATAACGGCGCCCAGATTATAAATGACGACGGCAGTGAGATGAAAATACTCGCGAGAAGGCTTACGGTTAAGCGCGCAGTAAGAGCAGAAGACGCAGCAGACGTACTTGCGGATGTAAGCAAACCCAAAGAGAGATTTGCCGATGTTGTAGGAGCGTCCGAGGCAAAAAAGTCGATGAAGGAATTCATTTCATATTTGTCCAATCCCAAAAAGTATACTGCGAGCGGATTGAAGGCTCCCAAGGGCATACTTATGTACGGTCCTCCGGGTACCGGAAAAACTTTGCTTGCCAAGGCTCTTGCGGGAGAAACGGACGTTACGTTTATCGAAAAGAACGGTACCTCTTTCTTTAATAAGTATGTCGGCGAAGGTCCTGAAAGTATAAGAAGATTGTTCCGTACCGCAAGAAGATATGCCCCTTCGATTATCTTTATCGACGAAGTAGACGCGTTCGCAAAAAAGAGGACGGGTTCTGAATATACCCAGGCAGCGGAACAGTTGCTCAATACCTTTTTGTCAGAAATGGAAGGTTTCAGAGTGGATGAGAACAGACCCGTTATAGTCCTTGCCGCTACAAACTTCTCGATTAAGGACAACGGCAAAGATTCGAGAGTTCTCGACGCCGCGTTTGTAAGGCGTTTTGACAGAAAAATACTCATAGGACTGCCTGACAAAAAAGACAGAGAAGAACTGATAAAATTCTTCCTCTCAAGACACGGCATAGACACGTCGGACCTTGAAAACGGTATAGAACTCATGGCAAAAAAGTGCGTAGGATACAGCCCCTGCGACATAATGAATATGGTCAATGACGTCGTAAAGGGACTCAACGGAGAAGAAGTTACCGTAAAGATGCTTGAAGAGGCTCAGGATAAGTACGAGTACGGCGACAAAAAGGAATATTCGGGAGAGTCTATGCTCAGGACCGCGCGTCATGAGGCGGGACATGCGATAGTTTCGTGGGCAAACGGCAAAGTGCCGGCATATGTTACAGTTGTCGCCCGCGGCAATTACGGCGGATATATGATGCACGACGACGAGCCGGAAGAAAAAGGAGTTATGACAAAACCGGAACTTCTCGACGCGATATGCTGTTCTCTTGGAGGCAGAGCGGCAGAACTCATATATTACGGGGAAGACGAAGGGCTTACCACGGGACCGTCTTCAGACCTTGAAAGCGCGACGGAACTCGCTTACGACCTCGTCGGCAGTTGGGGCATGACGGATGACGGCATGGCGGTAACGGGATATTTCGGCGACGCGCTTGAAAGACAGATTTACGAAAGAGTAAACGCCATACTGCGTACACAGCTGGAGCGCGCGAAAAAAATCCTGACAGCAAATAAAGACGCCGTCGACAAACTGGTGAGCGTTCTTGCCGAAAAAAACAGCGTCAATGCCGACGAACTCAAAGAGCTGATAGGAAATTCTCCGACAAAATAAACCTTGCGGCGGATTGCCGCACCCTGTCAACGCTTACGCTTATGATGAGGGTTCGTGTATCCCTCTCGGCGCATAAAAATACCGAGGCTTTAAACCTCGGTATTTTTATGGCGCAGAGAGAGGGATTCGAACCCTCGGTACGTTTTACCGTACACACGATTTCCAATCGTGCGCCTTAGGCCAGCTCAGCCATCTCTGCACACCTATATTTTATCGCAAAAGCAATATTATCATAAAAACGACGATTTTGCAAGCAAAATTACGATAATAAATGTTATGGCGGTAATTAAATTAACTTGTCTATTATAATTAAAAATTAAATCTTATTTGAAAAAATCTTTATAAGTTATGGATTACAGGGCGATTTTTGGTATAACCCGTATGTTATAATAAAAACAGAGGATTGTATGAAAGATAAAAAGCAAAACAGGTTCTGATAAAGACGAAAAAGATTGACGGTTTTACAACCGTAATCAATGAGCTTTTGAAAACGGCAATTTAATATATTTCAGATATGCATCGTATCGGATTCAGATTCAATTCGAATAACTTCTGTTTTTTTAATAATACTAACACAAAAAAACGGAGGTCTATTATGGACGGACAGAGTTATAAGCTGGCGACTAAATGTTCAAAAGGTGTAAAGATGGGTGCGACTGCGCTTGAAAACATGGCAAAATTCTGCAAAGAAGGCAAGGTAAGGGATACGATGCTTGAATATGTGGCAAAGCACGTCGAACTCGCAGAGAAGATTGACAATACTTTGCGCACTCAGGGAAAAGACGCAAAAAACGCGAGCAAGATAGCAGAGTGGTTTGCGGTGAAAGGTATAGAATTTAAGTTTGCCGGCAAGCACGATACAGGGGAGGTCATACGCTCTGCGATTTCAAGTGCTGACAAGGCGATAGCTACGCTGGAGCGAGATGCGAGGACGTATTCTCTGGCAAAACCGGAGATTTGCGAGTATGTTAGTCAGACGATAGAACTTGAGCGCGATTTCAAAGAAAAAATCGCAGAGGTCAACGGCAAAGATTAAGCTCAAGGCGACGGGGTTGACATTGACAACCGCTCTGCAATCCGTTATAATAAATCCAGCGACAAAGAGGAGAATCACAATGGATTGCGAAGAGAACAAGAAGGAGTTTATTACGATATTCAATAATTCGGTTAAGCGTGCGGGAGCGGACAAGCTGCTTGAGTGGCTCACGAAGACAGATTTCTTTTATGCGCCCGCGAGTTCAAAGTTTCACAACGCTTTCGAGGGCGGGCTTTGCGAGCATAGCATAAACGTATGCAAAAGGCTCAAACTGCTTGTGGAGCAGGAGAAAAAACTTCATGCGGCAAACGAGGCGGTTACTTCGATAACAGATGAAAGCATCGTGATTTGCGGACTTCTTCACGACGTATGCAAAGCAAATTTTTACAAAGTAGAATATCGCAATCAGAAAAAGAACGACGTCTGGGAAAAGGTGCCGTATTTTGCGATAAACGAAGAATTGCCCTACGGACACGGTGAAAAGTCTGTCTATATCGTCAACGGGTTTATGAGGCTTACGAGAGAAGAGGCAATGGCGATAAACTGGCATATGGGCGGATTCGATACAAGGGTAAGAGGCGGCGATTACAGCATTTCAAAGGCTTATGAAAAATATCCGCTTGCCGTGCTTACTCATATAGCTGACATCATGGCGTCCTATCTCGACGAAAAGATAGGAATCAACTGAGAAGGAGAAGGTATGAAAACGGATATTGCGATAATAGGAGCAGGAACCGCGGGCATGAGCGCGGCTATATACGCAAAACGCGCGGGTAAGGACGTGTTAATGTTTGAAGGCTACATGCCCGGCGGACAGATTGTGGTAACGCCCGAAGTTGACAATTATCCTGCGCTCGGCAAGGTAAGCGGGTACGATTTTGCGATAGGTCTTTTCAATCAGGCGACAGAGCTGGGGACTGAAATGATTAGTGCAAACGTCAGCAGGATAACCAGAAAAGACGGCGGATTTTTAGTGAGTTACGACGGCGGCGAGGTTGAGGCGAAAGCTATTATAATCGCCACGGGTGCGAAAAATCGCAAACTTGACGTTGAGAACGAAGACAAGTTTACGGGTTACGGCGTGTCATATTGTGCAACTTGCGACGGTGCGTTTTTCAAGGGACAGACCGTGGCTGTCGTAGGCGGAGGAAATACCGCTTTTGAGGATGCTGAAGTGCTTGCGTCACTGTGTTCCAAAGTTTATCTTATCCACAGGAGAGAGGGGTTCAGGGCAGAACCCGAAAAGGTGGCAAAAATCAAGAGTCTTCCCAACGTGGAATTTATACTCAATGCAAAAGTGACAGAACTCAAGGGCGACGACAAGCTGAGCGGAGCGGTCGTAGAGGACGTTGTCAGCGGAGAAAAAAGAGAAATTGCTCTCAACGGTATTTTTGTCGCGGTGGGACAGACTCCGAGTACGGACGTGTTTGAAGGACTGGTAAAACGCGACAACGCAGGATATATAATCGCAGGAGAGGACTGCATAGCGGCAGAAGGCGTTTTCGTTGCCGGAGATTGTCGCACAAAAAAAGTCAGACAGCTTGTTACCGCTGCTGCCGACGGCAGCGTAGCCGCTCTTGCCGCGAGCGAATATTGCAGCCGCGACTGAATTTTTATCATGGAAAAGACTGAGAAAAAGCGAAATCTGTTCAGATATTTCATTTCGTATTACAAGCCTTACAAAGCGACGTTCTTCTGCGATATGGGCGCGTCGCTGATTTTTTCGCTGAGCGGATTGTTTTATCCTATCTTGACAAGGCAGATGCTCAACGATTTTATACCGGGAGGCATGGTAAAAGAGATAATATTATTCGGCGTGGGGCTGATAGGGATATACATATTGCGCGCGTGCATGAATTACTATATCAGCTGTTACGGGCATATAATGGGCGTAAAGATGCAGGCTCAGATGAGGAGCGATTTGTTTGCTCATCTGCAGAAATTGCCGTATTCTTTTTATGACAATCACGAAACGGGACAGATTATGGCGCGTATGACAAACGACCTTTTTACGGTGTCGGAGCTTGCTCATCACGGTCCCGAAAATCTCTTTATTTCCTCTTTTATGATTGTGGGGTCCTTTGTATATCTCTGCACGATAAACTGGCTGCTTTCGCTCATCGTATTTGCATTTCTGCCCGTAATTATAATAGTATCGGTCAAGGCGCAGAACGAGATGAACGCCGCTTTTGACAAAAGCAGGCAGGAAACGGGAAACATCAACGCAACGCTTGAAAACAGCATATCGGGCATACGCGTAACCAAGGCTTACGCAAACGACGCTTATGAGCAACAGAAATTTGAGAAAAACAATGCAGGCTATGTGAACTGGCGTTCAAAGGCTTACAGGGCGATGGGCAGGTTTTCTGCAAGCATGAGTTTTACCACTCAGATATGCAACGCCGTGGTGCTTGTCGCGGGAGGATTGTTCTGTGTAAAGGGCAAGCTGGATTACGGCGACCTTGCGGCGTTTATGCTGTCGATTTCCCTTTTTATCAATCCCGTTGAAAACCTTCTGATGTTTTCAGAACAGCTCCAGGACGGAGTGACCGGATTCAGGCGTTACGTTGAAATCATGGACGCGAAGATAGAAGAAGACAGCAAGACGGCAAAAGATATGCAAAAGCCTGAAGGCAATCTGAGATTTGAGCATGTTTCGTTTTCGTACGACGATAAAAAAGAGGTTCTCAAAGATATAAATATCGATATTCCTGCAGGAAAGATTTACGCTCTCGTAGGTTCGAGCGGAGGCGGAAAGACGACGCTGTGTCATCTGATACCGAAATTCTACAAACTGCAAAACGGTATGATATATATAGACGGAGTGCCGATAAGCGAAATTTCCAACAAGTCGCTCAGACAGAACGTGGGGATAGTTCAGCAGGACGTATTTCTGTTTACGGGGACTTTCAGAGAGAATATAGCGTACGGCAACGAAAATGCGACGGAAGAAGAGATAATCACCGCGGCAAAGAGGGCGGATATTCACGATTACATCACGGGACTTCCCGAAGGGTACGACACGCAGATAGGAGAGAGGGGAATAAAGCTTTCGGGCGGACAAAAACAAAGGCTCAGCATAGCCAGAGTTTTTCTTAAGGACCCGTCTATACTGATACTCGACGAGGCGACGAGCGCGCTTGACAATGCCACTGAAGTAACCGTGCAGAAGGCATTGTTCGAACTCTGCAAGGGCAGGACCACGCTTATAGTCGCGCACAGGCTCAGCACAATCAAAAGCGCGGACGAAATAATAGTTATAGACGACGGGGAGATAAAGGAACGCGGCACTCACGCTCAGTTGCTCAGTCAGGACGGAGAGTACAAGTTGCTTTACGAATCCCAGTATAAAGAATACGACGAATAAAGGGGAATAATAATATGAGCAATCTCAAAATAGTGATACTTGACGCAAACTGCGCCAATCCCGGGGACCTTTCCTGGGAAGAGTTTGAAAGCCTCGGAGAGGTCAGCGTATATTCGCACACGGACGAAAGTCAGGTTGTCGAAAGGGCGGCGGACGCGGATATAATCATAGACAACAAGGTAAATCTGAGTGCAACGACGATTGCGTCGCTCCCTAAACTCAGATATATAGGGTTGCTGTCGACGGGATATAACGTCGTAGACCTTGCAGCGGCGAAAAAACGCGGAATCCCGGTATGCAACGTGCCGGCATACTCCACGATGAGCGTTGCTCAACACGCGATAATGCTCCTCACCGCGCTTGCGGCAAAGCTGCCTGCGCATGCGCAGAGCGTAAATAAAGGAGAGTGGGGACAGTGCAAGAATTTCTGTCTTTTCAAGGGAGAGGTAACTGAGCTGTCAGGCAAAACTCTGGGAATAATAGGGTACGGCAGCATAGGAAGGGCTGTCGCGAGAATCGCGCTGGCAATGGGTATGAAAGTAGTAGCATGCAAACGTCATACCTGCGCTGCCGACAAAGGCGTAACGCTTGTGGACAGTCTTGACGAACTGCTCCTTGCGGCAGACGCGATAACTTTGCATTGCGACCTGAACGCGGGCAACGCAAAGATGGTAAACGAGGCTTTTCTGTCAAAAGTAAAAAGAGGAAGTATTCTCGTCAATACCGCAAGGGGAGGGCTTGTCGACGAAAACGCTGTCAGAAAGGCTTTGGACGAAGGGATACTTTCAGGTTACGGTGCGGACGTACTTGCTGAGGAACCTCCGGTACACGGCAGCGCGCTTATAGGTGCAGACAACTGTATAATAACGCCGCATATCGCATGGGCAAGCATAGAGGCGCGTTCGAGATTGCTCAAGGCTGCGAAGAAGAATATCGACGCCTTCATTGAAGGCAATCCGATAAATCTGGTCTATTAAAGTTTCAGGACGACTGCATTTTGTCAAGAAAGCAAAAAACGCTTTATATCAGTTAAAGACAACAGCTTAATATCATAAAAAACCTCCTTTTGCGGGAGGTTTTTTATCTGTTCTACGTTTAAAAACTTATTGCGGAAGATTGATTTCTTTTACGTCGTCGGGTATGTACATATCGAGTTCTTCGTGCATATCCGCATTTGTAATCATCTTTGCAGGCATTTTGTAATAGGTTGCCGTACCTTCTGCGAGGACGGTGCCTTTTTCGTCCTTTATGACCGCGTGTCCCGTATAAGCGCGTGAACTGCTTTTTACGATAGTGCCTATACCTATCAGTTTGGTATCGTAAGGTACGGGTTTGCGGAATTTCACGTTTATGTCCAGCGTTACCGCGAGCACTTCGGGGTCTGTAATCCATATAACTCGCCCTATCAGTTCGTCGAGCATACAGGTTATCATGCCGCCGTGTACTCTGCCCGGATAGCTCTGATGTTCGGATGAATATGAAAAGAGCGTAACCACGCTGCCGTCCTCCATTTCGTAAAAGGGAGCTTTTACTCCTGCCGGGTTCTGCATGCCGCAGATTATGCAACTTTTGCTGTTGGTCTGTTTTTTGATAACTTTCATAGTCCACCTCGCGCTATATTTTACCACCGCATGAGCATTAAGTAAACGGAATAAACCAAAATGGGAGATAAAACTCACTAAAATCTGTTTTTATGAACACATTTCTTTGCGTGCGTGCGCGAACAATCGCATTGACAAATGTGTCAAAAAGAGGTATACTGGTTAAAAACGTGCGATAAGTATTGAGTTATGAGGTGTTTTTTATGAATACTTTGCAAAAGATATGGTGCAGGACCTTTCAGACGGTTATGAAGGTAGCGACTCCGTTGCTGCCATGGCGTGAACCCGAAATCATACAGTGCAGAAACGGTACGCGCGGACTGGGTGTCTTTCTCAAAGGAGAAGGATATAAAAAAGTCTTTGTCGTTACCGGACCCAACGTCTATAAGAAAGGACTTGCGGACGAACTGATAAAGGGCATAGAGGAAAACGGTATTCCTTACGCTCTGTTCAACAGGGTGGTAAACAACCCCACGATTGACAATATAGAGGAGGCGTACGCGCTCTACAAGGCAGAAGGATGCGACGCGATTATCGCTCTTGGAGGAGGTTCTCCTATGGACCTTGCGAAGGTAGTCGGTGCGCGCGCCGCAAAGCCGAATAAGCCCGTCAAAAAAATGAAAGGTCTTCTCAAAATAATGAAGAGGATACCTGATTTGTATGCTATACCCACGACTGCGGGCAGCGGCAGCGAAACCACAATTGCGGCGGTCGTAAGCGATTCTGTAACTCATGAAAAATACGCGATAAACGATTTGAGCCTGATACCCAGATATGCAATACTCGACCCCCGTCTTACCGCCGCTTTGCCGCCGCAGACTACTGCGACGACGGGCATGGACGCGCTTACTCACGCGGTAGAGGCATATATAGGCAGGAGCAACACTAAAAAGACGAAACAGCGCGCAGAAGAGGCGGTCAAGCTCATTTTCGACAATCTGCTTAAGGCATACGAACACGGCGACGACCTGGAGGCGAGAGCAAATATGCAGAAGGCGTCCTATTATGCGGGAGTCGCATTTACGAGAGCGTACGTAGGATACGTACATGCGCTTGCTCACGCTCTGGGCGGTTTTTACGGGACCCCTCACGGGCTTGCCAACAGCGTATTGTTGCCCGTCGTGCTTGAATTTTACGGAGAAAGTGCGCATAAACCGCTTGCAAGACTTGCAGAGATTACGGGCGTATGTACCCAAGGCGACGACGCTGAAAAGGCGACGGCTTTTATTGCCAGGATAAAAGAAATGAACAATCTGATGCAGATACCGTCCAATATTGACGGAATAAAGCCCGAAGACGTACCTGAAATGGCAAAACGCGCGGCGGCGGAAGGCAATCCGCTTTATCCGGTGCCGAGGCTTATGGGGGCAGACGAACTGGAGAAAATTTACGGGCTGATAATGTAATGAGAGCGTTTGTGATAGGAGCGGCAGACGATTTCTGTACCCGCTGGCTTGAGAAGAAGAAAGGAGATTTGCTTATAACCGCAGACGCCGGTTATGCTAAAATTGCAGACAAGTCGCTGATAGACGTTGCGATAGGGGATTTCGATTCTCTCGGTTACGTACCCGATATAAGCAACGTGATAAAACTTAAACGCGAAAAAGACGAAACGGATACTGACGTGGCTGCAGAATATGCGGCGAAAAAAGGCGCGGACGAAATATATTTTTACGGGTGCCTCGGAGGCAAACCCGACCATGCTGTCGCCAATCTTCAGCTGGGTGCGAGGATTGCCGACAGGGGAATAAAAACGGTTTTCGTAAGCAACGGATATACCGTTTATTTCGTAAAAGGCGACAAGTTGGAGCTGCCTGCAAGAAAAAGAGGAAGAGTTTCGGTATTCAGTCCTGACGTAACAGAAGGGGTTACTATCAGAGGACTCAAGTACGAGATAGAGGGAAGACGCCTGACAAACAGGGTCGCTCTCGGCGTAAGCAACGAGTTTATAGGAAAAAAAGCGGAGATTTCTGCAGAGAAAGGTTTACTGACGGTATACGTATATGAAGAAGATAATAATATTCGACCTTGACGGTACTTTGTTGAATTCGCTCAAGGATTTATGGGCGGCGGTAAACGGCGCGCTGTGGGAGTGTGGTCTGCCTTACAGGAGCGAAGAAGAAGTGAGGAGTTTCGTCGGCGACGGAGTGGATATGCTCATAAAACGCGCCGTTGATGACAAACCGGAAAAATTCGACGAGTGTAAAGCTGCTTTTAAAAGAATATATGACAGGGATATGCAGAATCAGACCAGACCTTACGACGGCGTAGGAAAAACTCTTGACGGACTGAAAGCGAAAGGATATCAAATCGCCGTGCTTTCAAACAAGTACGACTGCGCGGTAAAATCGCTTTGCTCATACTATTTCGGCGATAAGATAAAATATGCCGTCGGGCAGAAAGAAGGCGTAAAGGTAAAACCCGACCCTTCAGCACTTCTGGAACTGCTTAAGACAGCAGGCTACACTGCAAACGACGCGCTTTATTGCGGCGACGGGGAGGCGGACGTTCTGTGCGCGAAAGCGGCAGGGGTGGATTTTATTGCGGCGGCATGGGGATTCAGACATTACAGCGTGCTTGAGAAGGCAGGAGCAAAGGTCTTTGCGGCAAAGCCGTCTGACCTGTTGGCGATGGTAGATACTTTTGAATAAAACGCGCTGACCGCGCGTCTATATTAAATATTATCTGAGGAGAGGTGTTGTTATGAAAAAGGCAAAGTACGGCAGCGGTTTCAAGCTGTTCGATTACTACAAAACGGTTGCCCGGGTAGGCGGAGTTTTTTCCGCATTGTCGCTCTCGGCGATTATCTATGTGATTTATTATATGTTCTACAATTACATGCTGGGCGACCTGAAGGCGGAACTGACAGTCAATTCCGGGCTTAAATACACGCTGATTGCTTTCGGCGTAGTGTTGGGGCTGACGGTAATAGCGTTTATCGCATTGAAGATTGCGTCCGGACGCACAAGCGCGCTTGACGTTGCGCTGATAGTCGTCGGGATTGCGGACATTGTGGTCATGGTGAAAAAATTCTCCATTGACGCAAACATTACGAATACGGGTGAAATACTGATATACGTACTTCCTCTCGTATGCACGGTGCTGATAAGCATCGTCAGATGGATAATGTTCTCTCCAAGGAGAAACAAGTTGATTTCCACGCACGGCGAGAAGACCAACAGCAATTTCAAGGATTATTACGTCGCACTCGTAAAAAAACCGTCCACATGGTTTATGGCGGCAGTAGCGGTAATAATATCCCTTATGTTCGTACTTGCGCAGGCACAGGGCTGGCTGGACGTGTTCGACCTCAACGAAAGCGCGAAAAACGAGATGTTGCTCAATTGCGCCGTTATGGGCGGAGTCGCAGGCGTGATGTTTATCGTAGGACTGATTATCAGACTTTACAACAAGACGATGAATTTTATGGACGCGTATACTTTTGCAATCGCTCCTGCCGGAGTGGTGCTGGTAATCGGGTACATAATCGCTCCGCATACCGCGACGCTTATACTTGCGATAGGCGCGATATTGATTTCCGCGGCACTTCAGGCAGTTTATGCAAAGACGAGTTATCTTGTCGACAGTATAGTATGCGACGAAGAGGAGATTGTCGAAGAAGTTGAAGAAGTGAGCGTTGCAGAAACCGCAGCCGCAGAAAATTGCGTAGCAGATGAGTGCAGAAAAGAGGTTGCGGATTCGGTCGTTGCCATAACGGACGAACACGAAGACTGGGGAGCTACTCTTGAGGCGGTACAGAAGACTCTGGACAGACTTTACAAGCAGAACGGAGAACTTGAAGAAAGACTCTCAAAAGCGGAAGAGTTGCTCAAAGAACAGACACAAAGAGCAGACAGACTCGAAAAAGAGGTGGGAGAACTTAAAAATTCTTACCGTTTCGTACTGCTGGATATAGAAAAACTCACTTCAAGACTTGCATATCTCGAAACGCGTACCGGCAAGTCAACGCAGACCGCGGTAATAAAGGCGGATGACGACAAGGCGTTTGTGATGCGTGCTATAGAAAACATAATTTCAAGGCTCACTTATGCTGAAAGTCTTATTTCCGGTATGTCTGAAACCGAGGAAGAGAAACCTTGCGATGCGGCTGAAAATTATCCGTTTATAATGCTTACTCTCGAAAAGCTGCTTTCAAGGCTTACATATGCCGAATCGTTGCTTGCCAATGGAGTAGTTGCACCTTGCGAAGAAACCGAGCAGGAAATTGCCGAAGAACCCGTCGAAGAAGAGGAAATACAAGAACAGTCGCAAGAAGAACAGGAAGAAGAGTCTGAAGAACCTGAAGAGGAAGACGAAGAAGAGGAAACCGGGGAAAGCGAAGGCGTTCAGACGGGCGAAATAACCTGGGAAGAAGTTGCGTCCAACAAGCGCAGGGCAAAGCCGAGATTTACATTTGACATGAAACTGAGGATTGCCTCTGACGACGTAAAGAGATTTTACAGCGACATCAAGAACGCGCTGCTTTCTTACGGTATGCACGCGAGGATGTCCCGCCACAAAGAGAATTTCAACAAGGGAAGAAACAATATCGCACGTATGGCGATAAACGGCAAGACGCTCAAGATATATCTTGCAATCAATCCTGCCGAAATAGACCCCAAATATTACCATCATCGCGACGTAAGCGACAAAAAAGGCGTGGCTGAGCTGCCCACTATGATAAACGTGCGCTCAAAAGTCGCGGTAAAGAAAGTGAAGATGCTGATAGACAGAATTGCAGAAGAGCTTGTCATTTTCCCCAAGAAATATACGCCGCAGGACTTTACTGAAAATCTCACTCTGGACGGAATTTCCACCGTCGAACGCAAGGGATACGGCTATCTCGTAAATCCCGACGGGGTTGCTAAAAAGGAAGAAGTGGACAAAATTCCGGATGACTTTGCGACCAACGCGGTAGAATACGTTTACGCGCCCGAAAAGGCGAGTCGCTTTATAAAGGCAGAGCTGTCGCTCAAAGAGATAAGCGACAATTTCAGGAGCGGCGATACGGTCGACGTGGCGGCTGTACGCGAAAAGGGATTGTGCGCGGTAAACGCCAACTATCTGTCTGTAACAGACAGCAGTTCGCTGAGGAAAAAGCTGCACGTGTATGCAGACGAATACACCGTTGCCGCTGCAAAGATGATTTGCGTCGCGGGCGGCGAGGCTTATATGATTATACAGCCCGAACAATAAAAAAACGCCCTCTCTCCTTTTTCGGGAGGGAGGGCAGTTATACGGAGTGGAAATATGGAGAACAAAATCAGACTTATTCCTTATCCTTACAAAGTCAGGCTGCTGGGCGGCTTTTTGAGTTGCGCCGCGGTAAATCCGACGGGAGAGGATATAAAAAGCGCAGTTACAACCGATTTGTTTGAGAAGTACGGGATAGCCGTTTCTGCCGACGGCATACGCGTAAACTATTCGCGCACGGTTTCGGACAATGCGGGTCGCGAAGGATACGTCCTGGACATTTCGCAAGACGGCGTTTGCGTAAACGCTCAATCGGACGCGGGAGTTCTTTACGCGACGGTTACGATTATCCAGTTGCTCTGCAATTATGACGGCAAGCTGCCGCTGTGCGTTATCGAAGACAGAC
Source organism: uncultured Christensenellaceae bacterium (assembly GCA_944380275.1). Classification (GTDB taxonomy): domain Bacteria; phylum Bacillota; class Clostridia; order Christensenellales; family UBA3700; genus Ornithoclostridium. Next base: position 13,012 of record CALWHB010000005.1, on the reverse strand, counting down.
CCGCCGTAAGTTATCGCGGGTTTATGCTTGACTCAGGCAGATATTTTTTTCCTAAATCAGACGTTTTAAAATTAATCGACCTCTGCGTTCTGCACAAAATAAACGTATTTCACTGGCATCTTACAGAGGACCAGGGCTGGAGAATACAGATTGACAAATATCCGTTGCTGACTGAAAAAGGCAGCAGACGTTCTCATACAAACTTCGGGTTCAGACCTCATGGCGGATACTATACAAAAGAAGACGTCAGAGAGATAGTAGAGTATTGCAAGGCGCGCAACATAAGCGTGATACCTGAGTTCGATATTCCGGGACACTCGCGCGCCGCGCTTGCGTGTTATCCGCAGCTGGGATGTTTTGGCAGAAAACTGTCCGTTGCCACTCACTCAGGCGTTAAGCATGACATTATGTGCGCGGGCAAAGAGAGTACATACACTTTTGTGTATGACGTAATTGACGAGCTTATTGAAATGTTCGGCGACAACACGCGTTTTATACATCTCGGAGGCGACGAGGCGGTAAAGACGAGGTGGGATATATGCCCGCATTGCCGCGAGATGATGCAAAAGCAGGGGATAGCCACGACAGAAGGACTTCAGGCATATTTTATGCAAAGAGTAGCGCAGCGCGTAATCGACAGAGGGTTTATTCCCGTAATGTGGAATCCTTCGGATGCGTCCTATCCCTGCAACGGGAAGACGGTATGGCAGTTCTGGACTTCTGAGGGAGCTAATGCGCATGACCTTGCAAGGAGAGCATGCGAAGACGGAGGACTGATAAACAGCGACAGCGCATACGTATATCTCGATTTGCCATACGCATACATCAATCTTGAAAAAAGCTACTCGTTTTCTCCCGTGCCACAGGGGGCGGTTAAGGAGAAGTTCATAGGGGCAGAGTGTGCATTGTGGACAGAATACGTCCCCGATTTTAATACAGCGTGCAGACGTACTCTGCCCAGATTGTGCGCCGCGGCAGACGTTATTTGGGGCAGATACGGAGGGGATTTTGAAGAGTTTTCGTCAAGACTTGGTTATTATCGTGATTTCTTAGAGAAAAACGGCTACTGCTTTGCGTCGCGAAAGACGGCGATGCCGGGAAAAATCAGAGCTTTTTTGCAAAAACTGTGGTTTGAAAGAAGACAACTTCACTGGCAAGGGCTGCACAATCTGGCAGAAGACGCGGCAGTAAAAATAAAATACGGAAAAAAGAGGTAATTTATGCTTGGGAATCCAAAGCTCAAATTCGCTTTCAGGTGCGGCGACGACATCCTGACGGCAAACGGTTCGCGCGACGAAGTGGAATTTACGTGCGAGTATTCAGAGAAAGGTTACAGACTGTGGGTGCTTGCGCACAAAGACGTGATACCGCTTATATGCGAGCTGAGGTACGATTACGATTATCCTGCGGGGGCTATGGTATTTGCAGGAGGATACCAGTCGTGGACGCACACGAGAGAGTACGGAGAAAAGGACGTGCAGAAAGGGCTGCGCCTTCCGGTCAGATACGGTGCGGGCAGAAAGTATGCTGCGGTTTTCGGCGATTACGATTTTGCAAAATACAGCCTGAGAGAGGGGGACTGCCACTCTTTTTATTACACTTACGTAAGAGATAAAGACAGTTTTACTTTTGCCGGCAGTCTGGACGAGAGTCAAGGCTACACGGTGTTTTATCACAGTCGCGACAGAAAAGAGATAAAGGTCGTCAAGGACCTTGAAGGACTGGTAATCCGTGCGGGAGAAAGGTATAAACTGTACGATTTGTGCTTTGTAAAAGGTTCTGAAGACGAGATTTTCGACGAGTATTTCGCAAGGTTGGGGACAGATAAGCCTTTGGCAGACAAGCTTTGCGGATATACAAGCTGGTATAACCTATTCGGGAAAATAGACGAAAATAGTATAATGCGCGACCTTGACGGATTAAAAAAAGCGGATATAGGGGCGACAATTTTTCAGATAGACGACGGGTATCAATCCGCGGTAGGCGACTGGCTTGAAAGTGACGGACAGAAGTTCCCTTCTGGCATGAAAAAGCTTTGTGAAGAAATTCACTCACGCGGTTTCAAGGCAGGGCTATGGCTTGCTCCCTATCTGTGTTCAAAGAAGAGTAAAATTGCAAAAGAACACCCTGACTGGCTTGTGAAACGCGGCGGCAAACCCGTTTTGGGAGGAGTAGGCTGGGGCGGTGCTTATGCGCTGGACTCTACCAATAAAGAAGTGAAAAAATACCTTAAAAAAGTGTTCGATACCGTATTGAACGACTGGGGATTCGATATGGTAAAACTCGACTTCCTGTATGCAGCCGCACTTGTTCCGTTAGAGAACAAGACGAGAGGAGAGCTTATGGTTGACGCTATGAAGTTTTTGCGCACCTGTGTAGGAGAAAAGCTGTTGCTTGGCTGCGGAGTTCCTCTTTTTGCCGCTTTCGGTACATGCGATTACTGCCGCGTCGGCAGCGACGTCGACCTCAGTTATAAAGAGAGGATTTTTTCAAAGCTAACCAACAACGAGATTGTGTCCACATACAATGCGATGACTTCTTCGGCTTTCAGGCACCATCTCAACGGTAGAGCGTTTATATGCGACCCGGACGTTTTCTTTCTGAGAAAAGACAATATCAAATTTACGCAAAAGCAAAAAGAACTGCTTGCGTTATTCAATTCTGTAATAGGAGGAGTGTTGTTCGTATCCGATAATGCCGGCGATTACGGCGAAAGAGAGAAACAAATCGCCAGAGAGTGTTTTGAAAGAGGAGTAAAAGTTAAAGACGTGCGCTATGCCGCCAAGGGTGTGCTGGAAATAGCGTATACAGAAAACGAAGAAGAAAAAACGCTCAGGTTTAACCTTTCGGACGGAAAGAGCGTATAATGCGCGAAATAATACGTCAGGTGTGTATTTATGCATTTTTTAAGTTTGAACCTGCTTATAATTGCATATTCGCGCGCGCCTATGATATGATTTAATATATGAAAGAGATAAGAAACCTAAAAAGACTTGACAGAGCGCGCAATAAAAAAAAGCACGACAGTCATAAGCTCAAGAACGCGGACAGATTTTATCCGACGGTCGAAGAGGGATTGACTTCGGCACAGGTAGAGCAGCGTTTGCAGGAAGGACTCGTCAACAAAAAGACAGACAACACCGGCAAGTCTTACGTAAGGATTGTTTTTGAAAACATTTTCAATTTTTGCAACACTGTTACGATTCTTCTCGTAATCCTTCTTCTTGCGATAGGAGCATGGGATTATACGCTTTCTTCAAGCATTATTTTTATCAACATAGCCATAGGCATAATCCAGGAAGTGAAAGCAAAGTGGACGGTGCAGAAACTGTCCCTCGTTGCTCAGTCCAGATGCGACGTAATCCGCGACGGCAAGAGGGTCAACGTAAATACCGCAGACCTCGTGCTGGAGGACGTATTTTATATCCACGCAGGTGCGCAGGTGCCTGTGGACGCAGAGGTAAAGAGCGGATATATAGAGGTGGACGAATCTATAATAAGCGGAGAGTCGCGTCCCGTGCGCAAAGAGGCAGGTTCACATATACTTGCCGGCAGCAACGTTCATGAAGGCGAGGCGTGCTGTATAGCGACGCGCGTTGGCAGGGACAGATATATAGAAGGTGTTTCAAGGGTGGCAAAGAGGGTAAGCAAACCCAAAAGCCGCATTTTTTCAGTTCTCGATTCTCTGATAAAAGGCATTACCGTAGTCCTCGTGATACTTGCGGGATTTTTGCTTGCCGCGGACAGAATCACCGTTGGCGGCGACTGGAAGGAAACGGTAATCACGGTGTCGAGCAGCGTACTTGGTATGATACCTATAGGCATGTTCCTTCTTACCTCTACCGCGCTTGCTGCAAGCGTGCTGAAACTGTCAAAAAAGCACGCGCTTGCACAGGACCTCTCAGGTATAGAAATGCTTGCGCTTACAGATACGCTCCTTCTCGACAAGACGGGAACTATTACCGACGGAAAGCTTGAACTGGTTGAAACGGTAAAGGTAGGCGACGTCGAAAGTCCGGTCGATTTGCTCAATACGATAATGAGCGCGACGCACGACAGCAAATCCACCGCGCTTGCACTTCTGCAAGGCGTTGGAGAAGGCGAGGTAATGCCGGTAAGCGACGTTATGAGTTTTAACAGCGCGAGAAAATACAGCGCGGTTACTCTGGAGGGCGGCGCGACTTACGTACTTGGTGCGCCTGACTTCGTAGGTGTGCTTTCGGGAGAGGTAAAAGAGGCGGTTGCGCAGAATTCTGCCAAAGGCAGAAGAAGTATTCTGCTTTCCCGTTTCGACGGTGCGATTGCAGATATAGACAAGACAAAAACCGTGCCTTGTTTCGTATTTGCCTTGGAAGATACGTTGCGTCCCAACATACGCAAAACTCTCGATTGGTTTTACGAGAACGACGTGGATATAAAGATTATTTCGGGCGACGACCCGGAAACGGTCGCGAATATAGCGGGCAAAGCAGGACTCAGACGTTGCGACCATGCGGTAAATTGCGCCGCTCTTGACGAAGATGCTCTGAAAGAGGCTGCGGCAGATACCGCCGTGTTCGGAAGAGTTTCTCCGGAACAGAAAGCCGTCATAGTCAAGCAGTTGCAGAGCGAAGGCAGGACGGTAGGCATGATAGGCGACGGCGTAAACGACGTGCAGGCTCTGAAAGAGGCGGATTGTTCAATATCTTTTGCGAGTGCAAACGACGTGGCAAGGAATATTTCCAGAATCATACTTATGGACAACGATTTCGCGTCTATGCCGGATATTGTGCGCGAAGGCAGACAGGTTATCGGTAATATAGAAAAGGTTTCCGCTTTGTATATCATGAAAAACATCTTCGTGATGTTCATGACTTTACTTTACGCAATAATCACGATAGTTACAAAGGTCAACAGCTATCCCTTCGATACAAAGAAGATGTTGATGATAGAGTTTTTCGTAATAGGCGTTCCCACCTTCCTTTTTGCATTGCAACCGACGAAATCGCGACCTAAAGGCAACTTTTTAAGAAACGTACTCAAATCGTCGCTCTCTGCGGCGGTAGGATTAATTGCGGCGACCGGATTCGTTATGATTATGAACGGGTTTATGGATTATTCGCCCATCGCCGCAACTGCGGAAGAACTTGAGTCTGTAAAAGCGGTAATGGCGACTTTCGCGCTTACTATGGCGGGATTTGTATGCCTTACGGTAATCAGTATGCCGCCTAATAAATTCAGACTCATAGTGATAGTCGTGATGTTTGCGGTATCCTTGCTTGCAATATGGTTTGACAACAGCTTTATGGAAGGCACTTTCCTGGGCATGAGTTTTGTTCCGTTGAGTTATTCGTGGCTTATCGTGGTAAGTTCGGTGATAGCTCTCGTCGGTATGCTGGGGACGCGTTGGGTCATCTCGTATTTCGACAAAAAGTACGGGGAGCAGATAGTCGAAGGTATGGACGAAAAAATACGTGCGTTCAAACAGAAGAGAATAGAGAAATACAACAAAAGACAAGAGGAGAAAAACGGAAAGAGTGGAGAAAAAGATTAATCCTCACGAAAATCACAGAGAGAGGATGCGCGCCCGGGTAAGAGAGAACTCTCTCGATTCTCTCAGCGAGCACGAGGTTCTTGAATATCTGCTTTATCCCTTCGTTCCCAGAAGGGATACAAATTCTATTGCGCACGAACTTATATCCAGATTCGGTTCGCTTTCCGCGGTGCTGGACAGCGACCCAAAAGCGTTGGAGGCGGTCAAAGGCATGACTGCAAACGCCTCACTTTATCTCAGCAGTATGTCTTCGCTTGCGAGGCGTTACGGCGCAAGCAAGATGGGCGAAAAACCCAAGATGGAAACTCGGGCGCAGATACTTGAATATCTATCGAGTTTTATGAGTACTCTCGAAGAAGAGCGTATTTACGCAATCAGCGTGGACAGCGCAGGCAGACTCAAAGAACGCTGTGAACTGGGGAAAGGCAGCAGCGACGATTGCAAGTTGAGAGTAAAAGAACTCGTGATGCTCTGTCAGAATTCTCAGACAAAATATCTTTATCTTGCACATAATCATCCGTCAGGCATAGCAAAACCGTCGGTCGAGGACGTGGAGTTTACAAAATGGGCGGTTACCGCGCTTGAAATCATGGACGTACTGCTTATAGACCATATAATTATCGCAAAGAACGGTTATTACAGTTTTCTTCAGGACGGTAAGCTGGACGATTTCAGAAAATCCTATTACAAATTTATAGACGAAAGTAAAATTTCGGACAGGAGAAATTAAATGCCGCGTCCGATAATCAGTCAGATACGTCTTAAACAAGGCGATACAGATTTTTTGCTGCTCAGAAAAAAGGTCAGAAATACCACGATTAGGATAAAGAACGGAGAGGTTGTGGTTACCGCTCCCGTTTCACAATCCGAAACAAGAGTAAAGGAGATAGTCGCAAAGCACGACAGATGGATAAAAACGCATCTCCTCAAGCATGCAGAAAAGCAAGGCAAGATATTTCTGTACGGCAATGCTTACGAGAGAGTCGACGAATACGCTTTGAGGGCGTCCGTAACGGTTGCAGACGGCGTATGCACGGTCAGAGGAAAGGACGAAACGCACCGTGAAAAGGCGTTGCTTGCGTTTTATAAGCGGGAAATCGAAAAAATCCTGCCCGCATATTTTGACAAGTGGCAGAAAGTTACCGGGCTGTACGCAAAAAGCGTAACGGTTACTAACGCAAAGACCTATCTCGGCAGATGCAACGTAAACGACAGAACGATAAAGATAAGTTGCAGGCTTGCCGCAAAGCCGCTGTGTGTAATTGATTACGTAGTACTGCACGAACTTTGCCATATACGTTATGCGGGACATCGCAAGAATTTTTACGCGCTTGTATCAAAATATATGCCTGACTATAAACTGAGAATAAAGATTATGAGAGGCAGATGATTTAAGCCTCACGATAAAGGAAAATAATAAAAAAAACGGACTTTCGCAACAGTTTTCGGGGGTCTTTTTTTATCTCTTTAAAATTGTAAAATATATGTAATAACGCGTTTAATCCACACATACAAATAAGAATATGAACGTATATTTTTTAACGGAGTTATCCACAAAAACATCCGTTCTTGTGGATAAGTCTGTGGATAACTCGGCTGAAAGGCAGAATTCAGCTAAATTCCGCCTGTTTCCGACAACTTTTGCGTGAGGGTTTTCTCAATATGGTTTTTATAGGAAAAAAGACAGCTTTATGCGTTGTGGCGGCGACGCTTGTATTTTCGTTTGCCTGCCTCGGAGTATTCGCCGTCGTTAGGACGGCGGCAAGCTCCTGCACGCCTTTAGGGGCGGTGATTGTAATCGACGCGGGACACGGAGGTTTTGACGGCGGAGTGGTCGGCGTTTCCGGTACTAAAGAGAGTGAGCTGAACCTCAGTATAGCGATGTGCCTCGGAGAAATGCTTGAGGCTGACGGCGCAGCCGTCGTCTATACAAGGACAGATGACAACGCGCTTTCCGATATAAAAAGAGAAGATATGAAAAAGCGTGCGGAAATTATCAGAAACAGCCGTGCAGACTGCGTAATAAGCATACATCTCAACAGCTATCGGGACAAAAGTCGCCGCGGGGTACAGGTCTTTTACGACGATACGGGAAAGGGCGAAAGCTTTGCGTCGTTTATGCAGGAAAAGCTCAACGCGGCTATTAATTATAAGTACAGCAAAAGGACAGATTTGGCACCGCAACCCGGCGATTTCTACATAACGAAATGTTCGTCTTCCCCGTCGCTTATAATAGAGTGCGGCTTTATTTCCAATGCTGAAGACGAGGCATTGCTGAAGACGGAGGCTTTCAGAAGAGAGCTGTGCAGAGAAATTGCGGACGCGATTATTCTCGCTGTAGCATGAAAAGATAACCCTGAAGAAAATTTAAACAAATATTTCAGTTAAAACTCAAAAACAAGTCTATTTAATAAAAACAATATAATAAAAAACCCTCCGCTACTGCGGAGGGGGTGTCTGAAAAGGGTCAGTCGATTACTCTGCGCCCTTCGATGAAATACGACCAGCGTTTTGAAGAAATCTGTTCGATTACGGCATGGTCGCTTGCCGTATGCAGAATATAATTGTCACCGAGATAGATAGCCACGTGGCCTATTCTTTCTGTTCCGCTGAGGTTGTAACGCGAAGAGTTGGTAAAGAACATCAAATCTCCTCTCTTAAGGTTTTCCCTCGTTACGCGATTACCTTGCAGCACCTGTGTTCTCGTGGTTACGTCAAGCAGCACGCCTGCGCCTTTGTAGTAGGCATACTGAGTCAGAGCAGAACAGTCGAATTCTCCCGCTTTGAAGTTGGGATTGAGAACTCCGTTTCCCCAATGATAACGCTGGCTGCCCCATACGTAGGGGTATCCCAGCAGAGATTTTCCCACCGCGATAACGCTTTCGATTTTTTCTCCTGCGGTATCCATGCGGTAAATCGTCGCATACGCGCTGTTTGCAGACACATAAGCAACTCTTTCTTTGTATAATGTCTTGTACCAGCCGTCTTCGAGAGCGACAAAGGATACCATATCACCCTTGTCAAGAGTACCGAGCGACGCATAGGAAGAGCCTTTTCCACTGCGTACGTTAAGCCCGTTAGTCAGGGAAACGACGAGAGTATCCGTGCCGCTATCCGAAGGGGACTGACCGTCATCTTCGCCCTTGTTCTGACCTATATAGTTCGCATAAATAAGAGCGTCGATTTTATCCGCGATTGAAAAAGCGAAGTTTTCAGAATCCGCCTGCCCGCACGATACGAAAGCAAACAGAGATACGGCAATCATCGCTATCGCGGCGATAACAGTTACAGTCTTCATTTTCCTGCCTCCTTAATTTATTACGGACCTTGTCCGCACGGATATTGTATATGGATTTATACCGATGAGTCAATGCACAAAATTTTCCAGTAAAACCAAAATTTTCCGCGCCTGTGTAGATATTAATATTATTGAGTAAACATAAAAGTGTAATATTTATCCTTGAATTTCATGCGTGGTTGTCATAGCGCGCGGTGTATGGTATAATAAACGCAACCAGAAGGTAAAACAGATTGAGAGGAAAAATTATGAAAAGAAATTCAATGTGCCCCATATGTTTTCTGAGAACGGTATTTACCCGTCCGTCCAAGGTGGGCAACGTATATCCTAAAGTCAAATACGACAGCGGAGTCGTTACCGCGCCTCCTATGGGGTGGTCCAGCTGGAATACGTTCAAGAACAATATAGACGAGGACCTGATTTACGAAACTGCCGTGGCTATGAAAGAGAAAGGACTTCTTGCTGCCGGTTATGACAGAGTGAACATGGATGACTGCTGGCACAGCTCTTTGCGCGACGAAGACGGCAATCTTCAGGGCGACCTTACAAGGTTCAGGAGCGGAATAGGAGAACTGGTAAAAAAGATAAACGCTCTTGGGCTTAAGGTTGGCATTTATTCTTCCAACGGGACTCTGACTTGCGAAGACCTTCCGGCGAGCCTCGGCAATGAATACCGCGATGCCTACACTTTTGCGAAGTGGGGAATAGAATTTTTTAAATACGACTTCTGCCACAACGTACCTTTACCGTATTATGCCCCCGTTGTTTACGGCATAGAAGTGACCCAAAAGGGACAAAAAGAGGGCGTAATTTATCCGTGTACGGACGCTAAACTCGAAGGACTGGCAAAGTTTATGCCGTGCAAAAAACTTCAGACAGGCTGTTACGTCAGCGGTATGGACAAATGCCTCGGCGCAATGGAATACAACAACGTGTACAGCGAACAGGGAGGGGAATACGTACTTACGCTTTTGTGCAAAAAGACCAACAGCAAGTTTGAAAAGCTTGCTATGATAGAGGTAAACGACGACGTATATCTCTGTCATATTCCGCCTCAGAAATTCTGGAATCTGACTTCGCGTTTCCAGACCGTCGTAAAACTGAAGAAAGGCGTCAACAAAGTGCGTATTTTCAATCCCGTTTCCAGTCGCGCAGACAGCTCTATGCTGCAATATCTGACCATGGGCAACGCGCTCAAGGCTGCGACAAAGAGAGTGGCGGAAGAAAGGGGGGAGAAGGAAAAGCCCATCGTATATTCTATATGCGAGTGGGGCAAGAACCAGCCCTGGAAGTGGGGTGCGCTTGCAGGCAATATGTGGCGTACGACTCCGGACATAATGCCGCGCTGGTTCTGGATAAAGATGATTTACGAGAAAACGGTAAAGCTGTACGCTTATGCGTCGGTAGGAGCATACAACGACCCCGATATGCTTGAGGTGGGCAACGGAAATCTGACTGAAGAGCAGAACAAATCGCATTTTGCGTTGTGGTGTATGATGGCGGCTCCTCTGATACTGGGCAACGATATAAGAAAAATAAGCGACGAAGTGCTAAAAATCGTAACGCAGAAAGACCTGATAAAAATAGACGGCGACCCGTTGGGCAAAGCGGCAAAACGTGTGGTGAAAGGCGCGGTCGACGTACTGGCAAGACCTCTTGAAGGAGGCGGCGCGGCAATATGTCTGTTCAATAAAAAGGGCAGTGCAAGAAAAGCGTCGGTCAGCATAAAAACTCTGATAAAAGACGGATACGCAGGGATAGATGGAAGTGCAAAGTACGAGTGCAAAGAGGTATATTCGGGCAAAACCTATACTCTCGGCGAAAAGATAGAGGTTGCGCTTGCAGGCGATGGTTGTGAGGTAATCGTACTCAGGAAAATCTGAAATAAAATATAAATCATAAAATCAAAGGACGGAGAGGCGTTGAGTCGAGCCGTCCTTTTTGGTATTATTCCCGTCAGGGACAACAATAGGCGGTTTATTTACGCATTTGTTTGTCAATACTCGCGGTATGAAAAGAGGATGCGGGTGCGGCGGCTGTCTTTCCAAGGCGGTTATTGCCGTTGCGATAGTCATAATAGCGGTTTACTGGGGATATTCTTCCCTTACTCTCGAAAAGCTGGGCAAGGCAGACGAAGTGGGTATGTTCGGATTTTTGGGGGAAAGATACGAGGACAAATCTCCAAGAGATTTGGGAATAGAAAATCTGACTCTCAAAGAAATCATTGAGTGGTTTTTTGATGACGAAGACGAAACCGCCCCTTGAGGAGCGGTTTGTTTATTCGAGATAATCGCTGAGTTCGTCTTCAAAATGATAAAAGCCGTCGGCCTCGTCTTTAAGGCTCATTTCGAGATTGCGCAAATCTTCTTCACGCGCTTTTGAGGGGTTCTTGCCCTTTTTTGTATTTTTGTTCTTGTTCATAAGTTCACCTCCGTATTTATTGTGTGCTTGCCTGATACGATTATTCTTTTAAAACGCATAAAACCGCCCGGTTGTCTGTTGCACTGAAACTTTGCGTGTGCTACAATATAGCTATGAAAAAAGGCGATATTCTGGATTTGGAGATAACGTCTTCCGGTATGGAAGGAGAGGGCGTGGCGAGAGTTGAAGGACAGGTCGTTTTCGTGCCGCTTTGCATGCAGGGAGAGAAAGTTCGCGTAATGGTCAGAGAGGTGAACAAGAAGTTTGCCCGCGCGTCTGTGATAAAAGTGCTTGAACCGTGCGAGGACAGAGTAATACCTCTTTGCCCTATATTTTACCGCTGCGGTTGCTGCGATATGCAGCATATAAAATATCGTAAACAGCTTGAGATAAAAAAAGCAAACGTGGAGGCATGTCTTTATAAAGCTTTGAAAAGGCGCATAGACGTGGACGACGTGCGCGGCGACGGTTTGGTTTTCGGCTATCGCAACAAAATTCAGGTCCCCCTCGCAAAAGTTGCAGGTAAGGTGGTTGCAGGTTATTACAAGGGCAATACGCACAAGGTCGTACCGTTCGGTGAAAGAGTCAGAGAGGACCTGGGCGCGTGCGTTATGTACGAGAGGGGCATGCAGGATATGCTCGACGCTTTCCTGAATTATGCAAACGAGGCGGGACTCGACTGTTACGACGAGGAAAGGCACGAAGGATTTCTCCGTCATTTCGTAGCGCGCAAAGTGGGCGACAAATATGCCGTCGTCATAGTGGGCAACGGCAAAAAACTGCCTCTTCAAAAATCTTTGATAAAGGCTTTAACAAACACGGGCAGGAAATTTTCACTTTATTTTGACAGCAATACAAAAAAGACCAACGTGATAATGTCTTCTGACATTACTCTGATATACGGCGAGGCAAGGCTGGAGGCTGACGTCTGCGGCGTCAGGGCAAAAGTAAGCCCGCTTTCTTTTATGCAGATAAACGACGGCGTCAGGGATATGATTTACCGCGATGTTGCAGAAAGGATTAAATCGGACGGCGAAGGTACTGTAATCGACGCTTACAGCGGTGCAGGCGTTCTTACAAACGTACTGGCAAAAAGCGCGAAAAAAGTATACGGCATTGAGATTGTTCCTGAGGCTGTCGCGGATGCGGACGAGCTTACGAAAAGCTGCGGCAATGCAGTGAAGGTGGTCAACATCTGCGGGGACTGTGCGCAAAAACTTCCTCTGCTTGCGGATAAGCTGAGAGAAGAGAGAGAAAAATTTTCGGTAGTGCTTGACCCGCCGCGCAAAGGCTGCGACGCAAAAGTGCTTGACGCGCTCAAATCCGCAAAGCCGGACGCCGTGTATTATATATCCTGCAATCCCGCGACTCTTGCGCGCGACCTTGCGATACTGGATTGCGATTACGAAATATTATCCGTTTCCCCTTACGATATGTTTCCTCAGACAAAACACGTAGAAACGGTGGCGTGCCTGAAGAGGAAATAACGACTGATGATGAGTTTTCCGGCTCAAATAAAGGAGAAAAATTATAAGAGGCAAGGTATTCCGTTTTTTTTGTTTTAGATATGTATGATATTGCTACCATTATTAGTTGTTTTTAAATATCGGTTCAACATATAAATGAATATGATTTTGTTATAAATACAGTTATTTGGTAAAAGGATTTCAGAAATAAAGTTTGATGTAACAAAAGAGTATTTTAAAGTATCTCATATATGAAGAGGAAAGTGGCGACGTGTGTGGCGGTAAATGCATCGC
>CALWHB010000004.1 GCA_944380275.1 uncultured Christensenellaceae bacterium | reverse complement strand
CTCCACCAAAAACAACCTATACCGAACTATTCGGCATAGGTTGTTTTTTCTTTGGTTGAGATAGGGTGTGTTGCGACCGTTGCGTGCTTATTGCACGCAACAGGAGGTCGCCCGAACGGAAAAAACAATGTTAGAGGAAATGAATATGCCGTGAGGGATTTCGCCGTATGGCGAAAACTCTCCTCAAAATGCGGCTTTTAAGGCTCTGCTCAATGTATCGAAATATGTCTGACGTACTGTCGGGGTTTTCGTTTTGCTCAAAACAAGGCTTTAGCTTATATTTTAAAAAAGTATCGGTTGAAAAAAATCCTAAATGCTTTCGGCTATTATAATTGAATACGCTTTTCTATGCGAGCAGGAAACCGTCGTATACAAAGTCGGTTACAGGAGTGCCGTTTTTGTCGATTAGCGCATATTTGCCGTCCTTTTTAATCTGTGCATAATCGTTGTAAAATCTTCCTGCATCCTCAAGAGTGCCGCTGGCGGAGGTGCCGAAAATAGTCGAATTTGATTTGACGTTCATATAATAGCCGTAACCGTCGTCTGCTTTAAGGTTTATCAGCCCGTTGTTGCTGAGAGCGGTAAACTGAAAAAAATTGTTGGTTTTGCCGCTGAAAAGCAGTGCGTTTTGCGCGTCAGTTGTGCTGTTTGATAATTTATACAGGTATGCGTCGTCGCCTTTTATTATTTTAAATAGATAGCTGCCGTCATAACGATTGTCGATTTTTTCGTAAGAATCGAACAGTTGCGGGAAAAAATCATAAAGTTTATCTTCTTTAAAACGGTAGATAGTATATCCGCCGTTGGTTTTTATAATGGCAAAATCGGGGAAGGAATCGGGTGCAATGGAACCTTTAACGGTAGCGATTTGAGAAAACAAGTCTGAGTAAACCGTTACCTCACCGTCTTTTTCGATAAAGTTTCCGTGTATACTGTCTGCGTTTTCAATTCTGACTGAAACGCTGTTGCTGTCGACGATAAAGACGTCGGTTTTACCTGTATCGAAACGTCGTGCGTTTATACTTTTACCGAAAGATGCAGTGATTTTGCTGTAATCAAATTCTGTAATCAAGGCATCCGATTTTGTGTCATACAAAGCACAGTTCATATCGCAATCGTATACGGCATACAGATTGTCGTAACCGTAAATATTCTGATGAAACAGATAATGTCCTTTAAACGAAATTGACGGTATGCCTTCTGAATAGTCGTCCGGGTACGAATAAAATGTGGAATTGCCGTCGGCGTAAGTAACGAAAGGAATCAGGTCACCTTTCGGACTGGTAAAGAATACGCCGTTAGCTGTCTGTACGAAATTATCATTTAAATATCCGAGCGGCGAATCGTCCGGAAATACGTCTGTTCCCGTCGACCAGTTAATTATATTTTTTTGCTGCGCCAGAGGAAAGATTTTATCCTTGCTGCCGTCGGACTTTTTTGCAATGAAGAAAAAATCGCCGTCGTCGTCATAGCCGGAAGAAGTAAAGTCAGAATAGGCGTCTTCTGACAGTGGAAACAGAACGGTTAAAGACTTTTTGCCGACGTTTATATTTGTTCTGAAATAAAGGTCGCACATTGCGCCTTTGCAGCCGAGTATAAGAGATGCTGTCAGCGATTTGATGTCGTCGTATTCGTATTTTGTGTAAACTGTGAGCCTGTCGTCCGCGAAGGCATATTTGCCATCAGTTGTTTGTTTGACTTTAAAGCCGGGGGTTACTTTTTCTATTACCGGGTATCTGCTTGAGTATTCGTTCCCGACATTATCGAGAAGTCCGTATTCTTCGCCTGCTTTGAATTTATATATTCCGTCGTCGAAAGGGATAATCTCGTCGTAAGAGAATTTTGTTATCGGAAGAAATTTATGTTGTTCGCAGTTATAAGAAAGAAGTGCAAATTTATCGGATTGTTCAGCAATGGCTATGCTGCCGTCGAAAACATAATTTACGCTGTCGATATTGCAAGCACTTATGGAAAAAAGCATAATAAGGCATATGACTATTAAAGCCAGGACTGCGGATAATTTTGTTTTCATTACGCACCTCCGATGTCTGAAGTCATATCTGCGTGCATTTACTGTTATAATTATAACTCTGCTTTAGGGGCGGGTCAATATGTGTCTGTTGTTGAAAAGGCTATTACGTTTTTGTGCATAGCATAATTACGAGTAAACAATGGCGGATTGTGTAAGTCTTTTCGATTGAATACAGTGCGGCATTAAAAAATTTGTGTGTTGAGTTAATGTTGCAGTATATTAATTTGCAGAGGTTTTACCAATGTTTTTTATCAGTAATATCTATTATTATTTATGTCGCATAGGTTATAATATAAATAATTTGCTTTTAAGACGCGCTGAGATGCCCGGATACGGAATAAATGAGGAAATCCGCGCGATTTATTACTTTTAAGAGATGCGATTTTGCAAAATACAATCAGTAATATTAATTATTATCAATGTCGCAATGGTTATAAATTAACGTTAGCTTATAAATCAGCATGATTAGCGACGATTGAAAACGCAGGATTTTCGGGTTATTTTGAGGTATTAAACGGTTACACATATGTAGCGTTTCGGAAGAAAAGAAAAATGCAAAGGCTGCTGTCAATACGTTTTTGTATAAAATCACAATCAACATTATATAATTGCTTTTATGTGCGGATTGTCCATATAATTTTTATAACTTATCAAGGCGGTCTGACTGCATTAAACGCACGCCTGACCGTCTTTGAATAATATCGTTTCAGGTAATGTTATGATTAATAGTTGTTGTGTTTTATTTTATCAGATGGTATACTGTGTTTGAATAACTGATATTTTGCGGAGGTCTGCAATTTTTTATGAAATTTCTGGTTATCGAAGACAACGAGGCTTTAAACGCAGCGATAGTTGAAATACTTTCCGTTATGGGAAAGAGTGACAGTGCTTATGACGGCGAGGAAGGTTTTTTCATGGCAGGAACTAAAAGTTACGACCTTATCGTCCTTGACCTTATGTTGCCCAAAATGAGCGGACTGGAACTTCTTAAACAACTCAGAAAAAACAATAACTGTCCTTTGCTTATTCTGACTGCGGTAGATGACGTGCATAAGAAGATTGAAGGACTCAAACTCGGTGCGGACGACTATATGACAAAGCCTTTCGAGCGCGACGAATTTCTCGCGAGAGTTGAGGCTATTCTGAGAAGACACAACAACAATTTCAAAACCAATTATGTATGCGATAATATCGAACTGGACTTTGCGGGCAAGATGTTTAAAATCAACGGGCAATACGTTAAGGTTTCAGGCAAGATGTACGACATACTCGAATATCTCATCAGGAACAGAAACATAATTATTCCAAAAGAGCAATTGTTTAACAGAATATGGGGTTTTGACAGTGAAACCATAATTACGGTTACCGAAGTTTATATCAGCAATCTTAGAAAGCTTTTGACAAAGTACGGTGAAAGCAATCATCTGAAGACTGTAAAAAACGTAGGCTATATGTGGAGTGAGCATCCGGAGGAATAAATTCTGCGGACTACATAATTGACAAATTGAAGTGAGTGTCGCATATCTGCCGTAACGTATTAATAGCGCGTCCTGTACGTTTTAAAACAGAAGTGAAATCGGATTAAACATAAAAAGTGCCTGTAAACCGTTTTGAAAAACATTTTATAACTGTGACGAGTAAGTCCGGCGGCATCTGCGACATATAATTTATCTTGCGAAAGAGTTGCGAAGAGAGTTTGGTTAAGGATTATGAGCGGCAAAAAATTTGATAAAAAAATAGTAAGTTCTCAGGTTGGGGCACTTGTCATAACGGACGTGCTTTTGCCGCTGATTATGGTCATTATAGTAATTCTTCTTCTCGTAATCGGTGTAAATTATGTCTTTTATACTTTCAATTCCAAAGATGTGGAATTGGCTGCTGAAAGATTGTCGCAGAGCGAGGTGAAGTCAAAAGATGCTCTTGAAAGAGTTTATCCCGAATATATCGTCGTTTATTACGATATTAACAAGGTACTGATAAAGGAAGAAGGGTACGGAAATTATGAATATGAAGGCGTATCGTATATGCTGCCGTCCAACTATTACGGGCTTGTGCAGACTGAAATAAGCGATACGAAATATCTTGCGGCAACTCACACCATGAGCGAACCTTACAACGAGCAGGCAAAATATGTGCGGGTTTATATAAATCTTTCTCAATCGGATTCTATGAAAGACGATATTTTGCTGATATGTTCGCTTATGATAACGTTTGCGTTTGTCGTTCAGAGTTTATTGGGTATCATTGCCGTAAAGAGGCAGACGCGACCTCTCGTCAGGGCGTTGGAACACAATACGAGGCTGATATCCGACATTTCTCATGAATTTAATACTCCGCTTGCCATAATCAATACTAATATATCGAAGGTTCTTGCAAATCCCGACTCAAAGGTTGAGGATGTATCGGAGGCATTGGTAAACGCAGTAAACGAAACTCAGCGTCTTAAGCGCATGATAAAAGAAATGCTGATACTGTCGGCATCCGATTCCAACAAGACGATTCTCAACATCGAAAATGTAAACATAAGCGACCTGACGCGTGAGATAGTCGAACCTTTTGCTATGATGTGCGAGATGGACGAAAAAGATTTTGAAGACGGCATAACCGACGATATATACATGTCGACGGACAAGGACAAATATAGACAGATGCTTATCGCATTGCTTGACAACGCGTTGAAATATACTGTATGCGGAGAAAGAGTGGGGGTGTATTTGACTAAAACCGAAAACAAAATATTGCTTTCAGTAACAGATACGGGAAAAGGCGTAGAAGAAAGCGAAATGAAAAAGATATTCGACCGTTTTTACAGGAGCGACGAGTCCAGGAACGGAAAGACCGGAGGTTCGGGATTAGGACTTGCGATAGTCAAAGAAATAGTGGGGTCGCTCGACGGAAGAATATTTGTAAGGAACAATGTTCCGCACGGATTTGTGGTTGAGATAGAGTTCGGTTTTAAGTCAAAAGGTGAGAAAAAAAGTCGTTGATATATCGCAAATTTACAATTCAGACAGCATGTTCGTTTTATCTGAAAAAGCATTAAAACCGGGGTGGAAAACGTATTTGATTTCCCCCGGTTTTTACTTTGTAAAACCAAAAAATGCAGGTAGAAAAGCAAGCGATTAATTTATGGTTTGCTTGAATTCCGGTTGTCGCAATCCTGAGTCGTTATGCATTTAAAGTGCGCCTATAGTGCAAAAAAATGTCGAAACAGGCGATTTTATATGTAAAATCTTTGTAAAATCGATTTAAGTGGAAAATATTAAAAAATAATGCAAATGTGTTGATAATACGGGGTTTTTAACTTTTATATATGTTTTGCGCGCAAATTCAGTTAAGGAATTTTTAAGGGCTTGATTTCATTATGGATAGTGAAAAGGTGCACGCTTGCACGGGCATATTGCGCGCACAAATAAAAAGGGAGAAATGTGTTATGAGAAAGAAAGCATTGCTGGTAACATCCGTATTAATTGTTATCCTCGCATTGATTCTCGTTACGGTTGTGGGTTGTACTCCGAAAGAGGCAACATATTCCGTAACCCTCAACCTCGGAGGCGACGAAACCGAAGTACGTCAGCTTACGAACCTCAACGTTGCACCGGAACCTCCTGCTAAGGCTGGTTACGAGTTCGACGCATGGTATGTCGATGCGGAATTGCAGACAAAGGCGACTTTCCCGATGGAGCTTAAAGAAAACGTTACGCTCTACGCCAAATATCTGCAACAGTTTACGCTGACGCTTGTCAGTCAAGGGTCAGATAAAACCACTCAAACGGTTGCAAAACTGACTCTCGCGCCTGCCGCGCCGATGAGAGAAGGGTATACGTTTGCAGGTTGGTATCTGGATTCTTCTTTTAAGAAAGAGGTAACTTATCCTTACGTCCTCACCGCAGATACTACTTTCTATGCGAAGTGGGTAATGGGCGACGGAGAAAGCTTTACCGTTAAGTTTGTAACGAACGGAGGAACCCCGGTCGATGATTTTAAGGGTACGGTAATAGAAACTTCGCCCGTAACGACCAAAGAAGGATGGGTTTTCGCCGGTTGGTATACCAGGAGCAGCTTGCTCGGTTCAGCTGCGACGTTCCCTCTCAAGCTGAAAGAAAACACCACGTTATATGCAAAGTGGGTTGAAGACTCAGGCGAATCTTCTGATTACACATACATAAACCAGTACAAGAACGCAAAGTCTTCTCTTGAGGCACTTTTCAGCAAATTCCCTGAACGTCAGAGAACTGCGGTGCTTGACATACAGACGACCATGACGACCGATAAAGGAACGGCTCAGATTGATATGCAGGGTAATTTCAATATCGGCGGTCAGAACGAATTTATGTTCAGAATTTCTCTTCTGGATAATACTGCGTTTGCAGTTTATTTCATCGGAAACGAGATGTATATGGATGCGGGCGACGGTTCGCCGCTGATACATTTTACCGATATTAAACCCGACTATATTGTGGCTTTCCTCGGTGATTTGCTTGTAGATATGGACCTTGAAGAAATTCTCGGAGATTTGTCTTCAAGTATAGGAGGTATGGATATTGCGGGTATGATTATCAACCTGCTGTTTAACTCTCCGTACTATACCGCAACGGTCAGGAATCTTGACAATACCGTCCTAAACGAAACTTACAATTTTGAGATAAAGCTCAACTCTCTGGTGAGCGGTATTAAGAGCTTGCTCGGACTCGTTGACCTGGGAAGTCTTATAGGTTTCGACCTCAATCTGACGCCGTTGTTTGACTGGCTCAACAGTACGATACCTCAGCTCAAAGTTTATTTTATTGCAAACTTGCTTTACGATGAAGAGTTGGATGATACGGTCGTAACGACGATGCAGCTTACCGCTGAGGATAACAACCCCGACAACGATGTTGACGGAGAAATTTTCAGCTGGATAATAGATAAGGCAGACATCAGAGCGGGATACGAAGAGGATTTGCTTGAATTCCCCGTAATCGAAACGACCAGAGAATTTTCTTTGTCGAATATTCAGTTTGACTTAGACCTCAATCTCTATACGAAAGGAACATCTCTTGAAGACGCGAACGGACTTGACGTTGCAAAACTCATCAATCTGTTTGCTCCCGACCTCAACTTGCCTGAGAACATGCTCGTACTCAATTCTGAATTCGGATACCGTCTTAAGGCGAACGTGGATTTGGATTTGAATTACGCAGGCAGTGACGAGGATAAAAATCTCATAGCACTCGAAATATACGCGATAGACCGCAACGGTGACATTATACTCACTGATAAGGTCCCGATGTTGCTGGGTATTTACTATCGCAACGGCTCGATTTACGTATCGCTCAACAGTATGATGCCCAATTACTGGAAGGCGAACAATATCAAAGTTGACGGCATAAACCTCAAGGGCGTCGTAAGCTATCTCACAAAAATGATAACCGACGCTATTGACGAGCATTTCGGCACAAACTGGGAGGACTACAAGTCCGGTACCGGAGCGCAATCGCTCAACCTCTCTTCTGCAGGCAGGGACATTATCACTCTTGCTGACGGAGATTCTGCGGGTGAAGACGTGGTTTACATCTCTCCGACGATACAGACGCTTATCACAGCTGTTGCAAGCGTAGTCGGATTCCAGGAGGCAGTGTACGCTACCGAGGACCAGATTGTCATTGAAGTAAATCAGAAACTTTTCAATGCAATCAACCAGTTTATGGGCGACAATCCCATACAATTGCCTATCGCACTTGACGGAAAAGTTGCACTCAATATTTTTGATAAAGGAATAGAAAGCGTAGAGGTCACGGCTACAGTAGGCGTTCCCGATAAAGACGGTGAAGGCAACGTAGTGAAGGATGAAAACGGCAATCTCGTTACAAGCGACCCCGTTGACGTCAAACTCAAAGCGCACAACTTTATGATTGGTTTCAATCAGAACGAATTTACCGGCAATGACGCAGATTCTCTTGACGAATACATAGAGAGCAAGCTTGTTCAGACCACGTATACGAGCAATCTGGGAGAATTGCTTTCTTCCGTGCTTTCGGGTGTTGACCTCAACGCGCACGCAAAGATGACTTTCAATCAAGGAACCTATCAGATAGGAAAATTCCTTGAAGAACTGGGAATTCCTCAGTTGCAGGGCGTACCTCTTGAGTGGACTTTCACCGACCCGTTCAATATGGACGTGGAGCTTTCGGTAATGATATCCATAGACAGAAACACCCGTTCTAACTCAATGTTTGCGATAGAAGTTACCACGCTGGCACCTGTCAATATCGGCAGCATGACCGGTATGGACGCAAATACGGTAATGCTCGGTGTATACGGTTTCTATACGCAGGATACGTCCAGCGGAACGGGCGAGTGGGTGCCGCATATTCTTCTCGACCTCACCAACATCAAGATTATGAATATCACGTTGCCGCGTCTTAGCATTGAGTTTGACTTTGTTCAGACCTTGCTTGACTTGTTCGACAATATCAAGATTGGCGATGAGCTTATAAACGACTTTGACCTTAATTTCGATATTATGTCGCTGTTCGGAGGCAACGACGATTCTGCGTCCGGAGATGCGGCGAGCAGTGCGATGTTTGCAGAAAGCGACGGAACAGCAGCGGGAACAACGCTTTCCGACCTCGGCATGATTATTATAGGACTCAATGCAGAGCAGGTTTACGCATCGCTTACTCTGGCGGCGATAGGCAACCTTCTCAGTGCGGCGGGAGTAAGCCTCGGCGATTTCGATTTGGGTTCGATAGACCTGGGACTGGCGATGGATATAACCCGTACGGAAGGATGGACGATAAATGCGTCCGGCGAATTTATGCCGCCCAAAAATTCTGACCAGGAACAGAATTTCAACATGCTGATAGAAATAGGTACAGAACAATATCCTTTGACGGTAGGATATGTACGCGACAAGCTTGTTGAAACGAAAAACAGAGTTCAGGGAGAGCTTAACAACTATACAGATGACCTTGTCAAGGCGATAATTGATACTGTAGGTGTATTGTCAATTGACGTTACAATGGATTTGCAGACGTTTGACAGTCACGTAGACTTTACTAAGATAATCAATAATATATTGATATCTCAGGGACAGTATCTCGACCTGCCTATCGACCTTTATCTGGATGACTGGCAAAGCACTTCGACGGTAACTCTCAAATGGGACCTCGACCTCGAAACGGTCACTAATTCCAAGCTGTTGCTTGCGTTCAAGTACGGAGAAAAAGAAATTCTCAGTCTTGGAGTAAACGGCGGGGATATAATCCTTGACCTCAGAGGACTTGGTCTGTTTGCAATCAAACTTACAAACAGCAGTCTTGTTAATATATTGATAGGTTATCTCGACCAGATGATAGCAGATATAGGCGACCTTAACCTGTCTGATATAATCAACGGACTTCTTACTCCAGAAGAGGAGGTAGATATTGAAGAGGTAGCTGACAATATTTCGCAGGGACTCAATCTTGCAGAGCCGACTGCGGAAGAAAGCAACGATGCGACGATTGACCTCATAATGATGCTCCTTTCCGGAGTATATGCAGAGAACGTCAATCTGTATCTTGACGTTGCAGCCGATACTATAGATAAGATTTTCAAGACTTTCCTTGGAGTAAGCCTCGGATTTGATGTCAATTTAAATCTTGGTATAGATATGGTGGGAGGCGAACTTGACCTGAATCTCGGACTGAGCGACGTTGTCGACTTCAACTCATCGTTCAAACTTCAGGTAGGCGGAACGTCCGACATATCTTTCGATACGAGTGCGGCGGACATTGATGCGTCCAGCGGAACGGCAATGGCAAAGACTCTTCTCGACAACCTCAATATCGCGTTGTCGATAGACGTACTCAGCAACAATATTGATACCGGCGGTTCAAACAAATATCTTAGACTCAGCGTTGAAAAACTCAATGCTCCCAGGGTACTTACCGATGCGGCAAAAGCTCCGACTATCGCAAAAGGCGCGTTCCTCGTTACGATATCGAGAGTTAACCACCACAACGATTTCAATGATACGACCATAACGTCGAACACAAAGCCTCTTGCATATATCGCACTCGATTATAACAAGACAAATTCGGCAGGAGGACAGGGTGTTATGTCGATATATCTTGCGAAAAACAATATTTCGCTGGTAGTCGACTTCGGAGAATACGTCGCGATTAACGTTGATTTGGACCTTGTAAAAACTCTCGGCGACGTATTCAAGGGACTCCTTGAAAAGATTGAAGGTCTGGCAGCCGCTGCACAGGGTATAGAAACCACAAGTGTTGAAGAAAGTGAACCTCTGGCACTTGCTGAAGGAGATACTACTGCAACTGAAGAAGAACCCAGCCCGTTTGCGGAACTGTTTGCAGACCTCGACGTGCTTAAATTGCTTGACGGAGGCATAGACATAAGACTTACTTCCACAGGCGTGTTCAATGTTGACGTATCGTTCAATGCGTACGAAATCAACAAGATGATTGACGGAGTCATGTCTTTGATATTCGGACCCAACACTATACTCAACCTTGCAGAACTCGCACCCGATATGTTCGGCAGCAACTATCTTGCAAATGTCAACTGGGACAGAGTAAACGACGACAGCAGAGGATTCTGGCAAACGCTTAAGGCTCAGCTTACTCCGTTGCTTAAAGAAGTAGTTGCCAACATGGTAAGCAGCGCACTTTCGCCGCTTATTACGGATACATTGCTCAACAGCACGTACGAAGAAATTCACGATATTCTGATGAGATTGCTGCCTCTCCCGGTATTCAACAGGTTAAACGTGGGTATTACGACGCTTGACGGAACGTTCGCCAATCTATATATAAAAGGTTACGACGACAACGAGGCGGTAGTTAACGACGCAGGCGAATATCTGTCCAATACGACGTATAACGGCGGCGAAAGAGAGACCGAATATAAGGAGGGGAACAGAAGTGCCAACTATAAGACAGAGCTGTATCTGTTCAACAAGTCGCCGAGCGTCGGTGACGAAAGCAACAACGTAAGCGGCGACGAGCAGGAACAGGGTATCATCGACTGGGGCGACATAACGACTTCTGTCAACTTTGAGCCTTACGAATACAGCGATGACAACGCGACTGCTTACAGTCAGCTCTACAATAAGTATTTTGCGAATAAGACGGCGCGTTATCAGTACAAACTGACTGTTCAGAAGGCTGACGTCAAGTTCTATGTCGAAACCGTCGGCAGTGACGGAAGAATCGTTGAAACAGAACTTACGTCGAGTACAATGGATTTGCTTAATGTCGGACAGATTTCAAAAGATACGGCAAATTCTTCTGCAACAACAGTGAAAAAAGTTATCGCGAAAGCGATATTCAGCGGAGCAGAGAAGTCTTTCACAATCAATGTGAATATACTTCCCAAGACAGATATAATGTCTGTTGAACCTATTGAAACTCACGCTTACGACGACCTGGTCGACGAGATTACGATAAATCTCAGGACAGGTGTCAGCCGCAGTATACGTACAGAAGAAATGACGGCGTTCAGTTATACTGCCGATACTTATCTGGAACACGATAAGACAGTAAGCGTTACTTTCAAGAACGGCGTAAGTGCAGATATGACGGTGCATTTCCTCGACAGCACGGTTACTGATATTATAGGTAGCGGAGATGTGCCTAATACGTTCACGGTAGACATGTATGCGTTCACCAACGACAACAGAAAAGTTGAACGGTTCACACCCGAATATCTGTATATCATATACGAGGACGGAGCGATGTCCAGAATAAAGGTGGATAAGTGGGACGGCCTCGAAGAAACGGCAAAACTGATTGAGAACAAGCTCAGTACGGATATGAGTTCTGTTACTGCACCCGTTACCGCGACGATAGCAATGGATACTGCAGCGGTACAGGTTGTAAACCTCACCGTAAGCGTAAAGACGAAGATTGTATCCGCTCTCGGTATAGGAAGTACTCTCGATGCGCTTGAAATCAATCCGTATACCTACTTCCTCAATATGATAGACTTCAGCGAAACCGAAGTTATCCCCAACGTAGCTATGGCTTATTATTACGAGGAGGCGACAGAGCAGTCATACAACGAGCAGGTAAACGTCAACATCAATATTACTGCAGACACATCTGGCTATATATTCAGTGTTGACGACCTCAGGTATGACAGCATAGGCACATATCAAGGCAAAGTTGTGCTGGATAAGAGCAAGTACGGCGACAGAATGGGCATAGAACCCGACACAGAAGGTTACGACCAGCTTGCAGTAGGCTACTTCGGATGGGAAAAGGACATCAACGTCAACGTAGTAAGCAACCTTATCGTAGGCGTTTACTTCGACGAAGAGCTGACTCAGGAAATCTTCACAGTACATCCTTATGAGTACAACGCGCTTTCGGATGAAGGCAAAATGAATTACTTCCCGAAGACGGCGTACGTCAAGTTCTCTTCCAACACGATAATGGAAATGCCGATACGTTGGTATGACGGCAGCGGACAGCTTTTCGACCCGTTGACTTATAAGCCTGAATATGAGCCGTACAGCGAGCAGTGGCAGATTGAAATCGGTTTTGTTACAGACGAATACAAAACCGCTGCAGAGAAAAACGGACAAAATGCGGAAAATCTGCAAAGCAGGTTCTTGCAGAAGGCTAACGTAGGCGTATTCGTAGACGGCATGAAGATATCCAAGCTCAACATAGCCGGTGCGGGCAGCGGCGACGATTACTATGAAGTAAACCCGATTGATGTGCTTTATCTGGGCAAGGACGCTTTCCCGTCCACAATCGAAGTTACTTATGAAGACGGCTCAACTGCTAATATCGGCGTATATCAGTGGGTAGGCATGGATGACATTGATATTTCCATGTCCGGCAGCGAAGTCAGAACCATAGAGGTAATGCTTACGCAAGACGGAGAGGCAAACTTCACCATAAGATACAAAGTCGTTGCGAAAGACGACCCGATATATGCGTATGACAACCTCGTACTCGACCCGTTCGGATACGTTACGGTAGAAGAGGGAAGTCAGACGATTAACAAGTATAATGAATTCGGCGACACTCTCGAAGTCGTATTCAGGAAACCTCAGGTGGAAAGTGAAATCATGCCGCTTGAAGACGAGGTGTTCGGCGTAAGAGTACAGTCCTGGAATCTTACCAATGTGTCGCTCTCTTCCGGTAAGGGAGGCAACGCCGTTGCGACGGTACTCAAATATGACGGCACGACGATAGACGTAACCGTACCCGTAAAGATGAAGACGATAGCGACAAAAGAGGACGGTTCTCTCGACCTCAGCTATCAGTATTACGGTTATGACTTCATCGCTGTTATGTACGACACTTCGACAGGTAAGTATTTTGCAAACTTCTCTGACGAGGTACAAAATACCAGATTTACCGATATGACATTGACTTTGAGCTACTGGTGTGAAGAAGACTTTGTCGAATATACCGAGGAGCCTACACCTGAAATTGCCGATAAGCTGTTTGTAGGAGAGGACGGCAAGACGTATATGAAAGTTTATACGACCCGTTCTGTTACGGTTGAGGCAGACCTCAGCAAATTGCCGCCTTCGCCGAATCTTGAAACGGTGAGCTGGTACTATCTGGACGAAAAGGCAGACAGTGCGGCAAATATGGCAGCAACGAGCTATATGGTTAACATATCGTTCAGGGACGGCGGCGGACAGCCTTATGGATATGAAATGAAGAGTTATGTCTGCGTAATGGGTGTATCTGAATCCGCTACGGCTACGGAGGGCAACTGATATGGAAAAAATAAGAAATAAAAAAATAACTATCACAGTCGGGCTTTTAATCCTTGTTGCGTTGCTCGCATCGGTAGCGTTCGGAATTTGGTTTGACAATTCAGACGAGGTGTTTGCGGCATATACTATAAACGGCAGCGCAATCAATGCTACGATAGGCAATCACGGCGTGGGTACGGTCAGCACCAAACTCGCGCCCGGTCAGGAATCTCAGGTTCTTGAAAGGCACAATGCAAGTGCGGTAGATACTCAGGTCGTTTGGATTTACGATGAAGACGACCTGAGGAACAACCTCGAAACAGCCAGCGGTCCGGCAAGCAACGCCGGTGCCGGAAAGATATTGATATTCGCAAACGACGTTGACTGGACTCAGAAGAATATCGCAAACGACGTCGGTACGCAGAAGTTCACAGGTATTCTTGACGGCAACGGCTATAAACTTAACATTGTGTTCACTGCGCCTGTAGACGGAGGCGGCACCGCAAAGAGCGGCAACGATTCTTATTATAAGGTTACGCAGAACGATATAGGAGAATCTAACGGCAACTTCTCAGGCACAGACGGAGGCGGTGCGCGCGGTATGGGTCTTATCGTCGGCGTGAACGCAGGCACGATTACCAATCTTACCGTAAACTACTCGGCTAAAGAAGGCGCGATGCAGGCGGCAAACAACGACGGTTCAGGAGATATTGCAGACAGTAATTCACTCGACTCTGCTGAGAACCCGGACGTTCCTTACGGTTACGGTATAGTTGCAGGTATCAATATAGGTACGATAAGCAACGTATATGTAAACCAGACGTCCATATTCAACGGCAATACCAAGGCAGATACTGACTGGAGCTGGACGACAGACCAGACACTGATTTCCGAGCATTACGAAAACAGCGCGGCGGTAGGCGGTATCACCGGTATCAATATGGGATACGGCGTGGTAACCAACTGTTATATGTACGTAGGCAACGCGATTTACGCTCAGGCAGACGGAGCAAACATGGGCGGTTACAGAAACCCCGGTTTTGCAGCTACGTTTGCCGGCGGTCTTGTAGGCTGGATTAGAGGCGACAACGCACAGTTGACATACTGTTATCTCGACGGCAACGGAGAAATAAACTCCTGGGCAATGAGAGGTAAGCAGAATACCGGATGGGGAAGTCAGGGATACCCCTGGTCGCTTGCTTTTGCCGGAGGCGTAACTTCAGGCAAAATAAGACTTTACAGAGAAGACGTCAGCGTAATAGGTTATACCTGTTATGCAAACGCTCAGGCACTCGGTCCAAACCAGGTGAAAGGTATAATCTCCAATTGGACGGGACAGAGGCGCGACTCGTACGGCAGCAACTCTTACCTTGACAAACTCAATCCGTTCACAGGTTCAAGAAGAGTTAGCACCGGTATGCCTTTCGACTTCCTGTATAGCGCCGACCAGAGTACGGATATGCAGGACCTTATAGTGTTTACTTACAACTACAAGGCTGTAACCAACAACGAAACGCTGGATATGGCGCATACTGACAACAGCGGAGGCACAATCAACGCGATTATGAACGCAAACTGGCACGAAGTATACGGTTGGGAGCATTCCGGTTATCAGGGCGATTCGTCCGTTTCGGTAACCTTTGAAGGTTCGTATCTGCGCATACAGGCTAAGTCCAGTTTGTTTATGCAGACTCAGCAGACTCAGATTGAAGAAATAACCAGGGCGAGCCACTCTACAGGTTATAAACCTGAATACGGTGCAGACTATCAGGGAAGTTTTATTTGGGGTGCCGATATCTATGAAATAGGTGCATCCATAAATCCGGAAACTAACGTAACGAGTACGGTCTATAAGCCTACCGACAACCTGGGGTCGTTTGTTCAGTATTACAACACATCGATGTCAAAGGGAAGTTACGTCGTAAAGTTCGGCGCGACATACGGTTATGAGCTTAAGAGTGCGTCGGTAACGTCAAGACAGTATAACGGCGACGCTATGACGGATATGATGCCCTCACTCTTACTCAAGGACAAGACGGGGGCGACGACGACCGTCAATGAGAGCGACGGAAAGTTCAAATGGGTAATTTCTTCGTCGTCAACTTCGACGGTTGTAGAAAGGAACAAAGCGATTTATCCTGATAAGTACTATATTCAGCCGTATGCTATTATAGGCGATGAAGAGAATAAAGACTACGCTTATTACGATGAAAGCGCGAGAACCATTGTTTTCAATAAAAGCTTGTCGACAAGCGCAGTTATTACAAAAGCAACGCTTTCGCTGAGTTATAATTATTCTTCCACGTGGGTAAATACCGCAGTTATCAACGTTGCGCTCACGAGTGAAGGTTTTGAAGTGAACAAACCGATAATAAAAGCGTATTCGTATCAGGGTGGCAACAGTACGGGAATAAATGAAATCGAGAGCGTTGCAAACAACAATGCTTTTACGATTTCCGAAAGCACGTCCACGCCTGCAAACGGCAGGACAATATACGATGTTACAGCGTATGCAAAGAAGGCAGACGGCACGTTTGTTGCGGTCGCCGACACTTCTCGTGCGCAGACTCAATATAAGACAGCTTTGATAAAAGTTGACTCAAGTGCTCCCGTAATCGGAAAAGAAACCTATTACAGCGTTTCGCAGTTTGCATCGTATTCTTCACTTGAAGAAATGTACAATGCGTGGGTTACGGACAAAGACGCTTTCACTGCGATTTCTGCAGAAGAGATTGCAAGCGGCAAATGGTATAACAACGATATCATAGCGTTTATAGAAAGCAACGACGAGAATCGCAGCGGAATCAGTTCTGTTTCTGTTACTGAATCTAAAAACGGCAGCAATTTCTCGACGGTTGTTGAAGAAAGATATTATAAGTATATCGATGAGAACAATAAGAACAATTCCGTTACCGTTATCAGAGTAACGACCGCTCCCTATGTCAACATTACGATGACGGACATCAACGGAAACAGCGTAACGCTGGGAATCAACGGCGGTGGAGCAATCAACGTCGACAAGACTCCGATTACGTTGAATTCTATAATCACGGACTATACGGATTATAACAGACTGCAAAAAAAATCGTACTCAAAGTTCCAGATTACGTTCAATGCGAGTTTCGGTGACGCAGGTCTGTATATGTGGTATTATATCGACAACAATACCACTCTGGCAGACGATGACGATACCGTACCCGAAAACGCTGTCTGGACAAAATACGAATTCAGTACCGATGCGACCAGCGACACGAGTATGAACACGTTTATACCCGAGGGCATGGAAAACGCTGCGATTTTCGTAAAATTTACCTCTGCAGTTGACGGTTACGACGTCGCAGAGCCGGTAGTTCGCCGTATAAGCGCGAGCGTGCTGGGAATCAGCGGAGAGTTCAAGAAATTTACGGTCGACCTCAACGGCGCGGTTATTGCGGTAAAAGCCAATATACTTCAGATACACGACAGCGAAACGGGTAAAACCTACGACCTCAACTCGCTTATAA
This sequence comes from uncultured Christensenellaceae bacterium, assembly GCA_944380275.1. Classification (GTDB taxonomy): domain Bacteria; phylum Bacillota; class Clostridia; order Christensenellales; family UBA3700; genus Ornithoclostridium. Next base: position 69,396 of record CALWHB010000004.1, on the reverse strand, counting down.
ACAACAATATCAATGGGCTTGACATTGCGGATTTCTTCTCCAAGACGTATGACGGGACTCTCAGTCTTAAACCGACTCTTAAAATTTCTTTCAAGGAGGACGAGAGCAAGATATTGCAATCCGGAGTTCACTATACAGGAGTTTTCAATGCGTCCAACTATGCGAGCAGTTTTACGGTAAAGTGGCTTAAGCCTGTTGCGGTATATTCTGACAGTAATGCCGGCAGCGTAACGCTTGACATCAGTCTTGAAACAAGCGACGAAAGTCCTATCTCGATGAATATATCAGTCGATTACGGCAACGATAACGTGCAGAAAGTCATGTCGGTAGGAACCACGATTAAAAAACTCAATATGGCTTTTGATATAAATCAGATATTTACAGAAGGCAGCGATATTGAGATGAGTGCGGGTTCTTATGCGATAGAGAACGGCGTTGCGACCTTCAACTGGACTTACGGCGATTCCTTCGACGGACTTGTCGCAAGTATTTACAACAACGAATCCGGCGGTACGATGCAGTTCAGATTCAACAGCATAGGCAAGAGTACAGAACTGTATATGAACGTGGGTGGCAATTACAGTGCGTATGTCGACGCCATAAAAATAGACAGTCCCGTATATCAGATGGAAGACTTTTCTCAACTGACCAAAGTAGGAGATAAATATGTCGGCGACGCGGGAATAAACTATACCATTGAAATAAGCGGAACGATAAAGATAAACGTACAACAGAAAAAAGTAAGACTGACGTTTGCTTTTGACGGACTCACCAGTTACAATTTCAGCATACCTTACAACAGTTCACAGCACGTTGTTACCGCAGCGTACACCGACATTGAAGGAAAGACTCAATATGCGAAAATCACATGGAGAAAGCCCGACGGTTCCGATACGACTCTTACCGGAATTACAGAAATAGGTACATATACTGCGGTTGCGACAATTACGGACAGCAACTATGCGATAAACGGACAGTCGCAGCAGACGTTCACTATTATCGCTACGGATATTGACCTTGAAGTGTCGGACAAAGTCGTCCAGTATAAGGACGGAGAGGTTTTGAGCTATATTCCTGATTTGCCGGAAGGGTCTGCCCTCGAAGGTAAGAATATCAAGTATACGATTACTTATTATCAGAAACTGGGAACTTCACTCAAACTTCTGGGTGTAAACTATAACATTACAGAAGTGGGCGAGTATTACGTCAGAGTTTATTTTGACCCGACGATACAGGACGACCCCGAACTGCAGAAATACGTCGCAAAAGAGTATACCAAAGAAGGCGGCAGTGCCGGCGGACTGAATTACATATCGTTCAATGTCGTAAAAGCAGATACCGTGATAAGCGGAGTAACCGACCAGACGAGTATTTACAATAAGGGGTTGCAGTCTTTTGACGCAAGCCAGGCAAAACTGCTTTCAAAAGCGACGGCAAAAGAACTTACTGAGTTTAAGAACAACATAGTTCTTCAGTACTGGGACGAAACCAATCAGACATATGTCGCTTTCGATTCTGCGAGCAACGAAGGTAAGTATCAGAACGTAGGCACATATAAATACAGACTCGCTTTTGAAGGCAACGAGAATTACAATGCGACTTATACCGACTTTACGCTTACCATAAACAATGCGACTATAAACGGTGTAGAATTCGGCAGCGAAATCAAAGACGAAACCGTAATAGGCGTAAAGAAAGTTTACGACGGCAAAGAGCTGAAACTCGAGGCGAGCATAGAAAACAGCAACGTCAAGGGTGAAGAAGGTGTTGTCGTAGAGTACAGGAAGTATGCTATCGGCGGTTATTCCAAAGACGCTCCCTCTTTCACCGGCGTGACCAGAAGTCAGGTATGGGTAAGAGTTACGTGTCCCAACTACGATACTTACGAAACAAGTGCGTATATAATCATAACTACCGCTCCTTATCCCGATGACGCGCTGACTTTCGACGCGGCAAACCCCGGCGGACAGCTTACGGTAGAGTATGACGGCAAGCCTCATAGTATAAACTATACTCTTAATACGGGCAAGTACGGAGATATATACGCAGACGGTACTATGACTACAATGACAGATGCGGGTGAATATGCAGGTGCGATAATCGTATATGTAACCAACTACGAGAGTTATACTTACGAAACCTTGCTTACAATCACTGCAAAGAAAGTTACGTCAGTCGATGACTCCGTTATTCAGGAAATTCAGAATACGCAGGGACTCACTTCAGACACAGACCTCACTCAGCTGAAAGTTACGTTTGAGGGTGTTGACGGCAAGGACGTAGACGTAGAGCTGATATTCTGGGACGAAAACAACAAGATTGTATTCCCCGACTCATACGGAACGTTGCCGGCAGGTACTTATAAAGTAACTTATAATGCAGGTGCAAACTATGACCTCAGCGGAGTCAAGACCGGTACGCTTACCCTTGCGGAAGGTACGGGAGAAAGACCTCACGACCACGTTGACAGCGACGGCGACGGCAAGTGCGATATATGCGATACGGATATGAGCAGCGGAGGAAGTTGTCAGCACAAGGACGAGAACAACGACGGCATCTGCGATTTGTGCGGTGCGTCGCTTGCATCGGTAACCAATCCCCAAGAAACGCCTGACGTCGGTATGTATATAGTTCTCGCGGTATGCGGAGTGCTTATCGTAGCGTCAATTGCGGGCGTTATCGTTGCGGCGGTAGTGAAGTCAAAGAAAAAGAAAAACAACAATCGTTATAATATAATCTGATTTTAGTGTCTTTTCCCCGGCAAAACAAAGCCGGGGGAAAGGTAACTGTAAAAGACAGTTTACGGAGGGAAATGTATGGAAAAGACAAAGAAGAGATTTATATCTTCCGTCGTACTCGTCGCAATAGTTGCGGCGGTGGTGCTTTTCGCATTGGTATTCGGACAGACAGATAACAATAACGCTGTTCTCGAAGATAACGTTGCGGTTACGGGTACCCAGGCGGACGGTATGACTTCTGGCATCTATAATCCGATGTCAAAAGAAGAGGCGATTGCGCATTACAACGACCTCGTTCAGAATCAGGGATATATCGGCATAGAAGGACAGGATAAATTTGACGATATATTCTATCTCGAGGCGACGGTCGGCGCAGAAAAATACGCGCTCAAGCCTTATGCTGACGACGGGACGCCGTACGTCTATACCGGGCTTACCGCAAAGTATCTCAACAATACGACTATAGACGGCTGCGGAGCGACTTTGCAGATTACCACGATGGTTTCAACAAAGCCGGCGAAAGGTGATGACTACATAACTCAGAAGGAACTCAATCTGCCCGACGGCGATAAGGGATACGGTTCAGGCACGTTGTTCGAACTCAATATAAGAAAGGACAACTGGCTTGGTACAGACAGCGGAGTATATATCAAAGCCAGCGGCGGTCTGGCAAGATACGGCCTTGGCGTTCATATCTCCAACCTCAACGTGGAATATACGGCAAGTATGACCGCAACCGACATTGATTCTAAAATCAAGGACGACGCGGCAAGTTACTGTTACGGCGGACTTTTCGGCGTTCTCAGCGTCGGCGACGTGAAAAACGTTTCAGGCACTCCGTCGGTTATAGAAAACTGCCGTATATACAATAAAGGATACGTCAACATCTGGAAAGGTGTAAACGGTACTGCTGCAACAGCAGACATCAACTGCCGTCCCTATCACGCTCTCGCGTCCTTCGGTACGGTCGCGGCTTATTGCTATAACAGTCAATTTATAAACAGCACGGTAGAACTCGGCAGCGATATGAACCTCATAGGTTACAGTGCGGGTGCGCAAAACGGCGCGTACAAGAACGGTACCCCCAGAGTCGCAATCGGCGGTGCGTTCGGTATATTGCAGAACGACTGTGTCGTGAGCGACATATATATTACCGGCAGCGGCAGAATTGAGTGTACCGTAAGCGGCACCTATTATCAGGTTACTTCCAGTGCAAAACTGGGCATGGGCGGCGGTCTTGTAGGATGCGTTGTCGACGGCAGCTCTTCTCAGGAAGAGTTTATGGTGAACGGCTCAGGCACAACTTATATAAAGAACATCGTTTCCAACTGGCAAGGTACGGTATATGCAAACGGCGAGGTCGCGTCCGGGCAGGACAGCGTCTTGTACAGTTACGATTATACAGATACAGAAAAAGGTCTTACGGGCGTAATCGTGGGTATAAACGGTTCATACTACACAGGCAGTTCCGGTGCAACAGATATGAGCGGTATTTACTTCCTGTATGACGGAGATACCGCGCCAACATATTACAGCAACTTCTGGGCAGCTGTTTCCGGGGGCGGATTCTCTTATGCGGATTACAATTACGCGTATATTTCGATAAGCGAAGACGGCAACAACTGGCTTTCCCTTTCGGATTCTCAGAGATATACGACGATTGAGTTTGACGAAAGCGGAAACAACCTTCTGATAACTTATGACCTTTCTTCGCGTGCGGCAGAAAGATATATCGTATGGCAATATTCTACAAATTCCATACCTATTTCAGAATTAAAGATTTACAACACATGGCAGACAAAGATAGTCAAAGGGGAAGACGGTCAGGACACAACACAAGCCGTTACCTCTTATGCAGATGCGGTAAAGACTCAGACGGTAAGCTTTACAAATGCGACTGCAACAGAAAAGAGTAAAGTTTTCAATACTCAGGTGTCATTTACTTCTGGTCAGGCGGCATATTACAAAGTTACCGGCAGCGACGTCTGGACGTCTGAGGATAAAAAGGTGGGCAATGCAGGTATAAGAACTTATCAGGTTGAAAACCGCGAGTACAACGCTCAGGTAATCAACGCTCCTCAGATAGAATTTTATCTTGTGGAAAGTATGGACGGTTCGCCTGTGGCTACTTCTTTTGACAACACTCAGTGGGGCGCGCAGGTTGACGGTGAAGGTGCGTTTACCGATGTCGGTTCAGATTCAACCAAAAACGTAAGAAACTGGTATCTGAGCCTCAGGACGGATACTCAACCTGATGTAAATTATGCTTACTATGCAAACGTCAACGGTAAAAATTACGTAGCGTATAAGGCTGAAAACTCTCCCACTTCGTCGGCAAGCGGTATCGAAGGCACCAAGATTTCGATGAGATATTACGTCTATATTATAAATCAGAAGGCTATTACCCCTGTCGTTACGACTACTGAGGCAGACCCCGTTTACGATGCTGCTGCAAAAGAATACAACGTTGATTTCGGCAGCTATGTTTTTGCAGGTGATGTCGTAAATGCAACGCTTGAAGTATTCTCTGTAAACGGTGATATTGAAAAGTCTGAGGCAGACGGTGCAATAAACGCAGGCAATTACCGCGTAAAGATAACAGGGCTTGACAATTCCAACTATAAATTGTCAGACGAAGTCGTCGCTTGCGATTTTGAAATCACCAAGAGAGAACTGGTTTCTGAAATAAGCGGTACGACAGAGTTCGTTTACAACAAGAATCCGCAAAGTCCTTCGATTACGATTTCCAATCAGATAGAAGGCATTGCTCAGTCAGACGTGATTTCTATAAGCTATCATCTTGAAGACGGCAGCATTTCTGAAAACATAAATGCTAATACTTACGAGATAAAGGTAGCTCTTTCCCCTGAGGGAGCGAATAATTATACGCTTTCAGGTACTACTACGGGCAGCATGACAATCGCTCCCGCTCCGCTTGAATATAAAGGACTTGAAAGTTACGATTTTATTTATGACAGCAAGAGTATCGGTGTACAGAAGTTGAACGAAAAAGGCATCTCTTTCGTAAATACTGAACTTGGATATTCCTGCGACTTTACAGTACAATTCAAACAGGGTGAACAGACTGCAAGTTCTGTCATTTATGTTGTGGAAGGAGGTTATGAGTGTATCATCACGGCAAACAACAGCACAAACTATCAGCCCACGACTAAAACCATAACAGTAAACGTACTCCCCGCTCCCGTTACTTTCGGTATAACGCCCTATTACGACGGAGAATTCAACGAGGAGAACAAAGTGGTATATACCGGCGCGGATATGAGCTTTACTGCATCTACTGCCGGCATAGGTTCTCAGGACGAAGGTTATTATAGGTTTGCAGTAAATGCATATCCCGCGGTTTATGATGCAGAATCAGGCAAATGGGTTAAAGAGGAAGGAGCCGAAGGAACCAGCACCGTTCACGATGCAGGCACCTATATTGCGATTATAGAGCAGACCGGCGGAGGAAACCTCGACGAAGATACCAACTACGATACGATAAGCAACCCCGGTACCAGAGAGTTTGTCTTTACGATAGAGAAGGCAAGCCTTGTCTGGAAGTTCACAGGGGCTGACGGATTGCAGTACGATGAGGCGAGCGGAGAATATTCCGCTGTTTACAACGGGCAGACTTTCACACTTCAGTTTGAGGGAGAAAACGTAAACATTGACGATATGCTCGCTCCCGGCGATATGTATAAATACGCGCTTACGGGCAACATCGAATATTTCCGCGAAACGCCGGAAGGAACCTATTCTGTAGGCACAAGCGGTGTAAGGGATGCAGGCAAATACCTTGTTGTTCCCGAAGTCGAGTGCGGCAATAATCCCGAACTTTTCGTCAATTACGATATAAAGGGCGGAGTTCTGGCAATTCAGCAGAGAGAGGTTACAATCGTAATTAAAAACATCAGCGTTGAGTACGGTACTCACTTTGAAGAGATTACAGGCGAAGACTTCTCCAATATGTGGAGTTATGCTCCCGGCAGCGAGCAGTTCCTTCCCGAAGACGGTCAGATGCTGACTTTCTATCTCAGAGATATACCGATGGAAGAAACGCCTGTAAGAGGTACGTATCCTTACACGTTTATCCCCAGCCCGGTAAATCCCAATGTAAACAACTATCAGATATTCAAGACCAACGAACACGGCGACAACTCGTACTGCACTATAACAGGTCTTGAACTCAAAGTCGAGGTTGTCGTTACCGATGCAAGCGGGGCAGAAGTTGCCGTATATCCGGTAGAAAGCGGCAATGAACTCAGCATTAGCCGTATCTATTACGGCGGCGCGTACAACGTCAGCCTCAGAGCGGTAAACGCTAATCCCGAATACGTCGACGTAACATGGAAAGACGGCAGCGACGCGTTCAGCTTTACCAACAATTCCGACAGTAAAACCGTTACCTTTGAACTGTCAGACGAAACCAACGCGATTTACTACATCGGTGAGGATAAGTCTGCTGTTCCCGGTCCCGACGGAGTGTTCAACCTCAACTTCACGGTGAACAAACGCATTGTAGAAGTTACTCCCAACGACGTAAACGTAGAATACGGCAAAGCCTTCACGGCTGCAGGCGCGACCTTCGGTGGCGACGGTTTCGTGGAAGGAGAACAAGACTGGTTCAAATATGACTACAGTGCGGACGGACTCGGTGCTAACGTTGGCGAAACCGCTGCTATCAGTGTTGCGGTTACCGCTAAGGACGACCACGTCGGAGCTGAAGGCAACTATAACTTCGACCTTAAAGAGGGCGTTGCAACCAGAGTTGCGAGAGTGCTGCATATCACTTTCGGTGACAGAGATAAGAATTACGGCGACCCGGTTCTGACCATTGACGAGAGCAATTATACTCTTGCTGAAGGAGAAAGGGTAGAAGAGGGCGACCAGCTGGGACTCAAGTACGTTCTTACCAAAGACGGTCAGACCTATGAGGACGCAGTAAACCTTGCTGCGGGAGCTTACGCTATAAGTGCGACGACAAGCAATGCAAATTACTTGCTCGAAGTTGCCGATGGTTCGGAATTTAACGTATATCCCAAGGCTGTCAACGTTACGCTTGAGGCGGTCAGCGTACCTTACGATACCAATCCGCATCCGATAAACGTTTCTTCGATTGAGGGACTTATTGAAGGCGACGAAGGCGTTACCGCTGTGGTTCAGTACCTCAAAGACGGTTCTGCTATCGACGGCGAACCCGTAAACAGAGGTGTATATACCGCAAACGTTACAGGTTTCTCTTCTCCCAATTACAGCGTCGGGGTCGTAAGCGGAACCAAGACGGTTGAAATTACCAATGTTGTCGTAAACGTAACCGTAAACGATGCGGTGATGGCATACGGCACGGGCAATATCGTACCTGAGGACGGAACAACTTTCTTTACCTCGGATTCGACAATGTTTGACGGTGAAGACCTGCAACCTTATTACATCTACAACAACGGCACGGGTGACATTACAAAACTCGCAATCGACGAATATCCCGGCACGCTTACGCTCGGATTCAGAGGCGAGGCGGCAGCAAACTATGACGTCAGATTCACCAATGCGGCAGACCTCAGCGTTACCGCCGCAAACCTTGCAGAAGTCGCTTATCTCGAAGAAGAGAGCAGCGTATACGACGGCAACGGTAAGAGGGTTGTGGTCAAGGGAGTTCAGACTGCTCAGGTCAAAGTCGTGATAACAAAAGACGGAGTGGTCGTTGACAATAATACCGGCGTCGTCGACGCAGGCGAATACGTCGTTACGGTAACTCCGCTCGGCAGCAACTATACGGGACAGGCGCAGTTGACTTACACCGTAAACAAAGCAGCGTTCGACGGTTCGCTCAGCGCGACTTCGTCGACATATAACGGCAACGCGGTCGACCTTGCGAGCCTCGTAAGCTCCAAGTACGGTGAAGTTGTGTTTGCGATTACGAAGGACGGCGTTTCAGTGAACGAAATCAAGAACGCAGGTTCTTATACCGTTACGATTACCGCAGGCGAAAATTCCAACTATCAGGGTTCTGGAGAAGGTATTACATACGTCGTGAATAAGAAACAGATAGATACGCCCACTTCGATACACGACTTTGAAATCACCGAGGCATGGAACGGATTTACCGTCAAAGACGCTGCGGGAAGATATCAGGTTCTTATCACTCTTGACGAAGAGAACTGGGCAGGTGCAACCGATTCCGTAACGGGATTGCAGCCCGAAACCGATTACACCGTGTACATCAAGTTCGCAGGCGACGAAAACCACATTGAATCCGGCATGTTCTCCACGACTATTACCACGGGCGAAAAACTTGCGGCAGTACTTGACCCCAAAGACGTTACCTGCACGGTTTATTATAATAAGGTAGTCGTTACCGTCAACGGCGACGGCGAATACGTTTATAACGCAAACGGCGGAACGTGGAGCGGCAACACTCTTAACGGACTCAAGGCAAACACTGATTACACCATCACCGTCAAGATGAAGGAAAGCGCAACGCACGGCGAATCCAACATCGTTACTATAAACGTGAAGACGGGCGCAGACCCCGCAAGTTTCAATGACTTGTTCAATGCGTTCGGAGATAGCATCAGTGCTGCAGACGTTGACAATTACGACAAGATGATGGACGCTTACGAAAAGCTTGCGGACGGCGACAAGGCAAACGTCGACAAGACCAAGATGAATAAACTCAAGAGTTCTTACGACGCGCTTATCGCTCAAATCAACACCGACGTTATCGCGGCACAGAACGTCGCGAGAAAAGCGGCAGGTAAGGGCGCGGCAGCGGCTGCGGCAGGCGTGCTTGCGACAATCGTCGCGGCAATCGTCGCAAAGAAAAAGATTGTATTCTGAGAGGTAAACAGACTATGAAAAAAACATTAACCGCATTTTTAATAGCAGTAACCGCGATTGTGCTTATACTTTCGTTCGTTGCTTGTAACGTAAAGATTACGACAGAGGAAATCTGGAATCTCGCCACGTTCAAGACTTCGAGCGGAGAGGCAGGCAGGGACGTTTATGTAAAAGTCAGCAAGGACGGCGTTACCTTCTATGAATACAAAACCGAAAACGGAACCGTTACCGTCGATTTTAAACGCGACGGTATAGAGGCTCCCGCGCTGGATTTGTCTAAAGACGGCACGACTCTCAACCTTTCAGCTGATTATCTTGCCAACGCAAAGACCACTTTTGAAGACGCGATAACGACTTATACCGCAGACATACAAAATACTGAGGCGGTTCTCGACATCAAGAACGCACAAAACGCGAAGATAGTCATCAAAGTCAACAGCGAAACAAAAAAACTCATTACCACTCAGATAGAATACGTGGGTGAGAACGGCAGCAGCGTAATTGTAACGGTTAGTCCCTATTACGCATAACACACGGGAGTTCTCCGCGCCCCTCCGCGCGGAGAGCGCATACTGAAATCAGACAATCCTCTCCGTATTGCACGGAGGGGATTTTTTTACTTTAAAAATTAGATTTCCGCAAAACAATTTTGTCAGATTTACATTTTATGGTAAATACGTTTTGTCGATTTGTTTTGGTTTTTTTATTAAAAAATTATTAGCAGAGTTTTGTCGCTGATATATAAAATACTTGTGTATCGGCAAAAGAAAGATTGATTTCAGACGGTTAAAGATTTGTTTCTGCTGAATTAGAGCCTTTTTGTTCCCGCACCTTTTTTGTCCGTTTTGAGATTGAGAGATTGAAAAAAGCGTTTGTATAGGTTATAATGGATACATGAAATTTCAGGATATAATCATAGGCGGAGGAGCATCGGGTACTGCCGCCGCCATAATGCTTGCCCGCAAAGGCAGAAAGGTTGCCGTGCTTGAGGCGCAGGACAGAATTTTAAGAAAGGTGCTTGCGTCCGGCAACGGCAGATGTAATTTGTCCAATGCGCGGGTTTGTCCTCAAAGATACAACGCTCCAGACTTTGTAGCCCCTGCTCTTGAGGTTTTTTCTTCAAAAGCAAAAAGTTTTTTTAATTCACTCGGACTCGAACTGACAGAAGAGGACGGCAGAATTTATCCTTACAGCCTCAGCGCGAACAATGTCGTAAACGCACTCAGAAGAGCGGCTGAATATGCCGGGGTAAAATTTTTTTGCGGTTGCAAAGCTGAAAAAATCGAAAAAGGAAAAAAGTTTGAAGTTTTTTCTGAAGAAGGAGTTTTTGAGAGCGAAAATCTGATTTTTGCAACGGGCAGCAACGCGACTTCAGGCTCTGACAGTCTTTCTCTTCTGAAAAAATACGGACATAACTCTACAAGAAAAACAGCGAGCATATGCTATATTCCGTCGCAATCGGTCAAAGGAGCGTCCGGGGTAAGAGCGCATGCCCGTTTAAGGCTGTATTGCGGCAAAGAAGAACTTTTTGACAAAGAAGGCGAGCTGCTGTTCAAAGACAACGCGTTGTCGGGCATTCTGGCTTTTGAGGCGTCATCGTATTACGCACGCGCGCTCAGGCGGGGACTTAAGTGTTACGGCATGATAGATTTCGTGCCTGACAGAGAAGAGAGTGAAATCGCGGAATTTCTCAAAAGAGCCGGAGGAGATTGCAGGAACGCGCTTTGCGCGTATCTGCACAGCGCGCTGGCTGTCGCCGTCGCAAAGAAAGCCGGCGCAGAAGGCGACGTTGAGAAAAACGCACAAAGTCTTGCAAAAGCAGTCAAGAATTACAAGGTGGATTTTGACGGAGAGTGCGATATAAAAAACGCTCAGGTAATCTGCGGAGGACTTGAGCTTGAAGGTTTTGACCGCACGACTTTGCAATCTGAAAAGGTAAAAGGACTTTACGCGACGGGCGAGGCTCTCGACGTGGACGGCGATTGCGGAGGTTTCAATCTGCATTGGGCATGGGCAAGCGCGTATGTCGTCGCAGAGGCGATTGAGGGAGGGAACAATGATTAAGCTCAACAATCTGATTTTCGACGAAGGCTTTTGCGAAGAGGATATAAAAAGAGAATCTGCGCGCGTGCTGGGAGTCAAAAAAGAAGACGTTTCGGACGTTGTAATATTGCGTCGCTCTCTCGATTGCAGGGGAAGAAAGGCAACTTTCGTACTGTCTGCAGGGATATCTCTCATAAACGAAGAGGAATTTCTCGCGGCAAGCAAACAAAAGTATTCTCCCGTTGAAAAAGTCAGGACTCTTGAGGAAATAGCGAGAGAACCCGGCGCGGTAAAAGGAGGAAAAAGACCTGTTGTGGCAGGCAGCGGACCTGCCGGCTTGTTCTGCGCTCTTACGCTTGCTTATGCCGGATTCAGCCCGATAGTTCTTGAGAGAGGCGACTGCGTGCAGGAGAGAACGAAAAAAGTCGACGCGTTTTCTGCCGGAGGAGAGCTGGACGAGGAAAGCAACGTGCAGTTCGGCGAAGGAGGCGCAGGCACTTTCTCGGACGGGAAACTAAACACAGGCGTAAACAATACTCTGATAGCAACAGTGCTTGCTGAATTTGTCGCACACGGCGCGCCTGAAGAGATAGTTTACGATTCAAAACCGCACATAGGAACTGATAAACTTATCGCCGTGGTTTCCGCTATGAGAGAGAAAATAATATCTCTGGGCGGAGAGGTGCGTTTCAGAAACAAGCTGACGGACATAATAACGGAAGGCGGAAAACTCAAGGGAATAAAAGTGGCAGGACGAGAAGGAGAATATACACTCGATTGCGATTTCTGCGTGATTGCGATAGGACACAGCGCAAGAGATACTTTCGGGATGTTGTCGCGTCGCGTGCTTATGGAACAGAAACCTTTTGCGATAGGAGTGAGAATAGAACATCTGCAGAGCGCACTCAATGCGGAAAGATACGGTTTTAAGTATAAAAATCTGCCGCCTGCCGATTATAAAGTCGTTGCAAAGACTTCTGACGGCAGGGGATGTTATTCCTTCTGTATGTGTCCCGGAGGATACGTCGTCGCGGCGGCGTCCGAAAACGGTGGCGTCGTTACAAACGGCATGAGCAGATACGCCAGGGACGGAAAAAATTGCAACAGCGCGCTGTTGGTAGGGGTCAGACCGTCGGATTTCGGTGCGGACGACCCTCTTGCCGGCGTACGTTTTCAGAGAAAGTACGAACAGGCTGCGTTCAGGCTCGCAAACGGAAAGGCGGTGTGTCAGAGAGTGGGAGATTTTCTTGAAAAGAGAGCAGGAAGAGGGGCGGGAGATGTCTTTCCCACCTATCCGCGAGGAGTAGAATATGCGTTGCTCGACGACTGCCTGCCGGCTTACGTATGCGGAGGTCTGAGAGAGGCTCTCCCGCAGTTTGACAGAAAAATCAAAGGATTCGCCTTTGCCGACGCATTGCTTACGGGAGTGGAAACGCGGTCGAGTTCTCCCGTAAGAATACTCAGAAACGAAAAAGGCGACAGTTCAGTAGAAGGGCTTATGCCTTGCGGAGAAGGCGCAGGTTATGCGGGTGGGATAACTTCTGCAGCGGCAGACGGGATAAAGACCGCATTGAATCTGCTTGCAAAACATACCGTTTAAGATATATAAAGGTGCGGCGTTAATCCGTTTTAAAACCGTTGTTTTGTCAAAAAATACCCGATATTAAATATTTTTAATTGATTGTAGGGGATAGCTGTGTTATAATAGCGTTTGAGGACGGTTTTTGCGTTGTTAAAGGGCGCGGGAATATATCTCCTCATTATCGGAATACTAAACAAAAATCGTAAAGGTAAAAGATATGACATCAAAGCAAAAAATCATACTTATATCCGTGCTTGTCGTCGTTGCGGTACTGCTCGTTGCTGTCGGCGGCTATTTTATCGCTGTCTATTCTTCGGCAAGCGGAGAGAGAACAAGCAACGGTTTCACTTACGACGTAGACGGCAAGACCGTTACGATAATCTCGTATACGGGCAGCGATACGACAGTTACCGTGCCTGCAAAACTCGGAGGAAGAAGAGTAGCAAAGATTGCAAAAGGTGCATTCTCTTCCTCAAAAGCGACCAGCCTGATTTTTGACGAGGACATTGCTCAGATAACTCTTGAAGAAGAATGTTTCAAGGGACAGACGACGCTCACATACGTGCAGCTCCCGTCGTCGATAAAGGAGATTCCGGACAGTTGTTTTGAAGACTGTACGGCACTTGAACATATCGTTCTTCCTTCGGGAATCACTTCGATAGGCAATTATGCCTTTGAAGGATGCACGACGCTTTCGTATACGGGCAACGACAGCAACAATAAAGTCGTTACCCTGCCTTCAGAACTTACGACGCTGGGCAAAAACGCTTTCAAGGATTGCAGCAAAATTTCTTCCGTGGTTTTCGGAAGTAAGCTCACGACTGTTTCAGAAAGCGCGTTTGAAAACTGCACCGTATTGTCTAAGGTTGATTTCGGCAGTGAAAGTGCGGTTACGAGAATAGCGGACAAAGCTTTTTACAAATCACGCGTGAACGGGTTTACTCTTCCTTCCACGCTCAACACGATAGGAAATTATGCGTTTGCAGACGATACATCCAGTTCGTTTACCACGCTTACGATTCCCTCTAAAGTTACTCAGATAGGCGATTACGCGTTCAGCGGTTGCACTTATCTCAAGACGGTAACTTTTGCAGCTGAAAGCGAAATCAAAAAACTGGGTACGGCGATTTTTATGAATTGCACATATCTTACCTCGGTTTCTCTTCCCGATACGCTGACAGAAATTCCTTCGCTTGCGTTCAACGGTTGCGGCAGACTGGTTTCTTTTGAAATCGGCGCAAATGTGGAAACGATAGGTTCGGGTGCTTTCGGCGGCATCGCAAATCTTTCAACCAGCACTATATCCTTTAAAGTTGCCGAGGAAAATAAGAATTTTGTCGTTGTAGAACTTGACAAATATTATGAATTCAACTCTGATAAAACCTCAACTACAGAGAAGTCGCACTATCTGCTGATGAGTGCAGACAAGAGCAAGTTGCTTGCGTATATAGGACAATTCGACAGCACTGACTGTATCAACGACAAGTCCGGCAATACGGCTAATTCCTTCAACTTCCTGACTTCAGCTGATATCACGAAGACTCTCAAGACGATAGATGGATACGCGTTCAGCGGACTTAAGGCTGACAAACTGTGCATACCCGTTACCGTTACGCAAATTGGGGAGTGCTTTATCAGCGGCAGCAATGTCAAAACTCTTTATTTTGAAGGCGGCGACTGTACGCTTGCTGAAAAGACTTTTGACGGTATTAGCGGAGAACTCAGAGTTCTCGGTTTCAGACAGGGTACTATCAAAGAGTTTATAGACGCTCTCAACGACGAAGGCAAAAACAATATCAAGTTTGAAGACGGCTATACCTGGCCGGACTGATATTTATCCCGGCACGACGATTAATCGCGCCGGGATTTTTTATGCGAAACGTGCATTTTGCATAATCCGGGGGCAAAATAAAGTATAATTTTACATATAATCAGTTGCAAAAATACGCAATAGTTGTTAAAATTATAGCGATGTCGAAAGACGTAATTTTGAATATATTTTTTGGAGGACTTATATAATATGGCAAATGTTAGAGTCGCTATCAACGGTTTCGGCCGTATCGGCAGATTGGCTTTCAGACAAATGTTCGGCGCAAAGGGTTATGAAGTAGTTGCTATCAACGACCTTACCAGCCCCAAGATGCTGGCTCATCTTCTCAAGTACGATACCATGCAGGGTAACTATGCGAGAAATCACGAGGTAACCTACAAGGACGCTGTTATGGAAGAGGACGGCAAGACCGTTAAGGTTCCCGGTTCCATCATCGTCGACGGCAAGGAAATCACGATTTACGCAAAGGCTAACGCTGCTGAACTTCCCTGGGGCGAACTCAAAGTAGACGTAGTTCTCGAATGCACCGGTTTCTACACCAGCAAGGCTAAGGCAATGGCTCATGTAAACGCAGGTGCAAAGAAAGTCGTTATCTCCGCTCCTGCAGGCAATGACCTCCCCACCATCGTTTACAACGTCAACCACAAGACCCTCAAGGCAGAAGATAACATCATTTCCGCTGCATCCTGCACGACCAACTGCCTCGCTCCTATGGCTAAGGCTCTCAACGATTACGCTCCTATCGTAAGCGGTATCATGACCACCGTTCACGCATACACCGGCGACCAGATGATTCTCGACGGTCCGCAGAGAAAGGGCGACCTCAGAAGGTCCAGAGCAGGCGCACAGAACATCGTTCCCAACAGCACCGGCGCAGCTAAGGCTATCGGTCTTGTTATTCCTGAACTCAACGGCAAGCTCATCGGCGCAGCTCAGCGTGTTCCGACCGCTACCGGTTCTACCACCATCCTTATCGCTGTAGTTAAGGGTAAGGACGTTACCAAAGAAGGCATCAACGCTGCTATGGAATCTCAGAAGACCGAATCCTTCGGTTACAACACCGACGAAATCGTTTCTTCCGACGTTATCGGTATGACCTACGGCTCTTTGTTCGACGCTACTCAGACCATGGTTTCCAAGATTGACGACGACACCTATCAGGTACAGGTCGTTTCCTGGTACGACAACGAGAACAGCTACACCAGCCAGATGGTAAGAACCATCAAGTACTTCGCTGAACTGAAGTAATACAGGGCGAAATTCCGCAAGGAATAATTCGAAATTTTTCGCCCCGTTGCAATAATTTGCCGCGGGGCGAACCTATAAAAATCCAAAGGGAGGAAAGGATTATGGCAAAGAAACAGAGAACTGAAGGTGCGGCAAAGAGAGATTTGACTAAAATATGCGCGTTCTGGGCGTTGTTTATCGCAAGCGTTTTGTTTGTGGTTCAGCTTATACTCAACGCTGTCGGCGCGGATATGGGTTCTCTCAAAAACATTTTTACTATCATTGCGGCTTTGATGCTCGGTATTGCTATTGCTTTCCCTGCGTGGTCTTATGCTTGCGCTAAGGGCAAGGCATGGAAAATAGTATGCATTATTTTGCTTGTGCTTTATTTCGTACTTGCAATCTGCGGCAATATCATTTTCTGATTGTAAAAAAAAGAGTAACGCCACCCCGAAAGGGGTGGTTTTTTCATTTTCGTTTTTATAAAAGCCATATTTTTTCTCAGGCTTTTTTGTTTAACCGATTATTTCAGAATAAAGCGGATTGCAAACGTTTAAGTGCAGAGAGTGAATTGACAGCGCATTGTTATAAAAAAAACATTGCGGACGATTACGGAAAATTGCTTAAGAGAGCTGCGGTAAATAAAGGCTTGATTAGTTGTGTTCCGAACGGTCGGATGAGAGTAAAAAGGGGATTATTTTACAAATATGCGTACGCGCGTATTACGCGCGCGCAAAATAAGCGTTGACAATGCGGGGAATTGTGAGTAAAATATTTAAAGTAAAGGACTCACTATGACTGCAAAAGAAAGAAGGAGCGCGTACGCGTACAAAATCAAAAATATCGTAATCCCCGTGATTTTTTATTGCGGGCTTGCCGGGATACTCGCGGGACTGACTGTCGCGTTTTTTAACCGTGCGGCAAATCTTTTGACCGGTTATTCAACTCAGCTTTACGGCTGGTTCAGAGAAAACCCTGCATATATTCCTCTTTTGTTTGTCGGACTTGCCGCGCTTGCGATGCTTATGTGGATTATTCACAGGTTTACGCCTGAAGTCAGAGGCAGCGGTATTCCTCAGACAGAAGGAGTAATGAGAGGTCTTTTGACTTTCAGGTGGCTGAGAGTACTTATATCAACGTGTCTTGGCAGTTTTATCAGCTTTTTCGCAGGACTTTCTCTCGGCAGCGAGGGGCCGAGCGTACAGATAGGCGCGACTACTGCGCAAGGGGCGGCAAAACTTATGAAAGCGCGTACCGCATGGCAGAGATACGTCGTTACCGGCGGTGCAAGTGCAGGTCTTGCCGTAGCCTTCAACGCGCCTCTTACAGGCATACTTTTTGCGATTGAAGAAGGACACAGAAGAGTAACGCCTATGTTGTTGCTTTCTGCGTCGTCATCGGTAATTTTCGCAACTATAACTTACAGAACCGTGGCTCAGCTCTGGGGCGGTGCGGACAATATGTTGTTTGAACTGGGTGTACTCGAAATGTTGCCCATTAATCAGCTGTGGATGCTGTTTCTTCTCGGACTCGGATGCGGAGCAACCGCTATTTTCTTCAACTTTGCACTCAACCGTTCTCAGAGAACGACGGATAAAATAGAAAAAAAGACTCCTTACTGGGCAAGACTTCTGGTTGCTTTTTTGCTTACGGGAGTTGTCGGACTTTTGCTTATAGACGCAAATACCGGCGGACACGGACTGATTGAAAAAATTGCAGAACAGGATTTTACCGTGCAGATGCTTTTGCTGATACTTGTCGTCAAGATGCTGATGATAGTTATCTGTTTCAACAGCGGTGCTACCGGCGGTATGTTTATACCTATGCTTGCTATAGGCGCGCTTGTCGGTGGAATATTCGGCAAACTGTTTATGCTCTGGGGCATGGACCCGGACTGTTACAAACTTATCGTATGCGTAGCGATGACAACGTTCTTCGGCGCAAGCGTGCGCGCTCCGCTGACCGCAATCGTGCTGATAGTTGAAATCACCGGTTACAATGCCGGATTTCTGCCTGCGTCCATTGCGATTTTTACGGCTTTTCTCGTTGCCGAACTTCTGGGCAACAGACCTCTTTACGATGAGATGCTTGAGCGTACTCTTGACAGAAGACAAAAAACATCAACAAAAGACGTAAGACTTGAAGTTGAGATAGAACTGGGAAGTTTTCTTGCAGACAAGAGCATAAACGACGTATTGTGGCCGGCTAACTGTCTTGTTACAAAGGTTCTGAGAGGAGGAGAAAGTCTTATCGCCGACGGAGAGATGCGCTTGCAGGTAGGCGATATAATCGTAATAAAGGCTAATACAGATGACGTCGAAAAGACTTATGATTATATCCTGGGTATGATAAAATAAATAAAAAACGCCTACGTTATGCGGGCGGTTTTTTATCTGAAGATTCAGCATTTTTCAGATTTTAACAGTTCATTAATGAATTTTCAAAAGACGACCGGATGATTATTGCGTTTTAAAATCGAAATCGTCGCCGCAGTTGAGCTTTCGCGCCGCTTTATAAGGCTCTTTTTCGCTTTTGAAGAGGGTATGAGTTTTTATTCCGCAATCCGTGCAAAGGCAAAGAGTTATTTTTCCTTTGTCCGTAAAGGGATGACGTAAAACGCGTGCATTGCAGGGCGACAGAGAATTGTCAAAACAAAAGGCTGAATAAGTGAATTTTTCGTCCTCAAAAGGTGCGTCGCCGCCTTTGACGAATTTATGAAGTTTACTTCTTTGTACGCGGCATGAGAAATGACACCAGTCGTTTTCGGGCAGCGGACAATTGCCTGTTTCAGGACAGGGCGCAACGAGGGTACGTCCTTTTGCCGCCATATACCTTCTTATTTCTTTTTGCAGATTAAACGCAGCAGGGGTGCCTGGTTCTACAATCAAAAGCAATTTATTCGTATACTCGCTGAGTTTGTCAAGCAGTTTTTCACGTGACGCGGTATCTATTTCGTTGAGTGCGTAAGAAACGGTTACGAGGTCGAATTTTTCAGAAGTTTCAAATGTGCGTGCGTCAGAACGTATCAATTCTGCTTTTAAACCGCCTGCGTCGCAAAAACGACCGGCAAGAGAGAGCATATTCTTTTCTCTTTCTACGAGAACGGCGCGGCTTATGTCGAAAAGCGCACTTGCGGCAAAAAACGCGGCTCCGGTCCCCGTACCGACGTCAAGCATGCTGTTTATTTTTATCTGACAGTTTTTTACCGTATGCGACAGAGCGGAATATACTGATTCGTAAGTTGCAGGCATACGTACGGCGCAGTATGCTGCGGCAAGTTCTTCAGAAGTTACTATGCGCGAGTTGTCGCCCTTATTGCTTTCGTAAGCCGCAGTCAGCAGAGAGGACGCCTTTTTAAGATTTGAAGGCGTGTATTTTTCTGTCAGACCGTTTGTTACGTTTTTTATAAATTCCGGGATAGGCATATCGTTTTATCGTGATTTTGCGCTTAATTTGTTAAAGTATGTTTAGCAAAAATCCCCTCGCATAGAGGGGAAGTCGCCTTGTTATCGTCCCAGTTTTACCGTTTCTACGTCAAAGACGCTGTCGCACAGTTTTTCTGCGTAAAGAGGTTCGTGGCTGACGAGTATTATTGCGCCTTCGTAAGCCGCAAGAGCGTCGAACAAAGCCTCTTTCGCGTTGACGTCAAGGTGATTTGTAGGCTCGTCGAGGACGAGGAGATTGCTCTCTTTCTGCATAAGCGCGCACAGCTTGATTTTGACCTGTTCGCCGCCGCTCAGATTGCCTATCGCTTTTGTGGCAAGGTCGCCTTTTATTCCCACTCCGGCAAGTTTTGTGCGTATGTCTTTTGCTGACATTTTGGGGAAGGTTTCGTTCATGAAGGATACCGCGTTGTAGCCGTACGTCCTGAAGACGAGGTCTTGTTCGATATAGTTCACTTTTGCGTTGGGATTGTAAGAAAATCCGCCCGATACGGGTTTTAATTTTCCCATAAGAGTCTTGAGCAGAGTGGTCTTGCCAATTCCGTTTGTGCCGCGCACCCAGAGCTTTGTTTCGCTGCCCACGGTAAACGATACGGGAGGGAGTATTGCTTTGCCGTCATAACCTACTTCGAGGTCTTTTACTTCAAGCAGTTTTTTCGTAACGACAAGGGTATAAGGGAAGTGGAAAACGGGTTTTTCAACGCTGACCGGTTTTTGCATGACCTCGATTTTATCCAGCATTTTCTTGCGGCTGTTTGCCATGCCTGCGGTCGCGGCGCGTGCTTTGTTGCGCGCGATATAGTCTTCCATACGCTTGATTTCGCGTTGCTGACGTTCATAGTTGTCGGCGTATTGTTTTGCGTTCTGTTCGTGCTGGGCGAGATATTCGTCGTAGTTTCCCCAGTATTTCTTTATCTGTCCGTTCTCTATATTGACGATGATTTTGCATACGTCATTGAGGAAAACGGTGTCGTGCGATATGAGTATAAAAGTGCCTTTGTAGCCGTCCAGGAATTTTCTCAGCCACTCTATATGTTCGAGGTCGAGAAAGTTGGTCGGCTCGTCAAGCAACATAACGTCCAGATTTTCCAGCAGGAGTTTTGCAAGCATGAGTTTTGCGCGCTGTCCTCCGCTCAGCTTTGATATCACCGTGTCGTATCCGAACGCGCTTATGCCCAGTCCGCCTGCGACTTTTTTAATCTGAGATTCGAGGTCGTAGAAATTTTCGCTTTCGAGCTGTTCCTGCATACGGCTGCTTTTTGCAATCATTGCGTCCAGCTTGTCCGGGTCGGTTTCTTCGCCCATAGCCGCATAAAGTCTTTCGAGAGATTCGTTGAGTACGAAAAGATGTCTGAAAGAGCCTTCGAGGTATTGCATTACCGTAAGTGAGCGGTCTATATCAGCATGCTGGTCGAGGTAGCCGAAACGTATGCCGGGCAACCATTTGATTTCGCCTGCGTCCTGAGAAAGACGACCGGATATTATGTTCATAAAAGTGGATTTTCCCGCACCGTTCAGACCGACAATGCCGATGTGTTCGCCGTTGTTTATCGTAAGGTCCGCGTCGTCAAAGAGAACCTTGTTGTCGAACATGTGGGTAAGTCCTTTGATAGATAATATACTCATAGCACGATTATTTTACAATATGAGGCACAAACAGTCAACTTTTTTGCAATCCGTATTGAAAGCGTATTGCGCTGGTGATAAAATATAAAAAAAGGAGAAAGTATGAAAAAATTCCGTTGGGCTGTGATAGGCGCGGGCATTATTGCCAAAGTTGTATGCAAAGAAATAGTAAAAAGCGGCAGGCATGAGATAGCCGCAGTCTTTTCACGCACATATAAAAACGCTTTGGCACTTGCGAATAAATACGGCGCAAAGTGCTATAAGACGCTTGAAGAAATGCTTGCGGACAAGGATGTGGATGCGGTATACGTTGCGACTCCGCACTCGGCGCATTATTCCAATATGACGGCGTGCATAGAGGCAGGAAAACCGGTGCTTGCAGAAAAAGCGTTTACTGTAAACGCAGAGCAGGCAGAAAAAGTGTTTGCTCTTGCGAAAGAAAAGAAAATCATAGCGTGCGAGGCTATGTGGACGCGTTTTCAGCCGGTAGTACTTGAAATGGCGGATGCCGTAGAAAGAGGAGAGATAGGCAGGGTAACGCGTTTTGTCGGAGGGTTTTCCACGCCGGCGACGTGGGTAAAGCAATATTTGTCGGACAGATTGTTCAATCCGCGTTATGCAGGAGGGGCGTTGCTTGACGTAGGCGTATATCCGATATCCTTTTCACATATGCTGCTTGGTATGCCCGAAGAGATAAAATGCAATGCAGAAATTGCAGACGGCATAGATTACTGCGACGATATAACGTTGCAATACGCAGGCGCAGTCTGCAATCTCAGTTGTACGATAAAAGGCTTGAGCAGTTTCAAAGGGGTGATTGAGGGAGATAAAGGGAAAATTATTATCCCCAACTATACCCGTCCAAAAAAAGCCGTGATATACGATGAAAACGGGCGCAAAAAACGCGTGATAAAAGGCAGAAGGGGTTATATATACGAGTTTGACGCGTTCTGCGACAGCGTGAGAAGAGGCGAATCCGAGTGCGTATACATGCGTCCTTCAGACACGGTGGAAGTGATGAAAATCATGGACGAGTGTCGCAGAATAATCGGACTGAAATACCCTGACGACGTTGAAAAAGCGTAAAACCATATTTCAACGCTCATCCCGTGGCTGTCGATACGACTTGCAGTGCGAAAACAGAGGAAAATACGACAAAAAAATTGAGATTGCATATTGAAAAGCCTTGTCGTTATATGTTATAATAATTACAAGTAAAATCTAAGAGGAAGTCTGTATGATAGAGAAATCCAAGATGAAGGAACTCAGCCTGCCCGTATACCTTTTTCACGAAGGCACGAATTACGAGGCCTACAAACTGTTCTGCCCTTCGTGTGAAAAAAAAGGCAAGAACGGCGGCAATGTCTGGACTTTCAGAGTCTGGGCTCCGCATGCTCAGAGCGTAAGCGTTGTAGGAGATTTCAATAATTGGGACAGAGAAGTAAATCCCATGACAAGAGAAGGGGATATCTGGGAGTGCAGGATACCGGGTCTTGAGAATTTCGCAACTTACAAATTCAGCATACAGACGAAGAGCGGAGATATTCTGATGAAATGCGACCCGTTTGCGACTCATGCGGAAACAGCTCCCGCAAACGCGTCCAAGCTATTTGAATCTTCTTACGTCTGGGGTGATTCAAAATGGCAGGATTCAAAGAAGAAATACGACCCGTATCACTCGCCTATGAACATATACGAAGTGCATCTTGGCAGCTGGCGCAGGTACGAGGACGGCAATATTTACAATTATCGCAAGATTGCCGATGAACTGAGCGTTTATGTCAAAGAGATGGGGTATACGCACGTAGAAATCCTTCCGGTTACCGAATATCCTTTTGACGGCAGCTGGGGCTATCAGGTTACGGGCATGTACGCTCCGACTTCAAGATACGGCATGCCCGACGACTTCAGATATTTTGTGGATAAGATGCACAAAAGCGGCATCGGCGTAATACTTGACTGGGTGGTAGCGCATTTCCCCAAAGACGCGCACGGGCTGTACGAGTTTGACGGAGAGCCTCTTTACGAGTATTCCGACGAACTGAAGAAAGAGCATAAAGAGTGGGGTACCCGCGTATTTGATTACGGCAAGACAGAGGTCAGAAGTTTTCTGATTTCGTCCGCAAGCTACTGGGTCAACGAGTTCCACGTAGACGGCATAAGGATGGACGCCGTCGCAAGCATGCTCTATCTCGATTACGGCAGAATGGACGGAGCATGGAGAGCCAACGCCTTCGGAGGCAATTACAATCTTGAGGCGATTGACTTTATAAAACAGCTTAATACAGAACTTCTTT
This sequence comes from uncultured Christensenellaceae bacterium, assembly GCA_944380275.1. Classification (GTDB taxonomy): domain Bacteria; phylum Bacillota; class Clostridia; order Christensenellales; family UBA3700; genus Ornithoclostridium. The sequence goes on along the minus strand of CALWHB010000004.1, from coordinate 45,769 downwards.
CAAAACATCCCGGTCTTCTGATGATAGCAGAAGAATCCACCGCGTTTCCAATGGTTACAAAGCCGGCTTACGACGGCGGTCTGGGATTCAATTTTAAGTGGAATATGGGCTGGATGAACGACATACTTTGTTATGTGTCAGCCAATCCGTTCTTCCGCAAGGATATGCACGACAAGATTACTTTCTCGATTACGTACGCGTTTTCTGAAAATTATGTTCTGCCTATTTCGCACGACGAAGTCGTTCACGGCAAGAGGTCGCTGCTCAACAAGATGCCGGGAGAGTACAACGAAAAGTTTGACGGAGATAAGGCTTTCCTCGGTTATATGATGGCTCATCCGGGCAAAAAACTTCTGTTTATGGGCGGCGAGTTCGGGCAGTTTATAGAGTGGGATTACAAAAAACAGCTTGACTGGTTTCTTCTCGATTACGACAGCCATCGCAATCTGCACAATTTCGTCAAGGACCTCAACGCGTATTACCTGTCGCATAAGGAGATGTACGAAGAGGATTGCAGTTACGACGGTTTCAAGTGGATTTGCGTGGACGACAATACCCAGAACATCGTTGCGTTCAAGAGAGAGGCGAAAAACGGAGATTATACCGTTGCGATTGTCAACTTCAGCCCCGTAAGACGTCAGAATTACTGCCTCGGCGTGCCTGAATTCAAGTATTACGACGTCGTTCTCGACAGCAATTCCCCCAAATACGGAGGAAATGCAAGCGTGCTGAGATACGAGCCGTTCGAGGGCAATATGCACGGATTCGAGCAATATATCAGCGTAGACGTCGCCCCCAACAGCGTCGTTTACCTGAAGGCGGGCAAGGCTAAAAAGAAGAGAAAAAAGGTCGAAAAGACTTCAAAATGAAAAATAATATAATGCGGTATTTTCCGCGACATATCTGATGAGGAGGAGATTATGTATTCCAACAACAAAGAGTGTGTAGCTATGCTGCTTGCGGGCGGACAAGGCACAAGACTTTACAGCCTTACTGCAAATCTTGCAAAGCCTGCTGTATCTTTTGGCGGAAAGTACAGGATTATAGACTTTCCGCTGTCAAACTGCATCAACTCGAATATTGACACGATAGGCGTACTGACTCAGTACAGACCTTTTGCTCTCAACCAGTATATCGGCAACGGTCAGCCGTGGGACCTGGACAGGCTCAACGGCGGCGTTTTCGTTTTGCCTCCGTATATGAAGAGTGCTAAATCAGACTGGTATAAAGGTACGGCAAACGCTATTTATCAGAATATTGAATTTATCGACAAGTTTTCTCCGGAATACGTTCTCGTGCTTTCGGGCGACCATATTTATAAAATGGATTATTCTCAGATGCTCGATTTTCACAAGAAAAAGAACGCGGATTGTACGATAGCGGTCATCAACGTAAGCATTGAAGAGGCATCGAGATTCGGTATAATGAACACCAATCCGGACGGCTCCGTATACGAGTTTGAGGAAAAGCCCAAACAGCCCAAGAGTACCAACGCGTCTATGGGTATCTACATATTCAACTGGAAAGAACTCAAGAAATATCTTATTGAAGACGAGGCTGACGAAAAGAGCAGCAATGACTTCGGCAAAAACATAATCCCCAACATGCTCAAGGACGGACAGAAACTGTTCGCATACAGGTTCGACGGTTATTGGAAAGACGTCGGTACAATCTCCAGCCTCTGGGAGGCGAACATGGACCTTCTTGACAAAAAGAGCGGTCTGCGCCTTGAAGACAGTAGCTGGAAGATTTACGCAAGAAACGCAGCAGAGCCTCCTCACTATATGGGTGACCATGCCGTGGTAGTAAACTCTCTCGTTACCGAGGGTTGCGAAATCGACGGTACGATAAGAAACAGCGTTATCTCTTCATGCGTCAAGGTTGAAGAAGGCGCGGTCGTCGAAGACAGTACGATTATGCCGGGTGCGGTAATCAAGTCGGGTGCAGTTGTCAAATATGCCATCGTCGGCAACGACGCGGTTATCGGAGAGAACGCCAAAGTGGGCGACACTCAGACCGGTATGGTAAAAGGCGAGTGGCAGATTACCGTTGTCGGACCGGGCGCGGTAGTAAAAGCGGGTCAGATAGTTCCCGTAAAAGCAATGGTTGATTAAGGGAGGAAAGTATGAATAATCTGATAATGAGTATAGTTTTCGCAAGCGATAACGAAACAAAACTCAACGAGCTTACAATTCACAGAACGACGGCATCGCTCCCGTTCTGCGGCAGGTACCGTTTTATCGACTTTACGCTGTCCAACCTCGTCAACAGCAATATCACGACGATAGGCATTGTTACGAGAAGTAACTATTCTTCTCTTACTGACCACCTCAGGATGGGTCGTGACTGGGACCTCAACCGCAAAAACAGCGGTCTTGCGATATTCCCGCCCTATGCGTCCAACACTTCGCGCAGTATGTTCAAAGGCAAAATAGAGGCTCTTTACGGCATACTTGACTATATGGAGAGGGCGAGCGAAGAATACGTAATCATCACCAACAGCAACATTGCGTCCAACATTGACTTTGAAGACGTTTACAGACAGCACGTTTCAAACGGTGCGGATATCACTATGCTGACTTACACGTCGCATCCCACTTCTTCCAAGCGTGTGCTGGTAGAAAAGGACTTTACGGGCAAGGTTACGGGCGTAAGACTTACCGCAAATAATTCAGACGAGCAGACTGAAGTCGGACTCAATATATATCTTATAAAGAAGAATCTTCTGATGTCCCTTATCACAGATTCTTACGAGAGAGGAAATCTTGACTTTGAGAAAAACATAATCCAGCAAAAAGTCGACACTCTCGCAATTTACAGCTATCATGTAGACGGATATGCCGCGATAATCGACGACGTAAAATCTTACTATACAGAGAGCATGAAAATTCTTGACCCGGAGATAAGAAACGACCTGTTCTACCGTTACGGCAAAATTTTCACAAAGGTTAAAGACTCTGTTCCCACGCTGTACAGAGAGGGTGCAGAAGTCAAAAATTCGCTGATAGCCGACGGATGCGATATTGCGGGCAAGGTAGAAAACAGTATCCTGTTCCGTGGCGTCGTGGTAGAAGAAGGCGCGGTGATTTCAAATTCGATAGTTATGGAAAACGGTCATATTATGAAGTATTCCGAACTAAAATATACGATAACGGACAAAGACGTAACCGTTACCGAAGACAAGACGATAAGCGGCTCTCAGAATTACCCCGTGGTTATCGTCAAAAACAAAGTAGTTTAATAATTTAGGAGAGAGAATAATGGCCAAAAAAGCTCAGACAAAAAAGCCTGCCGAAGTCAAAGAAAAAGCGGTTGCTCCGGTAAAGAGTGAAGAAAAGCCGGTTGTCGAAAAGGCAAAGGCTGTCGTCGCTGAAGTTGCGGCAAAGGTAGAAACCGCATTTGAAAAAGTGGAGAAAAAGGCTGAAGAAGTTGCTGCCAAGGTAGAAGAGAAAGTCGTCAAAGTCGCTGAAAAAGCGAAGGAGAAGGCTGCTCCCGCAGTAAAGAAAGCGGCAGAAAAGAAGGCTGCAAAGGCAGATAAGCCCGTCAAAAAGAGCGAAACTCTGCAAAAGGCAGAAACCGCAGTTAAAGAAACCGCGGCGAAAGTTGCCGAAAAGGTAGAAAAGGCAGTTGCCGCAGTTGAGAAAAAAGCAGAAGAAACAGCAGTTACAATAGAAAAGACAAAGGCTGTTGAAAAGGTTGAAAAAGCGGTTAAAGCTGCAGAAGTCAAGATTGAAAATGCAGAAAAAAAGGCTGAACCTGCAAAGCAGTATAAGAAAAAGATTCTTTTCGTTGCGGCAGAGGCTTTGCCGTACGTAAAGACGGGAGGACTCGGTGACGTTGCCGCGGCTCTTCCCAAGGCTCTTGTAAAAGAGGAATATGACGTCAGAGTGGTCATGCCGCTTTATTTCAATATCCCCGACAAGTTCAGGACAACGATGCAATATCTCGGTTGCTGTTACGTTTCGCTTGCGTGGAGATATCAGTACTGCGGCGTGTTTACTCAGAAATACGACGGAGTAACGTATTACTTCCTTGACAACGAATATTATTTCAAGCGCAACGGCATTTACGGACATTACGACGACGCGGAGAGGTTTGCGTTCTTCTCCAAAGCCGCTCTCGAGGCGTTGCCCATCATGGATTTCACTCCCGACATAATTCATTGCCATGACTGGCATACGGGTCTTACACCCGTCTATCTCGACGTATATTATCGCAATTCGCCCAACTGCAAGAACGCACGCACCGTGTTTACTATTCACAATATTCAGTTCCAGGGCAAGTACGGCAACGAAATATGCGACGATATTCTGGGACTTCCCGCTGACAAGAAGTCGCTCGTTCAGTATCAGAACTGCGTCAACTTTATGAAAGGCGCGATAGAGTGTTCCAATAAGGTTACTACGGTTTCGCCGACTTATGCCGGTGAAATTCTCAACAGCTATTACAGTTTCGGACTTCAGGACATACTGGGGGCGAGGAAGTATAAGCTGAGCGGTATCATAAACGGTATCGACGTTGACATCAACAATCCTGCTACGGACAAGGCTCTGTTTAAGAATTACGATAAGAATTCCGTGGAAGGAAAGGCGGCAAACAAGAAGGGACTGCAGGAGATGCTCAATCTCAATCAGAATCCCAACATACCCGTTATAGGTATGGTTACCCGTCTTACCGAGCAGAAGGGTATGGAACTCATTGCCAACGTCTTTGAAGAAATACTTTCCAAGGGTCTGCAGATGGTCGTTCTCGGCAGCGGCGACTGGAAGTACGAATCAATGCTCAAGGATATGCAAAAGCGTTTCCCCGACAAATTGCGCGCGGTACTCGGTTTCTCCGGCGATTTGGCAAGCAAGATTTACGCCGGTTCGGATATATTCCTTATGCCCAGCAAGTTTGAACCTTGCGGACTCAGTCAGATGATTTCCATGAGATACGGCACAATTCCCATCGTAAGAGAAACGGGCGGGCTTAAAGATACTGTCGTACCTTACAACGGCGCAACGAAACAGGGTACCGGTTTCACTTTCTATTCTTACAACGCTCACGATATGCTTTACGCTATCGAAAGGGCAGTAGGTCTGTATTACGATTACAAGGAAGACTGGAAACAGCTGGTGCAGAACGCAATGAGCCAGGATTTCTCGTGGGATAACATCTGCAAGCAGTATATTTCGCTTTACGAAAATCTGTAAAAGTACCTGTGCGAGGGTATCAATTGCTATACAAAAGGCAAAATTTAGTTTATAATACAGTAATGTGAGATAAATAAAGGCTTGTCTTTGAGGCAAGCCTTTACAAAGTTTTTTTAACGGAGAATATATGGAACAAAAACTTAATACAAAGAGAATCGAAGAGATTTTGGAAATGAAATCTCAGACCTATTTCGGCAAACCGCTCGCGGACGCAAGTCCCGCGCAGGCTTACCGCGCAGTATGTATGACGGTAAGGGATATATTGACCGAAAAAAGACTGGATTTTAAAAGAAGAAGAAAGGAACAGAAGACCAAACAGGTCTATTATATGTCAATGGAATTCCTGCTCGGCAGGTCGCTTAAAAACCATCTTTTCAATCTTGGCATGACGGATGTTTTCGCTAAGGCGGTAGAGCGTTACGGTTTTAAGCTCAACGACCTTTACGCTATTGAGCCTGACGCAGGACTGGGCAACGGAGGTCTGGGAAGACTTGCCGCTGCTTATATGGAATCGCTTACCAATCTCAACTATGTTGCAAGCGGTTTTTCAATCAGATACGATTACGGTATTTTCAAACAGAAAATTTCAGACGGCTGGCAGCTTGAAATGCCGGATGAGTGGCTCAACGAAGGCGACGTATGGCTTTCTCCCAGAGTGGAAGACACCTTTGAGGTCAGATTCGGCGGCAGCGTAAGTCAACGCTGGGAAAACGGCAGACTTTATATCGATTATCACGACTGCGACACGATTCAGGCAATTCCTTACGATATGAATATAAGCGGATACAACGTCGACGCCGTAAACAAGCTTCGTCTGTGGACTGCAAAAGCTCCCGTAGACTTCGATATGCAGTTGTTTGCTCAGGGTGAATATGTCAAGTCGCTTGAAAACAAGGCTCTTGCAGAAAGTATTACAAAGGTTCTTTATCCTGCAGACCATCATACAGAAGGAAAGATGCTCAGACTCAAACAGCAGTATTTCTTTGTTTCTGCGTCTATCCAGTCTATATTCAAGACTCATCTCAGAGATTACGGCACGCTGGATTCACTTCCGGATAAGGTTGCTATCCATATCAACGACACGCATCCTACTTTGTGTATCCCTGAGCTTATGCGTCTGCTCCTCGACGAGTACGGATACAGCTGGGAAAAGGCATGGGACATCGTTACGCGTACTATTTCCTATACCAACCATACCGTCATGGCTGAGGCACTTGAAAAGTGGCCTGAAAACCTGTTCAGACAGCTGTTGCCCCGTATTTATCAGATTATAGGAGAAATCAACCAGAGATTCTGCAATAAGCTGTGGGAGTTCTATCCCAATGACTGGAACAAGGTCGCTTACAACGCTATATTGTCGCACAACCAGATAAAAATGGCAAATCTGTGCCTTGCTGCGTCGCATACGGTAAACGGCGTATCAGAATTGCATAGCGAGATACTTAAATACGACGTGTTCAACGATTATTACAAGATGAATCCGGGCGTGTTTACCAACGTTACCAACGGTATCACCTATCGCAGATGGCTTTGCCAGGCAAACCCCAGACTTGCGGGCTTTATTACAGAGCTTATAGGCGATTCCTTCCTCAAGGATGCCGACAACCTCAAACAGCTTGAACAGTTCAAGGGCAAGAGAGATGTGCTTGACAAGTGGCTTGAGATAAAACGCGCAAACAAGGTAGACTTTGCAAATTACGTAAAAGAAAGCACGGGCGTATCCATAAATCCCGACTCTATATTTGACGTGCAGGTAAAACGTCTGCACGAGTACAAAAGACAGTTGCTCAATGCGTTGCACATACTCGATTTGTACTATACGATAAAGAACAATCCGGGCATACAGATGAACCCCAGGACGTTTATCTTCGGCGCAAAGGCGGCGTCCAGCTATTATATGGCAAAGCAGATTATCCGTCTTATTTACTCGCTGGGAAATCTGATAAACAACGACCCGCAGGTCAACGACAAGATTAAGGTAATCTTCCTTGAGAACTACCGCGTAACGCTTGCAGAAATGATTATGCCTGCATCCGACGTTTCAGAGCAGATTTCCATTGCGGGAAAAGAGGCGTCCGGTACCGGCAATATGAAGTTTATGATAAACGGTGCGGTTACGATAGGTACTATGGACGGTGCAAACATAGAAATTCACGAGAGAGTGGGTGACGAGAACATCTTTATTTTCGGCTTGCTTGCAAATGAAATTGAGGAGCTTTGCGCAAACGGATACGAACCTACCAGATATTACAACAACAATGCGCGCATAAAAGCCGTTATCGACGGGCTGAGAAACGGCATTGCAGGTGTCAACTTCGGCGAAATTGCTGACAGCCTGACGGTAGGCGGCGGCGGCAATGCTGACCATTACAAGGTACTTGCAGACTTCCAGTCTTACTGCGACGCTCACGACAGACTCGACAAATCGTACGGCGACAAAGAGAGATGGGGAAGGATGTCGTTGATGAATACCGCAAACGCAGGTTTCTTCTCTTCAGACAGGAGCGTAAAGGAATACGCTACCAGAATCTGGAACCTTAAACCCGTAAAAGAAGGAAAAAGCACTACAAAGAAATAATGCAGTTTTACTTTGACAGCCGCTCTAAGGACTGCAAACGCCCTTTCGGCGCAGTTAAGGAAGGCTCAAAACTCGAATTTTTCACATACGCACAGGACGGCGTCTTTATAAACAGCGTCGTCCTTGCGATAACCGACGACGCTACCGGAAACGTTATCCGTTATCCTCTTGAATATTTAGGAAAATCGGATTTGACGACCAGCAAGTTCGGTTGCAGAATTACGGCTCCCAAAGCGGGGCTTTATTGGTATAATTTTGAAATTTTCAGCGAAGAAGGATTAGCTTATTATCAGAATACCCGTACGAAAAGCGATTTTCAGCTCACGGTATATTCAAACGATTACGAAACGCCTCAGAGATTTAAAGGCGGCGTGATTTATCACATTTTCGTCGACAGATTCTGCAAATCGTCAGATACAAGCGTAGACACTTCCACTCATTACGTTTACAAAAACTGGGACGAGCCGTTGACGCTGAAGGATGCCGACGGAGTCTACAGGGCAAACGATTTTTACGGCGGAAATTTTCAGGGCATAATAGACAAGTTGCCTTATCTGAAATCACTCGGCGTGAACGTGATATATCTTTCGCCGATATTTAAATCGTCGTCAAATCACAGATACGATACGGGAGATTATCTCACGGTAGACCCGCTTTTGGGCAACGAAGAGAAATTCAAAGAACTTATCGACAAAGCAAAGCGCAAGGGCATTTACATTATGCTGGACGGCGTATTCAATCATACGGGCGCAGACAGCATATATTTCAACAAATTCGGCAATTACGACAGCCTTGGGGCTTATCAGTCAGAACAGTCCCCGTATTACCGCTGGTATGACTTTATAAATTTCCCTGACGAGTACCGTTGCTGGTGGGGAGTTACCGTATGCCCGACGGTAAACAAGAGGGCAGATGGCTACCGCAATCTTATATTCGGCAAGGGCGGAGTTATAGACAAGTGGACAAATCTCGGCGTAAGTGCATGGCGACTTGACGTGGTTGACGAACTTCCGGAAGAGTTTGTGGAGCAAATCCGTAAAGCGGTAAAATCCGTCAGCGAAAAGAAATTGCTGATAGGAGAGGTATGGGAAGACGCCTCCAACAAGATAAGCTATTCAAAGAGAAGACATTATCTGCTTGGCAAAGAACTTGACGGAGTTATGAACTATCCCTTCAAGGACGCTATAATAAACCTGGCAAGAGGCGGAAGACCACGCGCTTTTATTGAGGCAGTCAAAACGATTCTTGAAAATTATCCCAAAAAATCTCTCGACTGTACCATGACTCTCGTCGGTTCTCACGATACCGTAAGAGTGCTTAACAGACTGAGCGATTACGATATATCCGGTCTGGACAAGATGGGGAGAGCAGGCGTCGTTCTGGAGGGAGAAATTCTTTCGACCGCAAAAGCAAGACTCAAAGTGGCGTCAACACTTCAGTTTTTACTGCCCGGCATACCTTCGATATACTACGGCGACGAGTGCGGTATGCAGGGATACGAAGACCCTCTTTGCCGCAGACCTATGAACTGGAACAGTCAGGATGCGGAACTTCTTGAACATTACAGAAAACTGGGAAGTATACGCAAAAAATATAAAAGTCAGATTACCGGAAGTACGAGTCTTTACGAATCCGCAGGGGTGATTTACCTTGAACGTCGTGCCAAGAAACGCAAAATCGTCGCTGCGGTAAATACGTCGGGCGCGGCAAAACAGCTCAACCTGAAGTCCGATGTCAAGGACCTTCTGAGCGGAAATGTCATAACGAAGGGCTCAAAACTTGCAAACAACTCCGTTATAATATTTGAAAGCACCGCAAAAGAGTAAGTTTTATTTGATTTATGCGGTTTGAAAAATAAAATTCACGCAGTCTGCGTCATTGCAGTCTGCGTTTTTTAAATCAGATTTCGTTTTTGATTAAACGCGTTTAAATGCAAAACTCTTTTTGATAGTATAAATCGGCAGTTTGGCTTGCGAGAGAAGTGTTTTTATACTTCAACGGCAGACAGATTAATAAAAAGAGGGCAGATGAGTGAATCTTGTTGTGATAAAATACGATTATATAATAAAAAATCCCTCCGGACTTTCGCCCTGAAGGGATTTTTGCAATATATAAAGATAGTTGTGTTATCTTATTTGAAGAAACGGTCGTAAAGTCCTTTGAAACCGCAGCCGTGTCTTGCCTCGTCCTTAGCCATTTCGTGTACGGTGTCGTGTACCGCGTCGTAACCCAGTTCTTTAGCGCGCTTAGCCAGTTTCATCTTGCCGCTGCAAGCTCCGTTTTCAGCCTCCATACGCATTTTTACGTTCTTCTTGGTGTCGTTGGTGAGGACTTCACCCAGAAGTTCTGCAAATTTAGCTGCGTGTTCAGCCTCTTCAAAAGCGTATCTCTTGTAAGCCTCCGCGATTTCGGGATAACCCTCTCTTTCTGCCTGTCTGCTCATTGCAAGATACATGCCTACCTCAGCGCACTCGCCGTTGAAGTTTTCTCTGAGACCCTGTACGACTTCTTCGTCAAGACCCTGAGCAACTCCTACTCTGTGCTCGTCAGCCCATACCATTTCTTCTGCCATCTTCTCGAATTTGCTCGCAGGTGCGCCGCAGACGGGGCATTTTTCGGGAGCAGCATCTCCCTCGTGAACATAACCGCATATCGTGCATACAAACTTTGCCATAATCATAAACCTCCGATTTTATTAAATGATAATTGTTTTTTATTTATTATAATTATTGCTCTTGTTTTGCTTTACAATCTCCGCATACCCTGAAAAAGGTGAGGGAGAAACCTTCGCTGTTGTTTTTTTCGCACTCGGCTTTGAGCGCGGCGTTGAGAGGAGCGGAGATTTCTTCGTCCCAGACCTTTCCGCATATCGGACACGCGCCGTGGAAGTGCAGCGATATATCCGCATCGTATCTGTCCTGGTCCTGTCCGACAGGCACTTTTATTGCTTTGCCTTGGGCGACGAGAAGTTCCAGATTGCGGTAGACGGTCGCAAGCCCTATCCCGGGGATAATCTTTTTGCACTCGTCGTATATCCATGCAGCACTCGGGTGGTCTTTTGTTGACCTCAGTACGTTGTATACCGTTTCGCGCTGCCTTGAATAATTCATCGCTTTTCCTGCCTCCTGAGCCTATTATATAGCATAGGAATACAGTTGTCAAGCAAAAATGAGAATAATTCTCAATTTAATTTTTATAAATTTATCCGTGGGTTTAATTGCTGTTTGCCGTAATATTTTATGCTTATATTAAATACTTTTCAGAGATAAGACGATTTCTCACAGTCTGTTTACGCACTTTTATAAGGAGCCTTTATTAATCGTTAGAGAAGAAGGTAAGTTCCTGAAAATTTAAACTTTATTGAAATAAGGCGATGTATCGTCTGACAAAAAAACGGATTCCGAATAAACGGAATCCGTCGCTTGTCGGATTTTTATAATCTTTTCTTTAGATTATATCAGTTTTTGTGGTAAAGCTGTTTTGTAGAATATACAGGTTCGCTGGTTACGTCGACGCCCAGTTTGCGGAAAACAGTTTCGTCGACGGGCGAGAGTATCACTGTGGTGTGAACCTGACTGCCTTTGAGTTTTTCAAGCTGTTTCATTGCTTTCATAGCCGTATCGTTTGTCGCTGCAGAAATTGAAAGAGCAATAAGCACTTCGTCTGTATGCAATCTCGGATTACGGCTGCCAAGCACGCTGGTTTTGAGTTTCTGAATAGGTTCTACCACGACGGGGGAGAGCAGCTTTATATCGTCGTCTATATTAGCCAGAGCTTTCAGAGCGTTAAGCAGCATAGCGGAAGAGCAACCGAACAAATCGGACGTCTTGCCCGTGATTATTCTTCCGTCGTTGAGTTCGATAGCCGCGGCAGGTCCGCCCGTGCGTTCTTTTACCGCATTGGCAGCAGGAACTACAACTCTGTCTTCTGCTTTAAGTCCAAGCTTGTCCATGATAAGCGAGATTTTGCCTGCCTCGTCGCCTCTGTCCACACCTTTGCGCCTTGCAACGAGGGCTGCATAGTAGCGGCGTATTATTTCCTGCTTGCTTGCCTCGCAACATACTTCGTCGTCGCAAATAGCGTATCCTGCCATGTTTACGCCCATATCTGTGGGTGATTTATAGGGGGAGTGCCCCATCAGTTTTTCAAACAATGCGTTTAGTACGGGGAATATCTCTATATCTCTGTTGTAGTTGACGGCGACTTTGTTGTATTCTGCAAGATGATAGGGGTCTATCATGTTTACGTCGTTGAGGTCAGCCGTTGCCGCCTCGTATGCCATGTTGACGGGGTGATTGAGAGGAAGATTCCAGATGGGGAAAGTTTCGTATTTTGCATAGCCTGCCTTTATTCCGCGTTTATAGTCGTGATAAAGCTGTGAAAGGCAGGTTGCCATCTTACCGCTGCCGGGACCGGGTGCGGTTATTACGATAAGCTCTCTCGAAGTTTCTATATACTCGTTTTTTCCGTATCCGTCGTCGCTGACTATGAGAGGGATGTTGTGAGGGTAGCCCTCGATATGATAATGACGGTATACTTTGAGTCCCAGTCTTTCGAGCCTTTGCTGGAAAGCTTTTGCAGGCATATTTTCTTCATGGAACTGAGATAAAACGACGCTGCCCACGTAAAGGTCCTTGCTCCTGAATATGTCGATAAGTCTGAGTACGTCTTCGTCGTAAGTTATGCCCAGGTCGGCACGCAGCTTGTTTTTGGCAATGTCGTTTGAATTTATGACGATGACGATTTCGGCTTTGTCTTTGAGAGTCTGCAACATTACTATTTTGTTGTCGGGTGCAAATCCCGGCAAAACTCTGCTTGCGTGAAAATCGTCGAACAGCTTTCCGCCGAATTCAAGATAAAGTTTTCCTCCGAACTGTTTTATGCGCTTTGCGATAAAGTCGGATTGCATGGATAAATATTTTTTACTGTCAAAACCTGTCTTTCTCATAAGTAAAACACCCTATTAGCACTTTACAAACATTATATAATAACGCGCGCGAAAAATCAATATACATACCTTTGCAAAAGGCAAAAAAATATCGGAAAATTTTGAGAAAAACAGTTGACAAACGAAGACGTTTTTGCGTGGGGCGGTTTATTTTGTAGTTGTGTTTGACGCAGGCATTTGTTATAATAAAGCTATGGCAAAAAAAGCTTTCAGAACGGTTGCGGCACTCGTTATTGCGGTCTTATGCGCGATAGGGTTGAGCGGCTGCAAAATAGTTGTAGACGGGGTGGACGTAACCGATTACACAGGCGTTCAGTATACTACATATGATTATTTCAACACGTATTGCAGCGTGAGTTGCTATCTGCCTGCATCCGAAACAGAAAGATTCGAAGAGCTGTGGGACAACGATATACGCGAGGTGCTGAATGCAGTGAGCGGTTCTGTTTCGGTAGATGGCGAAACGAGCAGTATCGCGGCTTTCAATAATGCAAAAGCAGGAGAAAAAATCGAGATAGACAAGACGGCATACGATGCGCTCACCCTTGCAAAACAGGCGTACGAAACGACGGGAGGAGCGTTTAATCCGGCTATAGCACTCTCTGTGGACCTGTGGGGATTTTCTCCGCGTTTCAACGGGGAAGAATACGTCGCGTCAGCTCCTTACGACAGAGCGGATTACAGGGCACAGTTGCCTGAAGAAAAATACGTGCAGGCTTTTAAGACTCTTGCCGATTTTTCAAAAACTTCTGTGTATGAGGAAGACGGGAAGTATTATGCTGTGAAAGCAGATATTGCGGTAACGGTAGACGGCAGAGAATATACTCAGCAGCTCAATCTGAACGGAATAGGAAAGGGATATTGCGCAGATTTGATTGCCGGTTTAATGAGAGAAAACGGGTTTGAATTCGGCTATGTCAGTATAGGCGGCAGCAGTTTGTCGGTACTTAAAAATGCCAGAAAAGAGGTGGGGACGGAAACGGGTAAATGGTCGGTTTCAGTCCTTTCTCCTGTCGACAGCGGCAAAAACTATTTCAAAGTCTATCTCAAAGACACTTCGCTTGCAACAAGCGGAGGCTATCAGCAGTATTACGAGATAAACGGCAAAAGATACAGCCATATCATTGACCCTGCGACGGGCGCACCTTATAACAGCGATGTACTGACGGCAAGCGTTTACGGCGAAAATGCGGCTCTGTGCGATGCGTATTCAACCGCGCTCTGCGTACTCGGAGAAGAAAAAGCGGCAGAGTTTATGAAATCTCTCGACGGATATACCTATACTATGGCAATAAAGACGGGGGACGGGTTCCGCGTCGTTACAAATTCAGAAGGCAAAGAGATAAAATAGGATATAATCGACACGGGCAGGAAAAATAATGAAGAAAAACGGGATAGACGACGTAAAAAAAAGCAAATATTTCACGCTGTGGGATATAGTGCCTTACCTGTGTGTGCTTGCGGTAGCGGTAGCGTTGCTGCTTGTTTTTCTTCTGCCCGAAAAATCTGAAATGACCGGTTTTTACGTAATGCACGACGACATGACGGTTATGGATTTCTCTTTCGATTCAGACAGTTTCAATATTTCTGAAGAATACAAAGACGGCGTAAAAATAGATGAGAAAAACGGCGGATACAGCGTAAGCGTGGTTACGGCTGACGGATACAACGTGTTTTTCGTCGACAAAAAAGAGCGTACGGTAAAAATGGTCGACGCAGATTGCAGCTATACGCAGGACTGCACGTACATGCCTGAGATTAAAAGCACAGGCGACAGCATAATCTGTGTGCCGCATAAGCTTAAAATCGTTGCAAGCGGAGGGATAGATTCTCCCGTAACGGGATAAACGCTTTAATCGTTTCATCCGCGTTTTAGCTTATTGAAAGCGCGGATTTAGTCGCAAGGGACGCAGTTAATCAGTATAAATAAGAGGAAGTGCGGTGACCTGAATATCGGTTTTTGCCGGTAAAAAGCTCACGCATCGCTTTCTGAATAAACAGACCTCTTGTATCAGGAAACTGTATTGTTTTCGCGTATAATATCATATTATGTATACTAAAAATTCATTTTATTGTCAGAATCAGGGCTTACGCATTTCCATCTTTTCTCATAGTGATATCAACAGATACATAACTGCCGCAACTTATATATTTTCAAAGGCTCGCAAAAGCCGTCAAATAAATAGTTGAGAGAGGCAGAGTGAGGTTTTTGATTTATCACAGGATTATGCCTTGTAAAGAAACAGAAGGGCAGGGCTTGGCGATAAAAATATTGAAAAGGTACGAAGGGGGAAGAAACGGCTGAGCGTTCGGGTTTCATAGATATAGATATGCGTACAATAAGTTGAAGAATAAAAAATTCACTTTACGGGAAGAAGTTGAGCTGAATTAAAATGTTTTGTGCGTTTTTAATTGTTTAATTATATGCAAAAAACCAACTATATTACAGTTAAAACCGCATTTTATTATCAAAAATTCAACGTATTGTTATGAGTTGAAAAAAATATTAAAAAAGTAAAAATATGCTTGTTAAATTGTTGACAAACAGAAAAAGCGCGGATATAATATAGACATCGATTGTGAAAAAATTAACAAATCGATAATTCGCAAGACGTTTGCGGCTTTCAGGGCTCCCGCGGGGTTTGGGAGAGAGCAGAGCGACGGCGGTAAATTATTTACAGCGTTTTGCGTATAATAAAATCTGATACAAATTTTTATCATAAAGGAGTTATTGTTATGGCAAACATCGTCAACGACGAGGTTACGTTGCTTGACAAAATTGCGCGCGTAAGAGCAGCGCAGGCTAAATACGCAACGTATACGCAGGAACAGGTAGACAAAATCTTCTTCGCCGCGGCTATGGCGGCTAACAAGGCGAGAATCCCTCTCGCGAAAATGGCGGTTGAAGAAACCGGTATGGGTGTGGTTGAAGACAAGGTAATCAAAAACCATTACGCATCCGAGTATATCTACAACACTTACAAAGACGTAAAGACTTGCGGTATTATCGAATCCGACCCCGGTTTCGGCATAACCAAGATTGCGGAACCCGTCGGCGTCGTAGCGGCTATTATCCCGACCACAAACCCGACATCGACTGCAATATTCAAATCCCTTCTCGCGCTCAAGACGAGAAACGGTCTTATAATTTCTCCTCACCCCAGAGCAAAGAAAAGCACTGCCGCTGCGGCGAAAATCGTTCTCGACGCGGCTGTCGCTGCAGGCGCACCCGAAGAGATTATCGGTTGGATAGACGAGCCTACCGTTCCGCTTTCCGCAATGATTATGAAAGAGGCTGACCTTATCCTCGCTACCGGCGGTCCCGGCATGGTAAAAGCGGCATACAGTTCCGGCAAACCCGCTGTCGGCGTAGGCGCAGGAAATACTCCTGCAGTTATAGACAGCAGCGCGGATATAAAAATGGCTGCGGCATCCATCGTTCACTCCAAGACGTTTGACAACGGTATGATTTGCGCATCGGAGCAGTCGGTAGTAGTTCTTAAGGACGTATATAAGCAGTTTAAAGAACAGATGCAGGCTTGCGGAGCGTACTTCCTCACTCCGGAGGAAACAGAAAAAGTGAGAAAGACTATCCTGATTAACGGCGCACTCAACGCTAAGATAGTAGGTCAGTCTGCCTGCACAATCGCAAAGATGAGCGGCTTTGACGCTCCCGAAGGCAGCAAAGTGCTTGTGGGCGAAGTTACCAGCGTAGAACTTTCTGAAGAATTCGCACACGAAAAGCTCAGCCCCGTACTTGCCATGTATAAGGCAGAAGACTTTGACGACGCTCTCGCAAAAGCGGGCAAACTGATTGCCGACGGCGGTATGGGACACACTTCCGTACTTTACGTCAACGTGGAAACGGGCAAAGAAAAAATGGACAAATTCGAGCGTGCAATGAAGACTTGCCGCATATTGATAAACACTCCTTCTTCGCAAGGCGGTATAGGCGACCTTTACAACTTCAAACTGGCTCCCTCCCTTACTTTGGGCTGCGGCAGCTGGGGCGGTAACAGTGTCAGCGAAAACGTAGGCGTAAAACATCTGATTAACATTAAGACGATTGCGGAAAGGAGAGAGAATATGTTGTGGTTCAGAGCACCCGAAAAGGTCTATTTCAAGAAAGGCTGTCTGGGCGTCGCTCTCAGAGAGCTGAAATACGTTATGAATAAAAAGAAGGCATTTATCGTTACCGATACCTTCCTTTATAAGAGCGGCTTTACAAAGGCTATCACGGACAGACTTGACGAGATGGGAATCACTCACACCGCGTTCTATAACGTCGCTCCCGACCCGACCCTCGCTTGCGCGCTGGAAGGAGCAAAGGCAATGACGGCTTTCGAGCCTGACGTAATCATAGCTATCGGCGGCGGTTCCGCTATGGACGCAGGCAAGATTATGTGGACGCTTTACGAGCATCCCGAAGTCGACTTCCAGGACCTCGCAATGAGATTTATGGATATAAGAAAGAGAGTTTACACCTTCCCGCATATGGGCGACAAGGCATACTTCATTGCAATCCCCACCACCGCCGGTACCGGCAGCGAAGTTACTCCGTTTGCGGTTATTACCGACGAAAAGACGGGTACGAAATATCCTCTCGCAGATTACGAACTTCTTCCCGATATGGCGATTATCGATGCCGACCTGATGATGAATATCCCCAAGGGACTTACAAGCGCGTCCGGTATAGACGCCCTGACCCACGCACTTGAGGCAATTGCGTCCATGATGGCAACCGATTATACCGACGGACTTGCGCTTAAGGCGGCGAAACTGATATTCAACTATCTCCCCAGAGCGTACAGCCTGGGCGGACACGACGCAGAGGCGAGAGAGGAGATGGCAAACGCGTCAACTCTTGCAGGTATGGCTTTTGCAAACGCGTTCCTTGGCGTATGCCACTCTATGGCTCACAAGCTTGGTTCCTATCACCACCTGCCGCACGGCGTTGCCAACGCGCTTATGATTGAGCAGGTAATCCGTTTCAACTGCGCTAAAGCTCCGACAAAGATGGGTACTTTCCCGCAGTACAAGTATCCGGACTGCATCAGAAGATATGCAGAAGTTGCGACCTTTATCGGATTGAACGGTAAAACGGACGAAGAGAAAGTTGAAAAACTCATCGCTAAAATCAAAGAGCTTATGAAGGAAATCAATCTGCCTATGACGATAAAAGAGGCGGGCGTCGACGAAAAAGTATTCCTTGAAAAACTTGACAGCATGGTAGAAGACGCTTTCGACGACCAGTGTACCGGTGCTAATCCGCGCTATCCGCTTATGAGCGAAATCAAGCAGATGTATCTCAACGCTTATTACGGCGAAAGCAAAAACTGATTCAGGATTATTAAGGATTTATTCCCAAATAATAACCCCTTCTGGCGGTGTGCAAAGAAATTTGCACACCGCTTTTTTATGTTTTTATGACTCGCTTTTTATATCCGACAATAGAAATTGAATTTATTGCCGGAAGTTTACGCCACAAATTTAACGTATTTGAGGCGTGAGCGTTATATTGTTGACATTGCGTGTTTGTATATGTTTAAATAAAAACGTCGGGCGACCGAAAAGGAGATTATATGAGAAAGAGAATATTGATTTTTGCAGTTCTTGCCGTCATGATTTTTTCACTTTTATTTGCTGTTGCTTGCAGTGGCAAGTATACTGAACTCAAGCCGAAAGACGAAAATCTGGGCAACTACGAGGGGCTTGACGTTGCCCAAGGCATGAGTGCGTACGACCTTGTCATGGAGGCATACGGCAACTGGATAAACGATACGAATTATGTGAGAGAAGAGTATTTTTCTTTTGCTGCCGAAGGAGATTTGCTGGGTACCGTTGCTACGAGAAACACTCATCTTATAAGAAAAATCAAAGGAAACGAAATATATTCTCAAGAGATTATTTACGGTACGGGTTTTGATAGCGGCAGCTGTTCTAAAAAGTATTATTACGACGGCAGCGAGGCGTATTTTACAAATAATACCAATAAAAAAGATATTGTAATCGACAGCGAAACGGGTGCGCTTTCTACTCTTAACTGGGGAGAATTTGCAAAGTTCGAAGGCGACGTCGCTGAAGAAAACAGGGTCCTTACAGAGCATATGACCACGTATGACATTTCAAAAAGGGAAAATCTTGCCGCAGAACACGATGACAGAGTTTATGTTGCAGACGACGTATATTACTGCACTATAACGATAGATTGCAGAGAAGAAGTTATGAAGACTACTCACAGGGCTGCGCTTGAGGAGTTTCTCGCAAATACTGGAGCAAAGGAAGAAGGTTTTACCTGCCAGAATACCACGATAGATTTCGCGATAGCCGAAATCGACGGAAAAATGAAGATGCTCATCTGGAAACGCAACGAGGTTTACAGCGGAAATCATGCGTCTTTTCCGATGGTGGTGAACTGCAAACAAACCTGCCTTGCCTATTTTACATACGGTACTGCAGAAATCGGTGCAGACGACCTTGCGGGACTGAATAAATAAACCGTTTTTGAACAACTGTTTTTTAATAAAAAGCGATACGTATTGAGAAAAAGCACCCTTTGAGAATCGGGTGCTTTTTGATTTGATTTTTTGACTTTTCTATTCAATCAGGGGAATATTCCGCGTTTTTTCTTTGCAGTGCAAAGCCTCTCAATCGCTACTGCGTATGCTGCGAGGCGATAGCTTATCTTGTAGTCGCGCGCTTTGTGGTATACGTCGGTCAATGCTCTCGTCATAACTTTGAAGAGCGTTGCGTTGACGTCGTTTTCGTCCCACGTAAGGGATTGAAGATTCTGTACCCACTCACAGTAGGAAACGATAACACCGCCTGCGTTTGTAAGTATGTCCGGCAGGACGACTATGCCGCGTTCTTCGAGTATTGCGTCGGCATCGACAGTCGTGGGACCGTTTGCTGCCTCTATTATCAGCCGGCAGTCGAGTTCTTTTGCAATTTCGCCCGTAATCTGATTTTCGAGTGCGGCAGGTATAAGTATGTCGCATTTTGTCGTAAGCAGAGCGTGATTGTCTATATGTTCGACTCCTTCTGCGTTGTAATCCTTGAGCAGCTTTTTTTCTTTTACGAATTTGCAGATTTCAGGAATATTCAGCCCGTCAGGATTTCTGATGCCTCCTGAAACATCTGATACTGCGACTATTTTGCAGCCTTTTTCATACAAAAGTCTTGCTGCAACGCTGCCTACATTGCCCATACCCTGAACCGCTACGCTTACGTCTGACGGCGCGAGCTTGTATTTGTCGAGGACTTCCATGGTGATTATCATGACTCCGCGCCCCGTTGCCTCAGGTCTTCCCAGAGAACCGCCTACTTCAAGGTCTTTGCCCGTAACGACTCCGGGTATAGTGTAACCGTTCATCATTGAGTAAGTGTCCATAATCCAGTCCATAACCTGCGCGTTTGTTCCGACATCCGGGGCAGGGATATCCTTTTCAGGTCCTATTATCGGAAGAATCATGGCCGTGTAACGACGGGTCAGTCTTTCCAGTTCGGCACGGGAAAGAGTGGACGGGTCTACTTTTATGCCGCCTTTTGCTCCGCCGTACGGTATGTTGACTACCGCGCATTTAAAGCTCATCCATGCAGCCAACGCTTTTACTTCGTCTTCGTTCACGCATTGGTGATATCTTATGCCTCCTTTGCACGGACCGCGCGAAGTGCTGTGCTGAACGCGGTATCCCTCAAATACCTTGACAGAGCCGTCGTCCATTTTAACGGGTACAGAAACTTTGAGTTCCCTTTCAGGATACTTTATCAGCACGTATTCTTCTTCTTTCATGCCGACGGCCTTTGCCGCTTTATCCAGCACGGAAAGAAAATTGTCGTAAGGATTGTATGCTGTTGCCATAATTCCCTCCTTTATATTTCTGATTACATTTTATCATGAACGTATCTTTGATTCAATATATAAAATAATTTTGCCCTGAGTATAAAAAAATTGTTGATTATTCCCCGTTTGTATATTAAAATATAATCATAAAACAAAATCGGAGATTTATTATGGAACACGTCAACAGATTTAAAAACGATAAGCGCAGCCGCAAATCCAGGCAGGCTATAAAAGAGGCGTTCAAAGAAATGGTGCTGACTCAGGAAATGAGCCATATCGTCATAAAGGATTTGGCAGAAAAGGCAGATGTAAACCGCAAGACTTTTTATCTGCATTATACAGACGTATACAACGTTCTTGAAGACGTGGAAGACGAACTCCTTGAGGATATAAAAAAAATATTCGGCAAGTTTGATATGAACAAAATCAAGACAGACCCGTATCCGTTGCTGCTTGCTATAAGCGACGGCGTGTCCGGCAGCGAAAACGAAACCTTCAACAAGCTGCTTTTTTCAAGTACCATTTCAGGCAACTTTATGAGAAAGATTAAGGATATGCTCAAAAAAGAGCTGTTCAATTCTTACAAATTCAACGGCAGCAATGTTCCTAAAGCCAACATTGTGTTGTCATTTATCGTGTCGGGTGTCGTGGACTGCTATCGTGACTGGTATCTGTCCGACAGGTCGGAAAGTCTTGAAGAACTCGCAAGAGAGCTTTCCGAACTTATAAAACACGGTGTTGCGCGTTATTTCGAGGTCTGATGAGCGACAACGTTTGCAGATTGTGTCCGAGAAATTGCGGCGTTGACAGGGCTGTCGGGACGGGATATTGCGGCGTTAAACAAAACCCCGTGCTGGGCAGAGCGGCATTGCATTACTGGGAAGAACCGGTAGTCGCCGATGAGCGCGGCAGCGGCGCGGTTTTTTTTGCCGGGTGTTCGTTAAAGTGCGTTTATTGTCAGAATTTCGATTTATCGAGAGGCGAGGGTACAGAGATTTCGGTAAGTCGGCTTGCTGATATTTTCAAAGAACTCGAAGATAACGGCGCGTGCAATATCGACCTGGTTACCGGCAGTCATTTTATCCCTCAGATTGCAAAAGCTCTCAACTTGTACAAGCCCGCAATTCCCGTTATTTTCAATTGCGGCGGATACGAGAAGACAGACGCTCTGCGTATGCTTGACGGACTTGTGGATATTTATATGCCTGATTTTAAATACAGCGACCGCGCGTTGGCTGAAAAGTATTCTGCTGCCGGCGATTATCCTGACATTGCGGTTAAAGCCGTCAAAGAAATGAAAAGACAGGTTAAAAGCACGTATGTCGCAGAAGACGGGCTGATGAAAAGGGGACTTCTTGTAAGACATCTTGTTCTTCCAGGTGCTGTCGCAAATTCAAAAGGCGTATTAGACATACTTGAAAGAATTACGGATATTAAAAATGATTATTTTTCGCTTATGAGTCAGTATACTCCTTTCGGAAAAGCGTCCGAATATCCTGAAATAAACAGAAAACTCAAACCGATAGAGTACAAAACGGTAGTGGCTTACGCAAAAAAACTGGGTTTTGAAAATGTGTTCGTTCAGGAGGCTGAAAGCGCATGTGAGGAATATATCCCTGATTTCAGAGGACAAGGCGTATTGAAAACGCAGTGATTGCAAAAGGATTTTCGTGAAGATATAAGGCGATTCTGCAAATCGCTTGCCGACTTACAGAACACAATATTTCTCAAAAACGGATGACTGTCAAAACGGAAATAGTAAGCAGGGAATATCGTACATCGGAAAAAACAATTTTGTAAAAGCGCAAATCGGATAAAACAGACAAACAAAAAGCACCTCTTGTCGAGGTGCTTTTTGTTGCCATGAAAATCATTTTGCCCAGCTGACGTCAGAGGGTATCTGATACAGGGGAGCGTTTTCTTTGTTATAAGTGAAGAGCTTGTGCCACTCGTTGGTGCTGTATCCTTCGAGAAGTCCTTTGAGAAGAGTACCTGCCCAGCTGTCATAGGTTTCGTACTGCCTGAAAAGACCGCAATCCCAAATCTGGCATTTGATTGTCTGATAGCGGTAAACGATGTCGTCGCTGGATGCCGAGTTTCTCGTGGATTCTGTGGAAAGCTTGAGAGCGTCGGTGGTTATGTCTACCGTGATTTCTATCTCGTAATATCCGTCGTCGTTGTGAGAAATCGACGCGTTTACGATATTTTCGGGGATTATTACGCCGTTGGTCGTTTCGACGTAAGATTTATTGTAATAATCTTCTTTCATAAAATCTGCCAAAGACATCGACTTGACCTTTTTGCATTTGTTCCAGTCGATATACGGGGTGTCCGTATAGAAGTTGTCTACAGAGTTTTCGAGAAGGCATGAGCTTTTGCCGTTCTGGAGATAGAAAGTCTGACCGTCGGGAGTGTATTTGCGGTTGCCGTAGTCGAGAAGAGAACGGCACAAACCCAATATATATGAGTCGTTGATTTCCGGGGTTGCGGTTTTATATCCGTTGATAACTCTGCCGAGAGTTACCATATACATTGCCGCGCCGTCCTTTATGCGTACTTCGCGCACTTGCATAGAACCGGACATATCAGGGCTTACGACGGTTGCGACGCCACTGCCGTAAGCGTAGTTTGCATAATATGAAACCTTTGAGAGGTTGTCGTTTGCGAGGTTGAAGAGATAAGTTGCGCTTTCTTTTACCGCAGCGTCTTCAGACAGGCTACTGCTGAGAGCGGTGAGTCTTGACGCATCGGGTTTGTCGATTCCTTGTTGTGCGGACTCGTTTGGCGCGACTCTCAGGTCGTCGTGTTCAAGGTCAATGTTTTCGTTGAAGGTTTCGCTCTCTCCGTCGCACGCGATAAAGAACACAACGGTGAAAATCATCACGATGCTTATAAGAGCCAAAAGCAATCTCTTTTTCATATAATCCTCCTTACGGCGGACTGCCGCCAACTTCATTATATAAAGAATAAAGCGGCAAGGTCAAGAATTTTTACCGGCAAGAAGTTGTTATTAAATTAACAAAAAAACAGGAAAATGTAGTTTAAACTGCCTGCTGCGTATAAAAGCCGAATAAAAGACGTGTAGTGTCGAAATCCGTATTTTTTTGCGTACGCGTATAAACGGGCGTGCATTTGTTGTATTTTTGCGCGCGTTGTGCTATAATATCCAAAAATGTCTTCAGGGGTATTAGGCTTAAATGGACTGGTGGGGCAAAGCTTTGCTTTGTATAGCGGCTTATCTGATAGGTTCTGTTAATTTCGCGATTATTTTCTCAAGATTGAAGGGAACGGATATAACTAAAAAAGGCAGCGGCAATCCCGGCACAATGAACGTATTGCGTTCTGTTGGAAAACTGTGGGGAGTGCTTACCTTTATCTGCGATTGCGCAAAAGGCGTAATATTTGCGGCGATAGGACGGTACTGGATAGGCAGCGTAGACTGGCTGTTTATTCTGGGCGTAGTGGTTATCATCGGACACGTACTGCCTCTTTACAGCAAATTCAAAGGAGGCAAAGGCGTTGCCACGTCGATAGGCGTGTTCCTGGTTGCATATCCGGTGGTCGGCGCGGTCGTTCTCGTTGTACTCATACTTATGTTGCTGTTTATCAAATACGGCTTTATCGGGTCGCTTATCTGCATAAGCGCGATAACCGTGTACAGCTGCATCGTCGGCAGGGACAGCGTTACCGTGATAGTATGTTCGCTGATTATATGGCTTATCGTGACTTTAAGACATTATTCAAACATAAAGAGATTTGTCAAGGGAGAGGAGAACACTCTCAAGCTTATAGGAAAAAACCAAAGTAAAGATTTGGCGGAAGAGGAAAAAGAGGACGAAGAATCCTTGCCGCCTAAAGGAGAACTGAAATGAAACTGGGAGTCGTAGGATTGCCTAATGTAGGCAAAAGCACGCTTTTCAACGCGATTACGCAGGCAGGCGCGGAGAGCGCGAATTATCCGTTCTGCACAATCGAACCCAACGTAGGCGTAGTAGCCGTTCCCGACGAAAGACTGGACAAACTTGCCGCGTTGTACAATTCAAAGAAGATTACGCCCACCGTACTTGAATTTGTCGATATAGCCGGACTCGTAAAGGGTGCGTCGCACGGCGAAGGACTGGGCAACAAATTTTTGTCGCATATCAGAGAAGTCGACGCGATAGTTCACGTAGTCAGATGTTTCGACGACGAAAACATCACTCATGTGGAAGGCAGCGTAAATCCGTTGAGAGATATAGAAACCATTGACCTCGAACTTATTTTTGCTGATATGGAGGCTGTTCAGAAACGTTCTCTGAAGGCAAGAAATTCAGCTAAAGGCGGCGATAAAAAATACCTTGAAGAGGCTGATTTCCTCGACGGAGTGCTTAAAGAGCTTGAAAACGGCAAGCCTGTCCGTCTTATGCAGTTCAGCGAAGAAGAGCAGGCGATAATAGACGATATGTTTCTTCTTACGTCCAAACCCGTGATTTTCGCTGCAAATATAGGAGAGGACGACCTGGGCAAAGAGGACAACGCTTATGTCAAGGACGTTAAAAAGTTTGCCGCATCTCAGAACAGCGAAGTTATCGTTCTTTGCGCGAAAATAGAAGAAGAGCTTGCCGGTATGGACAAGGAAGAAAAAGAGATGTTCCAGCAGGAGCTGGGCATTGACAAGAGCGGTCTGGACAAGCTGGTATCGGCATGTTATAAACTGCTCGGACTTATAAGCTATCTTACCGCAGGAGAAAAGGAAACGCGTGCATGGACAATCGTCAAAGGAACCAAGGCTCCCCAGGCGGCAGGAAAAATCCACAGCGACTTTGAGAAGGGATTTATCCGTGCGGAAGTCGTGGACTGGCAGGTATTGCTTGAGTGCGGTTCTTACAATGCCGCAAAAGAAAAGGGAAAAGTCAGGAGCGAAGGCAAAGATTACGTCGTACATGACGGCGACGTCGTACTTTTCAGATTCAACGTATAACAGAGGTACACAATGGATTACAAAAAACTGCTTGCGGATATAGTGATTTTACAGGACGTTGAGAGCGAGGAGATTGAACCGCTTATCACCGTGCCTAAAGACTCTGCGATGGGCGATTATTGCCTGCCGTGTTTTAAGTTTGCAAAAGCGATGAAAAAAAGCCCCGTCGTCATCGCGCAGGAAATCGTTTCGCGTATAGGCGCGTACAACTTTCTCGAAAAAGCGGAGGCGGTTGCGGGTTATGTCAACTTTACGCTCAATAAAAAAATGGTCGCCTCAAAGGTCGTAGAAAAGATATTGTCTGAAGGCGAAGAATACGGCAAGTCAGAAGTCGGCGCGGGCAAGACGGTCTGCATAGACTTTTCTTCTGTCAATATTGCAAAGCCCTTCCACATGGGACATCTTCTCAATACCGTGATAGGCGGCGCACTTTGCAGGATATATCGCGCGCTCGGATATAAGGTCGTGGGAATCAATCATCTCGGCGACTGGGGGACGCAGTTCGGCAAACTCATTGTTGCATATAAGATGTGGGGGGACAAAAAAGACATAGACGCACGCGGGGTGAGGGGACTTCTCGACATTTACGTCAGATTCCACGAAGAGGCGGAGAAAAACCCTGCGCTCGAAGACGAGGCTCGCGCATGGTTTAAAAAGATAGAGGACGGCAATAAAGAGGCTCTCGAACTTTTCGGTTACTTCAAAGAAGTTACAATGAAAGAAGTCGAAAAGATTTATAAACGCCTTAACGTAACTTTCGACTCTTATGCGGGAGAGAGTTTTTACAACGACAAGATGCAGCCCGTTCTCGACGAACTTGAACAGAAAGGTTTGCTTGAACTTTCGGACGGCGCGAAAATAGTCAGATTCGAGGGCGATAAAATGCCTCCCTGTCTTCTTGTGAGGAGCGACGGTGCGACGCTGTATGCTACACGCGACCTTGCGGCGGCGGTATACCGCAAGAACACTTACGATTTTTACAAGTGCCTTTACGTGGTGGCTTATCAGCAGAACCTGCATTTCAAACAGATTTTCGAAGTGCTGAGGCTTATGGGCAAACCGTGGGCTGAAGATATGGTACACGTGGCGCACGGTATGGTTTCTCTTGAGGACGGCGCACTGTCCACGCGTACGGGCAGGGTAGTATTCCTTGAAGACGTACTCAATACCGCAGTTGCAAAAGCCCGTGAAATCATCACTCAGAAAAACCCCGACCTTGAGGATAAAGAACAAACCGCAGAACAGGTAGGCGTGGGCGCAGCTGTATTTGCAATGCTTTTCAACGGCAGGATAAAGGACGTCGTCTTCGATTATGACAAAGTGCTTAATTTTGACGGAGAAACGGGTCCCTACGTTCAGTATACTTATGCACGCTGCTGTTCGCTGCTTGAAAAATGTGCATGCGAAGGCGACGATTTTGACGAGGAAGGTATAGCAAACGACGAGGCTTACGCGCTTGTAAAAGCACTTGAAAAATATCCGGAAAGCGTCGTGACTGCAGGTGAAAAATACGAACCGAGCATAGTAACCAGACAGATAGTCGACATTGCTCAGGCATTTAACAAATTCTATTTTGAACACAATATAAAAAGCGCGGCTCCTGCTGTCAGAAACGCAAGACTCGCGCTTGTAGGAGCAACAAGACAGGTGCTTGAAAGCGGACTTGCCCTGTTGGGAATATCTGCTCCTAAAAAGATGTGATAACCTACACGGGCAGCAAAAATAAAGCAAACTGACCGGCATAGGAACACGTCTTGGAAAAGGCAAATACGCTTGCCTGAAAATTTCAAAAAAGCAACAAAAAGATTTATCATAAATGCCGTAAGGCAAAGGAGAAAACAAAATGTTGGTAGACAAGAGGATTGAAACTCTGGCAAAAAACCTGGTTAATTATTCTTGCAGCGTACAGAAAGGCGAGAACGTCCTTATCGAGGCGTTCGGTATCGATTATCAGCTGGTAAACTGCATTGTCAAAGAAGTTTATGCTGCCGGCGGTTATCCGTTCGTCAGCCTTTTCGACAACCGCATACAGCGTGAACTTTACAAGGGGATGGACGAAACTCTCGCAAAGAAGATGGCAGAGTTCGATTGTGCTAAGATGGACAAGATGGATGCGTATATCGGTATCAGAGGCGGTGAAAACGCTTATGAAACCTGCGATGTCGATTCAAAGAGGATGAGCGCGTACAGCAGATTCTATTCCCTCCCCGTACATCACGACAGACGCGTCGCGCATACAAAGTGGGTCGTTCTCAGATACCCCACGCAGGGTATGAGCTGTATGTCCGCAATGAGTACGGAAAGTTTTGAGGATTTTTATTTTGACGTCTGCAATCTCGATTACCGCAAAATGGGTGAGGCTATGACTCCGCTTGTGGAACTTATGAATAAGACGGACAAAGTACGTATAGTCGCTCCCGGCACTGATTTGACTTTCTCAATAAAGGGCATAGGCGGCGTCAAGTGCTGCGGTCTTAGAAATATCCCCGACGGAGAAGTATACACCGCTCCCGTCAAGGACAGCGTGAACGGCAGGATTACTTACAACGTACCCACAAGCAAGGACGGAATTAAGTTTGAGAACGTATCGCTGCTTTTTAAAGACGGCAAGATTGTAGAGGCGACGGCAAACGATACCGCCGCTATAAACAAGATATTCGATACCGACGAAGGCGCAAGATACGTCGGAGAATTTGCAATCGGCGTAAACCCGTTCGTAACAAAGGCTATGGGAGATATTCTGTTTGACGAGAAGATAAGCGGCAGTATACACTTTACGCCGGGCAGCTGTTACGACGACGCGTTCAACGGCAACCGCAGCGCAATCCACTGGGACCTCGTACTCGTTCAGACAAAGGCTTTCGGAGGCGGAGAAATCTACTTTGACGACAGACTTATCAGAAAGGACGGCATTTTCGTCGTAGACGAGCTTAAAGGACTCAATCCCGAAAATCTCGCATAATGCGGAGAGTTGAACAAATACGTTAAATTTATTGCAAAGCATTGTAATTTTTTTAACGGTGTGTTAAGATATAAGCGACGCGTGAAACGCGCGCGCGTCATATCAACAACCAAGTAAATCACGCCGCAAGGCGTACATATCACAAAGAGATAACAATTTTGGAGGTAATTTTATGCCATTGGTTACATCAGCAAACATGTTTAAGAAGGCATACGAGGGCGGTTACGCTATCGGTGCTTTCAACGTGAACAATATGGAGATAATCCAGGGTATCGTTGAGGCTGCTACAGAGGAAAACGCTCCTCTTATTCTTCAGGTTTCTTCCGGCGCAAGAAAGTACGCCAACCCCACCTATCTTCGCAAGATGGTTGAGGCTGCAGAAGAAGTCAGCCATCTTCCCATCTGCCTGCACCTTGACCACGGCGATACGTTCGAGCTTTGCAAGAGCTGTATCGACGGCGGTTTCAACTCCGTCATGATTGACGGCAGCCACCACGCTTTCAAGGACAACATTGAGCTTACCCGCAAGGTCGTTGAATACGCTCACGACCACGGCGTAGTCGTAGAAGGCGAGCTGGGCAGACTCGCAGGCGTAGAGGACGACGTTAAGGTTTCTGCAGAAGACAGCTCTTATACCAGACCCGAAGAAGTCGAAGAGTTCGTTACCAAGACCGGCGTTGACAGCCTTGCAATCGCAATCGGCACTTCTCACGGCGCATACAAGTTCAAGCCGGGTACAAAGCCGCAGCTCAGATTCGACATCCTCGAAGAAGTCGCAAAGAGATTGCCCAACTTCCCGATAGTTCTTCACGGCGCATCTTCCGTTCCGCAGGAATTTGTAAGGATTATCAACGAGAACGGCGGCGCACTCAAAGACGCAATCGGCGTACCTGAAGATATGCTGAGAAAGGCGGCGTCCATGGCAGTCTGCAAGATTAACATCGACAGCGACCTGCGTATGGCTTGCACCGCAGGTATCCGCAAACACTTCGTCGAGCATCCGGACCATTTCGACCCCAGACAGTACCTCGGCGATGCGAGAGCGAATATCAAGTACATCGTCAAGCACAAGCTCACCGAAGTTCTCGGCTGCGCAGGCAAGGCGACAGAAATTCTCAACGCGTAATCGTTCTGAAAAACAAATTGCCGACGGGTTTAACCGTCGGCTTTTTTTATGCGAAATTTAGCGATTGCAGGCTAATAATCTGTTTGCAGACAAGAGGATATAGCGAGTATTATATCTGACTGTGTCGGCAAAATTTATTTTGTTCTTGTTTTGCTTGGAAGAAAATTATTTCAACAATTTATAAATTAGACTTGACAACAGTATTTCTGTAAATTATACTATAAATAAAGATTATATAACCGTTTGTAGTCAGGCTCGTAAAATCCAAGGCAAACTGCGATTTGCTTTTTTTATTGACTCATACATTTGTGTTTTTCGCGGGTTAAGCGGTTATATAGTCTTGATATAAATTGAGAGAGTAGGGGAATATGATTTATTATACAAGCGATTTGCATCTCGGACATGAGAATTGTATTTCTATGTGCAACCGCCCTTTTTCTTCAATAGAGGAAATGGATGAAAAACTGATTGAGGCGTGGAATAAAAGAGTGCATAAAGACGACGTGGTTTTTATTTTGGGCGATTTGATGTTCAAGTCAAAAGAAAATCCCGAAACCTATTTAAAAAGGCTCAAAGGGAAAAAGTTTCTTATAATAGGCAATCACGACAGAACATGGATACAAAAGGTAAACCTTGCCGAATATTTTATGGGTTGGTCGTCGCTCGAAGTAATAAATACGGGAAGAGGAAAGGCGACGCTGTGTCACTTTCCGCTTATAGAACACGAGGGCAGGTTTCTGATACACGGACACATGCACGGCAATACTAACCGCAGGATGTGGGATTTCGTCAAAGACGACGACAACGCGTTCAACGCAGGCGTAGATATAAACGGTTATCAGCCTGTAACTTTCGAGGAACTCGTTGCCAATAACAAAGCGTTTAAAATTGCTCACAAGCAGAATTGATTACGTTGCCGATAACAGCCGTAACGGCTCGGCGCATACGCAAAGCGTGTGTGAAAGGAGGGGGTAGGCTGTTTCACGGGCAAGACGGACGTGGTCCGTCTTGTTTTTTATAATTCAGTTAAAATCAATAAGTTGGCTTGAAACATATTTGCGTAAAGTCGATATAACAGGCAAAACGGCGGATTAATGCGAAATACGGGCGGATAAGATTTGAAGGCTGCAGAGAAGTAAATACAATTTTCAATGATTTCTGCGATTGAAATATCTGATAAAAGGGGGATGCGAAATCGTCTGCTTTGAAATATTAAAAAAGCGGGGTTTTCCCGCCTTGAGTCTTTGTCTGAATATAGAGAGTGCCGGCGTCAGGATGCAGAGCCAATCGCCTGCAGAATCAGAGTCATTACCGGCAAAGTGGCTACACTGAATACAGTACCTAACAAAACAAGGTTGGCGGCATTTTCCTGCCCTTCTCCGAGCATTTCCGCAAAGTTCAACACAACGCTGGCAACAGGTGCCGCACACAATATAAACATAGAGTATTTGACATATTGTTCAAAGGGTAAAAACCATATCAGCAGCAATCCTATGAACGGAAAAATCATCTGTTTTACAAACACGATGGCATATTGTGAAGGCGTGCAGAAAAGCGACTTGGGTTTTACCGTTGCGAGGCGCATCCCCATTATCAGCATACACATTGGGGTGGACATCTTTCCTAAAAGTGTAAATATATCTGCAACTTTTTCAGGCAGTCGCCACTCTGTAAAGAAAAGCGGAAGACATACTATCATCGCGATTGCCGCAGGGTTTATAATCGCTTTCCACGGTTTGATATACTTTTTGTCGCGGGTAATTATTGCTGATGCAATCGTCCATCCGAATATGTTCATGCCCAGGAGATAGGAAACGGAAAGTATCGTTACGTTGGGGTTGTCGGGGAAGAGTGCCTGAAGGAGAGGAACGCCCATAAAGGCACAGTTGCCGAAACTGGTAGCGACTGTGTACACGCGGTATTTTACGTCATCGTATTTTTTGCGCAGTATGAGGAAAGCTATGCCAAGCATAATCGCCTGAGCCGCCATTGAAAGAAAGAAGAATCCTACAATCTGAATTATCAGTTCCTTTGTATATACGGGGACGGCGTTTACGGAATAAACCGTAAGACAAGGGCTGCACACGTACATCAGTATAACTGCAAATGCGGGTATGCTTTCAGGCTTAACCAGTTTTGCTTTTACAGAAACAAATCCCGGCACGGCATATACAAGCATAGTGGCGACCGCTATAAGCGTGGTGACGAAAAACTCCATAATACTCCTTTCATATTACAAGATAAAACGTTTTCTCAAGCGAAAATATTATATTACCGCAGATAAAAACAGTCAAATAAAAGAAAGTATAAAAATATGGATTTTTTTGAGGTTTCTATAAACTTAAAAAAACGAATCGTCCATAGACGCTTTGTGAGTAAATAAAGAAAACACCCCTTTCCGAGAGAGAAAGGGGTGCGGGATTTTACTCGTTATTTTTTTACGAAAGCCGACTTCGGCTGTTTGCATACGGGACATCTGAAATCGTCGGGGAGTTCTTCAAAAGGAACTTCTCCGTCGTAAACGTATCCGCATACAGAGCATACCCACTTGCCCTTTTCTGTTTTTTCTTCGATATAAGAAGGTGCGTTTTTAGCTGTCTTTCCTTTGACGACGTTGTGATAATAAGCATACGTCATAGGGGGTTTGTTTTCAAGAACGTCGGCATCGGCGACTTTTCCCAAAAATACCGTGTGGGTGTTTGTTTCCATCGTTTTTTCAAGGTCGCAGACTATATATGCCGCGCTGTTTGCCACGACCGGCATCATGCCTTTCACGGCATAATCCACCTTTGAAAATTTATCCGTATCTCTGCCTGAAGAGAATCCGAAGACGGATATTATATCAGGCGAACTCTGCTCATGCAACACGCTTACGGCAAACTTTTTGCTCTTTAAAATGCAGTCGTGAGTGTAATTGTTTTTATTTACGCTTACGGCAATTGTCGCAGGAGAGGAAGTTATCTGCATAACGCTGTTTACGGTGCAGCCGGTAGGTCTGCCGTTGTCCCACGTGCTGAGAATATATACGCCGTAACTTAATGCGCGAAAAGCCGAATTGTTCATATCAATAGTTCTGACTTCTGAGCTGGAAATATGCCTGAGGATGAGCGCATACGGGGCAAACATCGGGAGCCTCTTTTCCTACGTGAACATGTCCGCAGTTGGTGCAAATCCACTCGTTTTCGCCGGCTTTTTTGAAAACTTCTCCTTTCTCTATGTTTGCAAGCAGAGTGCGGTATCTTTCTTCGTGTTCTTTTTCTATTGCCGCAACGCCGTCAAAGAGTTTCGCGATTTCTTCAAAACCTTCTTCGCGCGCCTCTTTTGCAAAAGTAGCGTACATATCTGTCCACTCGTAATTTTCACCGGCAGCCGCGTCTTTGAGATTTTCTGTCGTTGCGCCTATTCCGCCGTGCAGAAGTTTAAACCAGATTTTTGCATGTTCTTTTTCGTTGTTTGCCGTTTCTTCAAACAGGTTAGCTATCTGAACGTATCCGTCTTTCTTAGCTTTGGACGCATAATATGTGTACTTGTTTCTTGCCTGAGATTCACCTGCAAAAGCGGTCATCAGGTTCTGTTCGGTTTTAGTACCTTTGAGATTCATAATAAGTTCTCCTTTTTGTGTTTTTCCGCATATCACGGATTAGAAATATTATAAAATAATAAAAAAACAATGTCAATACGTAATTGATTTTAAAGTGTCAATAGTGATTAACTCACATAGCGGGAATTTATAAAATTTTCAAGAAAATCCTTTAACTTCGGCATATACTTGTCAAAGCGGCAAAAAGCTGTTAAAATAATCATAGTATTTGAGGCGGTGAACACTATGAAGATTCAGGAATCGGGCGAAAATTATCTTGAAACAATTTTAAGACTAAAGAGCAGGCAGGGGAACGTACGCTCAATCGACCTTGCTGTCGAACTGAATTATTCAAAGCCGAGCATTTCGAGAGCAGTTGGGCTGCTTAAGACTGCCGGATATCTTACAGTCGACGAAAACGGATATATAGAACTTACCGCTGCAGGACTCGAAAAAGCAAATTCGGTGTACGAAAAACACATGATTATTAAAAGTTTTCTTATGAAAGTTCTGGGTGTAAACGACGAAACGGCAGAAAACGACGCTTGCAGGATAGAGCATATCATCAGCGACGAAAGTTTCGGCGCGATGAAAAATTATCTTAAAAAATCTTAAGCAGAATTGAAAAATATTCCGGGTTAGGTATTGCTAACCGTTTGACAAGCTTGTAATATCATTATATAATTAGTGCAGAAAAAGGATGAATCCTCTTTATTTTTAACTAAAGGTTAGCGTTTGCTAACTGTGTGTCGGGGTTGTGAAAACGGCAAAATCCGTAAGGAGGCAATATTATGACCGCATCTGAATACAGGTATCTTCAGGCGATAGAGCATCTAAGCAAAGAAAAAGGCAACGTTATTATGACCGACATTGCGCAGAAACTCTCATATGCCCGTGCAAGCGTATATAAAAAACTGTTGTCTTTGGAACAGCAGGGATATGTCGTAAAATGCGACGGGAAACATATCGGCATTACGCAAAAGGGGAAGGCGGAATACGAGGCTGTCAGAAAGTTTTCTGAAAAATGCGCAGATATTCTCGCAGAGCATACGGGGCTTGACGTCAAATTTCTTATTCATGATGCCGTAAATATGGCTTGCGCACTTTCTTCAAGGTGCAGAAACGCTCTTATGAGCTGACAAAATCAGATTTATTCCACACAACTTATAATCTCCGATACCGCGACGCTGTCATTGCGCCGCGGTTTTCTTTATTTTGTATGTTGTTTTGCAAAACAGATTGCAAAAATAACAAGAGAAGGAGAAATGTAACGCGACAATATTATTTACCGGGATTGTTGAAACGGTGAAGGCATTGTGGTATTATAAACGTATGGATAAACTTATAGTATTGCTTGACGCAGACGACACTTTGCTTGATTTTTCAAAAAGCGAAAACGAGGCTATAAAGAAGACATTGGCTGAATTTTCGATTCCCGTAACACAGCGTATAGTGGAAAGATACGTTCAAATCAATCTGCATTGCTGGAAACTGCTTGAAGACGGAAAGATTACCAGAGTGTATCTGGACCGGCTGCGTTTTGATATGCTTTTTGAAGAATTCGGCATAAAGAATAAGGATTCTGTCGCTGCCGGTGCGGCATACAGAGCGCATCTGACAGAAAGCGGTTATGTCCTCGACGGTTGCGTGAGCTTTCTTGAGGAAATAAGCAAAAAATACAGACTGTTTCTCGTTACCAACGGAACTCAGCCCACTCAGATTGTCAGACTGAAGAGTGCAGGTATAGAAGGGTATTTTGAAGAGTTGTTTTATTCAGAACAGATTGGCTGCGCTAAACCTTACAAAGGGTTTTTCGATTATGTGTTTTCTCATATCGCAGGTTTTGACAAAGACCGCACCGTGCTTATAGGAGATTCACTTACTTCGGATATAGCAGGAGCGAACAACGCGGGGATTACCGGAGTGTGGTTTAATCCAAAACGGTTGCCTTTGTCTAACAGAGCCGTTCCTGACTATGTCGTAAGCAGCTACGAAGAACTGGTTTCGTTGCTCGGAAGTTTAGACGAAGAGAGAAAAGATAAAGCAATCTGAACAGATTGAATCCCGACTGAAACAGATTTTGATTCGCATTATTTGTAAAAACAAGAAAAACTCCCTTTTTGGGGAGTTTTTCTTTTATGTCCGTAAAGGTGAATCAGCTCTGAAGGTCAAGGTCGCCGCCGAAACAATCGTCTGAGATTTCGTATTGCGCATAAGAAGAATTCTGCCATACCTTCACATAGTCTACATAAAACACGCTTTCGCTTTTTTCGTCGAACTTGCCAATGCGTTGACCGTGAGGACCGTATCCGTCGCCTGCGTCTATTTCAACGGTGAGGCGAAGGAATTCCTTTACGTGAGATACGCCGCCGCCCATACTTGCCCATGTCGGAACGCCGTCGATATAGAACACATAATAAAGAGGAGTCCATTTAAGCGCAAAGGTATGGTATCCGTCGTAAAGGTTTTTGCCGGTATCGGTTATATAGTCGTCTACTTTTGCAAATTCGCCGTATCCGTTCCAAAGCAGGGCATGTCCCATCTTTTCCGGATTTTTGATAAACGCGCTTTCAAAAACGTCGATTTCGGTACCGTCGACGCCTTCGGCACTTATTTTGCGCATATTTGAAGACTGCAGCCAGAAAGCAGACCACAGACCCTCGGCGTCCGGAAATTTTACTCTCGTTTCAAAATAACCGAAAGCCTGCGCAAACAGCAGTTCGTCTGACGTACCCTTGTTGTCATCCTGGTCGCCGGTTATGGCGCGCGTTTCAATGCCGCCGGTAAATCTGCCTTCGGCAGGGCAAGAGCCGTCAGGGCATACATGGTTTGAAGAATAAAAGCTCTTTATCTGAAGGTTTCCGTCGGCAACGCTGACGGCGTCCGGACACCAATATACGTTTTGTTCGGGTTTGTTTTTATCGTTGCTTTCCCATCTGATTGCGTGAGGAGAGGTTGTCCAGATTTCTCTGTTGCCTTCGTAATTTTCGCCAAAAACGATGTTCTGATTGAGTGCGTTGCCGTTGAAATCGTCTTCAAATACCATATACCAGCCGTCTTCGCCCGGCACGGGAAGGGACAGGTCGTAAACGTCGCTTTGCCAGTCGTCTTCGGCGCAGGAAACAAACGAAACCGCGACAGTAAGCAACAATACGCAACATATCAATAAAGTAATGAGTTTTTTCATAACGCTTTTCTCCCTTGATTTACGATATAAATTATAGTCCGTCTGGTGCGTTTTTGTCAATGCGCATAGAGTTACGGGGTGATAATATACACATCTGAAATTAGAATTTTTTGTAAAAAAATCAATTTTCGCCATTATATATTTGACTTATTACCTGTTTGGTGTTATAACTATGCAGAACAAAAAAATTTTCATCGGAGGATTGTAAAATGAATAAGTTGGAAAGACAGAACGCTCTCGACGTCCAGAAGTGGATTGACAGCGAACAGAAAGGTTACGACTGCTGCGGCAGCTACGATTATTGCGCTAAATGCGACAAGCAGGTTGAATATCCCTGCGCTGTTGCTTACGACGCTTTCAATGCAAAGACTGAGAAGAAAGTTGCAGCAAAGAAGACCGTGAAGGCAGAAGTTAAGGCAGAAAAAGAAGTCAAGGCAGAGAAGAAACCCGCTGCAAAGAAAGGCGCGAAGAAAGCTGCGAAGTAATCTTTAAACGCGATATGCTTAAAAAGACAAACGGAATTTACCGTTTGTCTTTTTTTATGCATGGTAAAATCTGCGGAATCATGGTAAGACAAAAATAAATTGCCTTGCACAAAAGTTCTGATTGACAAATAAAAGACTACTTTTTATATTTTAAGCATTTTTGTGTGTTATAATATAAATATCACGACGGAGAAAACGTATGAGCTTGAAAAAAGGAAAAATGCTTATAACTGTCTGCAACGACTCGGTAGAAAACAAAGACCGGGTTTGCGGAGTATTGAAAAAAGCGGCTGAAAATTTAGGCATCGGAATCGACTATATTTTTGCCGCGGACGCAATGCCGTCTGAAGGGCAGGCGTACGACGTCGTGTTTTTAATTTCGGCTGAAAGAGGCAAGTCCTTGTTTTGGCGAAAAGACTTGTGCAATGCAGACTGCACGGTTTATTCGTTTTTGAAATTGCCGCTTTACGGCGGAGAAAGCGAAATAAATTCTGTCAGAAGGTTTTTTTGCGAAAATTCAAAGGGAGTTGCGGATTTTTACGATTGCGACGACACCCTGTTATACAGGATTCTGACCTGTCTTTCTGTCTTAACGGACAGACCGTATGACATTTGCATAAAAGGGAAAAAACTTTGTGTCTGCGGAGAAACGCTTGAAGAAATAAATCTGAAGAAGACAGCGGATTTCAGAGAGAACGAAGAATTGAACAGGCTTGAAAACCTTTACGTATGCACGGATATGAAGAGATACCTGATGCAGGAATCTTTCAACGAAGGGGATTGTCAGCAGAATATTTACGCTGAATACGTCGGCATTTCCGAAAATTTAAAACATCTTGCAAAAACGCTGTCGGAAAGGCGCAACGCGCTTTTGAGAGCGGCAATTATAAAAGCAATCGCGCTGCACGATGTTGCAAAAGGAGAAGAATACGACGAGAAGTTGCGTGCGGCGTCAGAGTCGTTTGCACGTTGTCTTTCAGCGCAAAGCGAAAAGATTTGCGACGAATTGCTTTCTGACAAAAATAAACACCCTTACGTCAGAATTGCTGCCGGATTGACTGAAATAGCTCTGATTGAATCGCGCGGATTTTCCGATGCTAACGAAATATTGAAAAAATACGACATAATTCTGCCTCTTGTCAAAGAGAGCGGAAAAATGTTTTTCGCACTCTGCGATTACATAAAGTTTCTTTCTTTTACAAATTTTGAAAAAGCGGCGGAAGAAATTAAATCTGCAAAAGAGATTTTGTCAGAAAAAAAACTGTACAGAGAAATCGGCAGGCTTTGCGACATTGTCGGTGATATGTGGTACCGGGAGGCGGGATTTGCTTTCGCACTGGGATATTATACCGAATCTGCAGAGGCTTACAACGTATGCAATAAATCCGGTTCAGGCAACTGTCTGCTGCAGGAGGCGAAGGCTTACGCAAAATGCGCAAAGTCGCTTATTATTGAAAAAGGTCTGTCCGACGGGGCTATTTCTATGTACGGTAAAGCGGTCGAATACGCAGAAAAAGGCTGCGGCAAATATAAGGACGAACTGGGAGAGATATATTATTCCGCCGCTTTTGCCTGCAGATGCGCTGGGGACCTTGAAGGCGCATTGCGTTACGGAAAGGCGGCAAAAGACATACTTACGCCATATTATCTTGAAAACCCCGCAGAGTACGCTGCAAAACTTGCGGATGCCTGCAGTGAAGAGTGCGCTTATTATATGAGCTGTGACACTCCTAAGGCGGTAAAGCTTGCAGAGCAGACGATAAAACTAAGGACAGAGGCGTACGTCTTTGACCCGGTGGGCAGGGCTGAAGAACTTGCCGTCGATTATTGCAATTTCGCAAAAGTGAACCTCGCCGACGGAAACGTAGCTGACGCTTATGAGTATGCGTTGAAATCTGCCGGAATAATGGATAGGGTTTATTCAAACGACCCCGAAGACAGTATCGTCGCTGCCGCACGTACATACTTCGATGTTGGCAATATCTGTTATACTGCTGAAAAGTACGGCGACGCGAGAGATTATATGAGCAAAGGACTTAGGCTGTACGGCAAACTGTACAACGAGGCGGCTCAGCTTTTTGCCGAGGACTATGCAGATGCGTGCGAGTCGTATTCCGCGGCATGCAAGTACGGTTTCGGCGATATGACAGAGGCAGAGCAGTATTGCAAAAAGGCGATAGAAATCAGAGAGTCTGAATTTATAGGGCAGCCTGAAAGACAAGTTGCCGCGCTAATCGGTCTTTATACAGACGCGATATGTTACGGCGAAAACAAGGACGACCTTTCTCAGATAAAAAAATATCTTATTAAGTGCGCTGACAAAGAGCGTTTCTTGTGCGACGAGAACGCAGAAGAGTGCGTGCCGGCGATTATATCTGCCTATGTACGCCTTGCTGATTATGCGGCAAAAGAAAAAGATTTCCATACCGCGGCAGAATATTACTCAAAAGCTTTGAAACTTTGCGAAAGAGTATTTAACGGCAAAAACTTTGCCGACGAAAAGAGCAGAGCAAAATTATATCTTTTCGCAGGGCTGTCTTATTATCGTTGCGGTGAAGAGGACAAAGCGACGGGTATGCTCGCTGAAGGAGTGCATGAGTCAAAACGTTGCTGTAAAGAAGATAATGATATAAAACCGCTTATTGCGACCGCTTGCGAATTGTCGGGGGATATTTATTTCGGCAAAGGCAGTTATGACGACGCTCTCTCGTATTACAGCGATGCGGTAACGGCATGTTACGGCAACGGCGACGAAACGGACGCGCGGCTTATAGGAAAGGTCGCGGACTGTTACGGCAGAAAAGGGGAAACGGAGAAACAAAAAGCTTTTTTGAATCTTGAGTTGAGGTGTGTTGAAAAACTGCACAAGAAATACGACGGGAAATATACCGGATACCTTATGAGCGTGTATGCCTCTCTCGCACGTGTTTATGCAAACGGAAACGATTTCGAAAAGGCTGATACGGCTTATGACAAGGCAGCTCAACTGTATGCAAAAAGCGACAGACAAAAACTGTTGCAGGCGAAAATATGCATATCGGCAAGCGGAGTATGCATGATTTGCCGTAACCGAGAAAAGGCGATTGGCTATCTCGTAAAAGCAGAAAAGTGCTGCAACGGCATTGAAAGCGTAAAATACGTAGAAGAAAAGAAAAAAATTTGTTTTGACGTTGAAAAGCTGTTCCGTATGGCGGGAGAGAAGAGAGATTAATTATGACGTATATCGAAAAATAAAAACAACCCTTTTTTACAGGGTTGTTTTTATTTTTTTTGCCCGTGTTTATAAACGCCGTTATTAAAAACGTTTTATCAGCTCTTCGTTGAGCTTTCTGAGTCTTTCTTTGTCAATTTTTACGACTCTGCGGTCATAGGTTACGAGTCCGTTCACTTCACTCTGCACGTCGGATAACTGGGTGTATATGCAGGCGCAAAGCCCTTGCTGTTTTGCCGGTATAAGTTCGTTCTGCCACAGCTTTGCAATGGCATCGTTCAGTTTGTCCTTGTCTTTAAAAATCGCATAGCCGAATATCTTGTCTGAAAAAGAGTGGTCTTCAATCTTCATGCTGTATCCGCCGAATTCGCTGAGGATAACGGGTCGCTTTTCCCTCTTGGGCATTTTGAAAGGAACGAAGTATTTGTGTATGCTGCGTATTTCGCCGCCCTGGTCGCTCCAGCCGCTTGCATGGTCGATAATTCTCGTGTCGTCCATTGAGCGCAGATACTCGCATGTTTTCAGACTGTCGAACTGTCCCCATCCCTCGTTGAACGGAGTCCACAGCGCGACGCAAGGGCTGCTTTTGAGAAGAGCGACGATATCCTTCATTTCTTTATAGTAGAGTTCGCGCCCCGATTTGTCTTTGCGTGCATAAAAGGCGTATTTGTCATCTTTCACGTTTATGCCTGCATTGGGGAAGAGAAGTATTGCAAAGGGATTGTATTTTCCTCCGCCGTTAATAAAATCCTGCCATACAATCATGCCCAGTCTGTCGCAATGATAGTACCATCTCAGAGGCTCTATTTTGATGTGCTTTCTCAGGGTGTTGAAACCGCATCGCTTTGCGAGTTCTATGTCATATATCATAGCCTCGTCGCTCGGCGCGGTATAAAGTCCGTCAGACCAGTAACCCTGGTCGAGAAGACCGGTCATGAAATACGGTTTGCCGTTGAGCTTAAAACACGGTTTGCCGTCATTGCGTTTTCCCACTGAAAACTTGCGCATGGCAAAATAGCAGCCAACTTTGTCTTTGCCGACGACTACTTCAAAGGGGTAAAGATTGGGGCTTTCGGGAGTCCACGGCAGGCAGTCTTTGCAGTCTACGGTCAGACTTCCGTCAGGAGTTGACAGATGCTTTTTATCGTGAGTGTTTACAGAAAAATTTTTCCTACCCGTGTTTGTTTCAACTTCTACTTTAAGTGTTTTGCCGTCAAAATCCGGTATAGCGATGACGCGTTTTATGTATTCTTCAGGCAGATATTCAAGCCATACGCTCTGCCATATTCCGCTGGTCGGGGTATACCATATTCCGCCGTGTTTCATTGCCTGTTTCCCTCTGCTTATAGGGCGGCTGTCAGACGGGTCTGTAACGCAGACGACCAGCTCGTTTTTTTCTTCTTTGAGATACTTGTCAATTTCGCACTCAAAAGGAGTGTAGCCGCCCGTATGAGTAGCGACAAGGTTGCCGTTTACGTACACCTTGCACTCATAATCGACCGCCCCGAAGTGAAGAAGGGCAATGCCGTCAGCATGTTTGTCGAAGAAAGTGCGGTATATCAGAACTTCGCCCGGCAGCAGCGTTCTGTTGACGCCTGAAAGCATACTTTCTGGAGAGAAAGGCACAAGTATTTTGCCGTCGTATTTTTCGTCGTCGGAAGGGTAATAATCCG
Organism: uncultured Christensenellaceae bacterium; assembly: GCA_944380275.1. Classification (GTDB taxonomy): domain Bacteria; phylum Bacillota; class Clostridia; order Christensenellales; family UBA3700; genus Ornithoclostridium. The sequence continues at coordinate 4,021 of CALWHB010000004.1, read as the reverse complement.
TTGAGCCGCGGGTTATCCTGAAGTCCCACTTTCCGTCAAGCGAAAAATAACTGTCGCGCACCATCTGCGGGCGCGGATATTGTGATGTGTCGGGAGAATCCGACCATACGGTTTTAAGGTTTTTCATAATATCCTCCGCATAAAATTATACAATATCTGCGGCAATTTTTCAATACGCAATAAAATGTTGATTCCGAGAGTGGAAAAATTCGCGGCGGCTATTGAAAACGTGCGAGAAATAATGTATTATTTAAAATAGAAAACAGTGAGGTAAAATATGAAAATCTACGACAGCGCGGCGGAGCTTGTAGGAAAAACTCCGCTTGTAAGACTAAACAGAATAGCAAAAAAATACAATCTCAAGGCAGAAATATGCGCCAAGGCAGAGTGTTTCAATCCTTACAGCGTAAAAGACAGAGTTGCGGTTGAAATTATTGCCGACGCAGAGAGGAAAGGTTTGCTCTCAAAGGGCGGAACGATAATCGAACCTACTTCAGGCAATACGGGCATAGGTCTTGCTTTCATCGGTGCGCTTAAAGGGTATGAGGTCATACTGGTCATGCCCGAAAGCATGAGCATAGAAAGGCGCAAACTTGTAGCCGCTCTCGGTGCAAAAGTCGTACTGACTCCCGCGGCGCAGGGTATGCAGGGCGCATTGGACAAGGCGGATGAACTTGCAAAAGAAAAAGGAGGTTATATCGCAAACCAGTTTGCAAATCCCGCAAATCCGAGAGCGCACGAGCTGACTACGGCAAAGGAAATTCTGTCGGATACGGACGGACAGGTAGACGTTTTTGTTTCTGCTGTCGGTACGGGCGGAACTCTGAGCGGCACGGGAAAAGCTCTCAAGGCGTTCAATCCTTCGCTCAAAGTCGTTGCGGTCGAACCTGCGTCCAGCCCTCTGCTGACGAAGGGATATGCCGGACCTCACGCGATACAGGGAATAGGAGCAAATTTTGTGCCTGAAATCCTCGACAAAAACATAATCGACGAAATTATAGACGTTACCGACGAGCGCGCAAAAGACGTTGCGAGAGAACTCGCGAGAGAAGAAGGACTGCTTTGCGGTATATCTTCGGGCGCGGCTCTTGCGGCGGCGATAGAAGTTGCGCGGCGAGAAGAAAACGCAGGCAAACGCATAGCGGTTATATTGCCGGACAGCGGAGAGAGATATATGTCCACGGGACTTTTTGACTGATGAAAAAGTACGCGCCTTACGGGACAAAGCCTTTGCAGAAAGCGGAAATACTGCTGACGCGTATTGCAAAAACGCTTTTCGTCGACGATTGCAATTGTATTATATGCGGAGAAGAAAAGTTCGGATTGGGAAGGAGCGGTATTTGCGAGGAGTGTAAGGCGAAAATGACCGTCAATGACGGCGAAATCTGTAAAAAATGCGGCAGAGTTCTTGCAAACGAGGCAGAATATTGCAATACTTGTCAGAACAATGACAGATATTTCGGCGTTGCGCGCTCGGTATATGTGTACGAGGGCGACGCGGTTAAGCTTGTTTACGGGCTTAAGTTCGGCGGGAAACGCTATCTCGCAAAGTATATGGCGGCGGAAATGATTGACAAATATCTCGACGAGGAGTTTGACTGCGACTGCGTTACGGCAGTTCCGCTTTCTGCAAAAAGGCGCAGACAGAGAGGATACAATCAGGCAGATTTGCTGGCGCGAGAGATTTCACGTGCGCTTAAACTCGACTATGTCGATAAGGCGGTCGTAAAGACAAAGGACAACGGCGAACAGGCAAAACTCGGGTTTGCGGCAAGAGAAGAAAACGTAAAAGGCGCATACGCTGTCACGGATAAAGAGGCGTTCAAAGGAAGAAAAGTGCTGCTTGTGGACGATGTGCTTACTACGGGCGCGACCGCAAGCGAAGTCGCAAAAGTTATACTAAAGGCAAAAGCGGAAAGCGTAAGCGTTCTCACTTACGCAAGCACAAAATACAAAGTGTCGTCCGAAACGGGCGACGGGGAGGGAAAATATGAAGAGCAGATGGTATAAGGACAGCTTTTTCTATCAGATTTATCCCAGGAGTTTCTGCGACTCGAACGGCGACGGAATAGGCGACCTTCAGGGTATCATTTCAAAACTGGATTACCTGAAAGAACTGGGGATTACGGCGGTATGGCTGTCCCCGTGTTACAAGTCGCCCAATGACGACAACGGGTACGATATAAGCGATTATCGCGATATAATGGACGAGTTTGGCACCATGGAGGATTTCGAACAGCTGATTAAAGGGCTGCACGACAGAGGGATAAAGCTGATTATGGACCTTGTCGTAAACCATACATCTGACGAACATAAATGGTTTAAGGAGAGCAGAAAGAGCAAGGACAATCCTTACCGCGACTATTATTATTGGAGAAAAGGCAAAGGCAAAAACGGCAAAAAACCTCCCAACAACTGGATGTCCAACTTTTTGGGTCCGGCATGGAAGTACGAGGAGCAGACAGACGAGTGGTATATGCATCTGTTCTCCTACAAGCAGCCAGACCTCAACTGGAACAATCCTGCGGTAAGACAGGAAGTCGCCGATATATGCAATTTCTGGTTTGAAAAGGGAGTTGACGGGTTCAGGTGCGACGTAATTACGTATATATCAAAAAAGGACGGACTGCCGGACGGAAAGATAAAGTTGCCTTTGATAGGTTTTGAGCAGTATTGTCTTACCGATAATTATCACAAATTCATAAAAGAGCTTGCGGACAGAGCCTGGAACAGATTCGATACGACGATTGTGGGAGAGGCGATGGGTATAACAAGTCAGAACGCCGCAGAGTATATCGATGAAAAGGCAGGAGAACTTGACTGCGTGTTCTCTTTTGAACATACGAACTGCGACAGGTATTTGCAGATTATTCCTCACAACGTAAATCTCAGAAAACTCAAAAAGATTTTTGCGCGCTGGCAAGCATTGCCAAAAACGTGTACGCCTACGTTGTTTTTTGAAAATCACGACCAGCCCAGGTGCATACCCCGTTTTGTCGGCTATGATTGCAAGGGGTATTTCGATGAGGCGGCAAAGATGCTTGCAGTCGCTCTGTATATGCAAAGGGGAGTGCCTTTCGTATATCAGGGACAGGAGATAGGCATGACAAATCTGCCGGTGAAAGAGGCAGGTTATCTCAAAAACTGCGATGACAGAGAAAGAGCGTTTATGAAAGCGGAAGACGTTTACGAAGACGTACTTTCGGTAAACGTGCTTAAGAGTTTTAAGAAATACGCGCCTTTTACGTTGCCGATAGTAAGAAAAGCCCTTTCAAAAGTGGCGCGCGACCATGCGAGGACGCCTATGCAATGGAGCGGCGACGCAAATGCGGGATTCTGCGTCGAGGGGGCAAAACCGTGGATGACGGTAAATCCGGATTATGTATATAAAAACGTCAATCTGCAAAGCCGCGACCCCGGCAGTATCCTCAACTTTTATAAAAGACTTATAAAGTACCGCCTGGGGAACGAACTCGTTATAGACGGAGAGTTCAACGAGTTTTACAAAGACAGCAAAAAACTTTATGTGTATGAGCGCAGAAAGGGAAAGGATGCTCTCGCCGTGGTTTGCAATTTCACAGGAAAAGAGGCGGATTTCAGATTGCCCGAAGAGTGGAAAGGCAGGAACGCACACGCTGAAATATGCAATTATGACGAGGTACTTCCTCTTGGGAACAGGAAATTACGTCCTTTTGAGGCTGTCGTTTACAAAATCTGAAAAATCAACGTTTTTTACGCATTGTGCGTAAACCGATTAAGACTGTTTCGCGCCGCAGAGTACGACTTGTTACGCTGCGGCGTGCTTAATTTACGTTTTTTTAAAGAAAAATAAACATTTTGAGCTTTTTATATATACAAAACAGCAAAAAAATTATACTAATTTGTTTTTGCATATTGTTGAAAAACGCGCGTTGCGTGTGCTAAAATTATTTTAATATAAGGTCAAAGGAGAAGGTTATGAGTTCCAAGGCTTTGAATAAAGGGCTTACCTGGGGTGAGAATATCACCTATTCTCTCGGCT